>CAYXMF010000026.1:11970-15316 GCA_964465845.1 uncultured Eubacteriales bacterium | reverse complement strand
TCTGAACAACGTGCGTTCTTGCCTGAACGATTTTTTCTTCTGTGTATTTATAAACAATAATGCAAAGCAAAATGCCTAATACGCCAAGAATAGGATAAAGGAATCTATAAACACGGATGTCGGTTGTATTTGTATCAAATAGTTTATCAGCAATAATTGGTGTAAAGAGGTTAACAATTGTGGGAGCAAATGAATAAACAATACTCTTTACAGATGCAACATCAGCTCTTTCCTGTGAGTTAGGAGAAAGCACGTGAATGAGATTCTCATATCCGTCATAGAAGAAATAATAGAAGAAGTGTAGTAACAGATTAAGAACCATAATAACTGCACATTTTGAAATGTAAGCGTATGTCTTGCCAAAGATTTCTCCGTTACCGAAAAGAGCACCGAAACTGTCATACGGGAACCAAACCATTGCAATACATATAATGGCAGTAGGAATAGCCATTGTAACTATGTAAGGTCTGTATTTACCTGCTTTATTACGGGTGTTGTCAATGATGTTTGCACGTATTGCTGTCAGTGGAATGTTTGCAAGAACGGCAATAACATACATAATGTACATATCCATAGGTGCAACGCCCAAAGCACTTGATAAAAGTGTGTTCGTAGCTGAAAGCAAGCAAGCTGTGCCCAATGTGATAATCATATAAGCACCGATACCGCCACCTGAATATGCCGCGATTTCACGGAAATTCATATAACGGCCTTTTGGTGGTGTTTTCCAATAGGTTTTTACCTTGTCAACACCGTTTTTTACGGTTTGAGATAAACTCATGTTATGCACTCCTTATATAATGTTTTACATACCCTATAATTTTAACACACTTTCGGCGGTGCTTCAACGCAAAAAACTGATTTTTAACAAAAAATGAACGCAAAAAGCAAATTTTCGTTAATCTTAAACAAATTGTCGAAATTCTGTATGTGCAAAATGCCAAACGTCAGTAATCTTCACAAAAACTTTAAAATGTCCGAATTTTCTATTGACAAATCGTGTTTTTAGGAAGATAATAAAAAGGTAACAAAACCTATTCGGTAGGTAAGGCTACCACAGGGATACGGATTACTGCCGCGAAATGGTGGAGACACTATTAGCAGGTCAGCAGGTCATATCGAAAAACAAGGTATGATTTAATGTAATTTCATCGCCCTGCGAAGCTAAAGCTTGAACGAATTGTGTAGTATTCTTGACTGCATTTTTGCGTTCTTGCAAATATGTGGTCTTTTTATTTTGTTTTTAAAGGAGTGAAAATTGTGGACACATACCGAAGTACAACCTCGAAACCTCCGAGTATTAATGCGGATGCGCTCCGCAATTTGTAATTTACTCGCCGTGTTTCACAAATAATACCCTATGAAAAGGAGTTGTGAAAAATGGAAACCTATGAACTTTTAACCGAACTTTTGCGTAATAAAAAATGGCAGGAGTTAAAAGATATTCTTACCGAAATGAATGAGCAGGACATTGCTGAACTTTTCATGGAACTTGAAGAGCGTGACCTGACACTCATTTACCGACTTTTGCCTAAAGAATTAGCGGCTGAAGTTTTTGTTAATATGGAACCTGAGTATCAGGAAATGCTTATTCGTGCATTCAGCGATACTGAACTTCGTGAAGTTCTTGATGAGCTTTACGTGGACGATGCTGTTGACCTTATTGAAGAAATGCCCGCAACACTTGTTAAGCGTATTCTTCGTCATACAGACCCGGATACACGAAAGTCAATCAACGAAATCTTGCGTTACCCTGAAGATTCTGCGGGAAGCATTATGACAATTGAGTATGTTGATTTAAAACGCTCAATGACTGTTGCTGATGCTTTTACAAGAATTCGCAGAACAGGTGTTGATAAAGAAACAATTTATACTTGTTATGTTACTGACAGTAAGCGTAAGCTTAAAGGTGTTGTCACTGCTAAAGAATTGCTTTTGGCTGATGAGAATGCCGAAATCCGTGAGATTATGGAAGATAACGTTATTTCTGTAACAACTCACGAAGACAAAGAAATTGTTGCTGACCTTTTCCAGAAATACGACTTGTTGGCATTGCCTGTTGTTGATGGTGAAAATCGACTTGTTGGTATTATCACAGTCGATGATGCTATTGACGTTTTGCAGGAAGAGGTTACAGAAGATATGGAATTGATGGCAGGTATTACGCCTACTGATAAACCATATCTTAAAATGGGCGTTTTTGAGAATTTCAAAAAGCGTATTCCTTGGCTTATGCTTTTGATGGTGTCAGCAACCTTTACTGAAAAGATTATTACTCATTTTGAGGGCGCACTGACCGCTTGCGTGGCTCTTACAGCGTTTATTCCAATGCTTACAGGTACTTGCGGTAACTGCGGAAATCAGTCATCATCAACAATCATTCGTGGACTTTCTTTAGGTGAAATTGAGTTTAAAGATACTTTAAAAGTGGTATTAAAAGAATTCTTGATTGCACTTGTCTGCGGTATTGCACTTGCAATTGTCAATTTTGTAAAGCTTATGATTTTTGATGATATCGGCTGGCAGGTAGCACTCGTAGTAAGCGTTACAATGATTGCGGCAGTTGTGTTTGCAAAAGTGGTTGGTTCAGTTCTTCCCGTTATTGCAAAGAAAATCGGATTTGATCCGGCTGTAATGTCAAGTCCGTTTATTTCAACAATCGTTGACGCTGTAACACTTTTAATCTATTTTGCAATAGCATCATCAGTTTTGAATTTATAATAAATCGGGGCAGGGTGTAAACCCTGCTTTTGTATTTATTTCCAATACGCATTCATTGACTTTTATAGCCAAATATTGTATCATAATACTATACTGATTATCCGGGTGATTGATATGAGAAAAACATCGAAATTCATGGCAATTTTAACTGCCTTTATAATACTTTTTTCAATGTTTGTGTTGCCTGCAAACGCGGCAAGTGTAACATATTCCTGCACAAGCGCAAGCGGTGCAAAAGGCGATACAGTAACCGTCAGCGTAAAAATGTCAAGCGGAGTTGCTCTTTGGGGAACTCAGGTCAGTTTGTCTTTTAATTCATCAGAGCTTCAATATGTGAGCAGTTCTAAAGGTGGATTAGTAGCATCAGGCAGTCTTAACCAGAGCGGTTCAAAAATCACCTTTGCAGGTCAGCTTAACACATCTTCATCTGCAAAGGGCGGAACAATTTTTACAGCAAAATTCAAGATTTTAAAGGATTCAGGAACATCAACTCTTACTGTAACACCATCAAGTCTTTCAGGTGACCATATCACAGAGGATGGTGCATCAGTATCAGTAAGCTCATCAAACGGTAAAGTCACAATCACCAAAGCCGTAACAGGCATTTCGCTCAATAAAACAAGTG
>CAYXMF010000026.1:0-11870 GCA_964465845.1 uncultured Eubacteriales bacterium | reverse complement strand
GGTAAAGTCACAATCACCAAAGCCGTAACAGGCATTTCGCTCAATAAAACAAGTGTTACGCTTAAAAAGGGTGAAACTGCAACACTTACCGCAACAGTAACCCCAAGTGATGCAACCGATAAAACTGTTACATACTCAACAAGCGATAAATATGTAGCTAAAGTTTCAAGTAATGGTACAATTACCGCAGTAGGCGGCGGTACTGCTACAATTACCGCAAAAGCAGGAAACAAAACCGCAACCTGTAAGGTAACCGTAACAGTAGCACAAACAGGAATTGCAGTTTATGGTAATTCTTCAAAAACAGTTGAGATGGGTGATACTCTTAAACTTAAAGTCACAAAAGTTCCTTCAGATGCAACTGACAGTTACACAACAACTTGGTCTTCTGCAGATACAAGCATTGCGACAGTATCATCTAACGGCACAGTAAAAGGTATTGCATTAGGCTCAACAACAATTACTGCAAAGCAGAATGGCTGGACAGTTACCTACAAAATCACCGTAACTGAGCCTACAACCGAAAGTTCAACTGAAGAATCTTCAACAGAAGAGAGCTCAACTGAAGAAAGCACAACCGAGTCAACAACAGAATCAACAACTGCACCTACTACAACAGAGCCTGTAACCGAGCCACAAAAGAAAGATAATTTCTTCCAGAGTATATGGGCAGAAATAAATGACGAAAATAATAAGGTTACAAAGCTTTATCATTATGCAGTTATGATTATGGTTGGAGTCATTGTTGCAGCTATTGCCTCAGCGGTTACATTCCTTGTAACGTCAGGCTACTATAAGGCAAAACTCAAGAAAAAAGATAACGAAACAAAAGAATAACAGAGGTAAATTATGTTAAATATAGGATGTCACTTGTCATCGTCAAAAGGCTTTTATAATATGGGGCTTGAAGCCCTTTCAATAGATGCCAATACATTTCAGTTTTTTACACGAAATCCAAGAGGGGGCAGTGCAAAAGAAATTGACCCTGCAGATGCTCAGAAACTGAATGATTTAATGGCAGAAAAAGGATTTGCAAAAATTCTTGCCCATGCGCCTTATACTCTCAATGCCTGTGCAGAAAAGCCTTATATTCGTGAATTTGCCTATAACACAATGCTTGACGATTTAAAGCGTATGGAGTATGTGCCTAACAATTTGTATAATTTCCATCCGGGCAGTCACGTAGGTCAGGGAACAGAAATGGGAATTGAATTGATTTCATCACTTCTCAACTCAATTCTTTGGAAAGAACAGACAACAACAGTTCTTCTTGAAACAATGGCAGGCAAGGGCAGTGAAGTCGGCGGAAAATTTGAAGAATTGCGTGAAATCATCGACAGAGTAGAACTTGACGACAAAATGGGAGTTTGCCTAGACACTTGTCATATTTATGATGGCGGTTATGACATTGTAAATGACCTTGACGGAGTGCTTACACAGTTCGATAAGATTATAGGGCTTGACAGATTAAAAGCAATCCATATAAATGACAGTAAAAATCCTTTTGCAAGTCATAAAGACCGCCACGAGAAAATTGGCGAAGGCTCAATCGGTGCAGAAGTTTTTGAAAGAATAATCAATCATCCCGTACTTCGTGATTTACCATTCTATCTCGAAACACCAAACGAGCTAGACGGCTATGCCCACGAAATCGCACTCTTAAAATCTTTATATAAATAAAAATAACCCTCATTCCATTACGGAATGAGGGTGTAATTTTTGTCTTATTTCTCAAATCCAAAACCATTAATAATCTTTTCGATTTCGTGTTCGGCAACCTCAAAAAGACGCTGACCTAAATTGGTGTAATAAGCATCTTTATCTTCACCACAAAGCATTGCGAATGAAATACCGATGTTCTTTGAAATATCAATAGCTTTTCTTACTGCAAGGTAATAAAAACTGTATTCAGCCGCATCGTCAAGTCTGTCATAAAACTCAGCAGCTTTTTTTGTAAGATTGTCATACATAGCGTTGATTGCTGTGTTCGATAAAACTGTTGCAGGTAACAAATGATTTATGCAGTATTCAGCAGTGAATATAAGCAAAACTTTAATCTGATACATATCATCATCGTCACGCTTGATTTCACCAATTTCTGATTCAAGGTCAGAAAGCAGGTGAGGCTCATCAACAAAAATTTCAGCAAGGTGTTTTCCCAATTGCTTTGCTTTGATAATGTTGCCGTTAGTTCTGTGCTTTTGCATTTCAGCAATGACCGCAACTTCGTCTGATGACTCGCCTTGGTTTTTACCGTCATTAAAAATTTTAATATCACTGTCGTCAAAGAGCATTGTGAAAACCTCCTTACTCTATTATATACAGAATAATATTATTCAGCAGCCTGTTGTGCTAATTTTTTCTGTAATCTTTTCTGCTTTGATTTGTATGTCAAAAGTGCGTGTAAGCAGTCGTCAGGAGTGCTGTAATCACCTAATGACACTTTGTATTCATTATAAAGTCCGTGGAAGTCACTTCCGCCGGTCATTAAAATCTTATTCTTTGTAGCAAACTTCTTAAGTTCTGCCTGTTCATCCTCGTTTGCGCTTGGATGGAATACCTCAATACCGTCAATACCATATTCAATGTAATCGGCAAGAATATCAACACAACCGCTCTTGACAGGGTGGGCGAGAATTGCAATACCGCCTGCGGTATGAATAGCATCAATTACATCTTTAACATTTTCATATTTAGGAACAACAAGAATGTTGTTTTCACTTTCTTTAGTGAAAAGTTCTTTATAAAGTTCACCGTTGAATGAATCAGCATAACCGCACTCAATAAGAGCCTGCATAATGTGCTTTTTATAAAGATTAGTAGCACCTGTTGCACACTTCATAATGAAATCAGTAGTAATGGGGAAACGCTTAGCAGTCTGGAGCATCATAAAATGACCTGCTTTTTTTCGAGCAAGCGAGTTTCTTTTGCAAAGTCCCTCAAGCATATCAGGTGCATCAGGCAAATAGCAAAGAATGTGAACGTTCTTCTCATTCTTCTCATCAGTTGCTGAAAGTTCAACACCCGGAATAACCTGAATTCCGTGACGAGCACCAATAATTTTTCCTCTAACAGTACCAGCAAGACAATCATGGTCTGTAATTGCAATAGTTTCAAGACCTTTTTTCTTTGCAAAATTGATAAGGTCTTCAATGCCTAAAGTACCGTCTGATAACCTTGTGTGACAGTGTAAATCTCCGCTCAAAACAATAACCTCCGAAATTATGGGTAAAAATGCGTATACTCCCCTCAATATATAACACCATTATATACTTTTTTTGCCAAAAAATCAAGAACAGACTTGAATTTTGTTTTAAAAATCTTATTTCACCTCGTTTTTTGTAGGATTTATAAAAAGTAAATAAAAAAATTTGTATCTATGCACAAAAGAAAAAGCCGTCAAAAGACGGCTTTTAATATTATTTAAGATATTCGCGGTATTTAATCTGATTTACAATAAATCCGATAAGAAGAAGTAAAAGAATCGGCACAAGGAAGATAAGAATGAAGAGAATTGCAATAATAACTATCGGCAAGCCTTTTTTACTTTCTTTTACTGTGTCAACCTTTTCTGCCTTTTCCGGCTGAGTCCCAACCTCATCACCCTCGTAAACGGGCATTATCGGTAAAATTGCATCGTAAGAGGGGATACCGTCGTTGTAAAGCAACGGCTCAATAATTCCACGAACTGTATCAGAAACCTTAACAAGCTTCTTAAGAGGAATATGTAATACCTTAATAATTGAATCGATAATATTGATAAGACCGATTGCAATTTTATACTCATTGTCCTCAGGTGTGTAAAGGCTCTTACCACCATAAAGATTAAGTACCAAATCAACGATGAAATCAACTACGCCTTTGTCTTTAATATCAGCATAATCTTCTTTCTTAAGTCCTGTTTCAGCACGTGTCCAGTTGCCGACTGTGCCGATTTTGAGAGAATTTAAGAATTTAAAAATTGGCTTTAAAATCCAACCGATTTTATAACTGACCTTCTTCTTGATACTGATTGCAGTTGCCATATCAGCAAATTTGTCAATATCTTCGCCCGCAGCCTTGATTACATCTCTAATCATACCAATAAGGTGGTCTGAAAGATATGTAGGTAAATCCTTGCCGTGTGTGTCAAATTTAACAGGCTCAGTAATTGTGTCAGTTGTTGTTGAAACTACTTTGTTCTGAACATCGAATACAACTGTTCTGATAGTTGCAGGGTAGCCTATAGTTGCTGCAGTTGAGATATCATAGAAATAGTTGCCTTTAGGACTTACGTGCTTGTCAATATCGTGAACGTGTGTGTGACCTGTAAGCATAAACTGAACGCCCATATCAGCGAACTGTTCACGGCGGATTTTATAGTCACCCATCATATCGCCTTTGCCGATAATCTCATACATAGGTGAGGGAGCAATAAGCGGATGGTGTGTCATAGCAACTATGAATTGGTTGTTTGCTTTTGCATCTGCAACCTGCTCTTTAATCCACTCAAAGCATTCGTCAGAAAAACCGCTTTTTCCGTTTCTGTTTGTGTCGTCATTAAGAGCAAAAAGGCGGTAACCTTCTTCAAGCTGAACAATATATGACATACTTTCTTCGTGAACTGCAAGTGCTTCGTCAGGACCGAATTCTTTATACATATCATAAAGTTCTTCACGCTTTGCAGCAGGAATAGGAATTCTTTCATTACCCTCATATCTGTGAGTCATACCGTCCCATTTGTAGTCGTGAGTGGCAGTAAGTACATAAACTCTCTTGCCTTTTGATTTAAGGTCACGAAGCATCTCGATGAATTCTTTGTGAGAATCATAGTCACCGTTGCTTGTTGTGTCACCTGAAAGAAGAACAATATCAGTTCTTGTGTCATTTGCAATCTGTGTAAATGCTGCTTCAAGCATTTCACGTGATTCTGCAAGCAATACGCCGCTTTTGTTGTCAGCGATCTCGTATGCTTCACCTGATGTGCCGAGCTTTTTTGAATAATAATGTGTATCGGTAATAACCGTTACGGTAAGTGGCTTAAACATAATATACCCCTTATCTTACTTTTTCATCAATTTCTTTTTTGAGCATCTGAGCAAATTCGTCAAAGTTCATTGAACCAATGTCGCCCTGACCACGCTTGCTTACTGATACTGTGCCGTCTTCAACTTCCTTGTCACCAACGATAACCCAATATGGAAGCTTTTGAAGTCTTGATTCACGGATTTTATAACCTGTCTTTTCGCTTCTGTCGTCAACGGTTACGCGCATACCCATCTTTTCAAGTTCTTTCTTGATTTCATAAGCCTTGTCGTGATGACGGTCGGCAATAGGAAGAATTCTTACCTGTTCAGGAGCGAGCCAGAGTGGGAATGCACCTGCATATTTCTCAATAAGAAGAGCAAGTGTACGCTCGTAGCAACCGATTGATGTTCTGTGAATAATATATGGATTTTTCTTTGTGCCGTCTTTGTCTGTGTATTCCATACCAAACTTTTCAGCAAGAAGCTGGTCAACCTGAATTGTAATAAGAGTGTCTTCTTTACCGAATACATTCTTAATCTGAATATCAAGCTTTGGACCATAGAATGCAGCTTCACCAATGCCAACCTTGTATTCAATTCCAAGGTGGTCAAGGATTTTGCCCATAATTCCTTGAGCCTCATCCCACTGTTCAGGAGTGCCAATATACTTTTCTGTATCTGCAGGGTCCCACTGTGAGAAACGGTATGAAACATCTTCATAAAGGCCAAGAGTCTGAAGCATATAGATTGCAAGCTCAAGACAGCCCTTGAATTCTTCTTCAAGCTGTTCAGGAGTACACATAAGGTGACCTTCTGAAATTGTGAACTGACGAACACGAATAAGACCGTGCATTTCGCCTGATGCTTCATTTCTGAAAAGAGTTGATGTTTCGTTATATCTTAATGGTAAATCACGGTATGAACGTGGACGGTTTAAATATGCCTGATACTGGAATGGGCAAGTCATAGGACGAAGTGCAAATACTTCTTCGCCTTCTTCCTCTTTAGCAGGGTCGCCAAGTACAAACATGCCGTCAAGATAGTGGTCCCAGTGACCTGAAACTTTATAAAGGTCGCTCTTTGCCATGAATGGTGTCTTTGTAAGCAACCAACCGCGTTTCTGTTCTTCGTCTTCAACGAAGCGTTGAAGTGTCTGAATAATTCTTGCACCCTTAGGAAGCATAATTGGAAGCCCCTGACCGATTAACTCACTTGTTGTGAAAAGTTCAAGTTCACGACCAAGCTTGTTGTGGTCACGTTTCTTTGCTTCTTCAAGCTGAGCAAGATGTTCTTCAAGTGCAGACTGTTTTGGGAATGCAGTTGCGTAAATTCTCTGGAGCATTTTGTTCTTTTCGTTGCCTCTCCAGTAAGCACCTGTGCAAGATGTGAGCTTGAATGCCTTAACTGCACCTGTTGACATAAGGTGAGGGCCTGCGCAAAGTTCTGTGAATTCGCCTTGCTTGTAGAATGAAATAGGCTCGCCCTTGTCAGCGTGTTCATTGATAAGTTCTACCTTATAGATTTCGCCCTTTTCTTCCATCATTTTGAGTGCTTCAGCAGGGGAGAGTTCAAACTTTTCAAGAGGTAAATCCTCTTTAACGATTTTCTTCATTTCTACTTCGATTTTCTCAAGAATTTCAGGTGTAAATGAAATTTCTGAATCAAAATCATAATAGAATCCGTTATCTACTGATGGACCAATAGCAAGCTTTGTATCAGGGTAAAGTCTTTTAACTGCCTGAGCCATAATGTGTGATGCTGTGTGCCAAAATGTCTTTTTACCTTCGATTTCATCAAATGTAACGATTTCAAGTGCGCAGTCCTCATTAACTGCTGTTCTTAAATCACAATAAACTCCGTTAATTTTACCACCGCAAGCAGATTTGTATAAACCCATACCAATAGATTTAGCAATCTCTGCAACAGTAGTGCCGTTATCATATTCCTTGATAACATCGCCTTTAAGAGTTACCTTAACCATAATATATTTCTCCTTTTCTGTAGGGGACGATGTCCACATCGTCCCGTAGTTTTTTCGCGTCCTCGACGACCCGCAAATAATTACTTCTTGTAGGGGACGACGACTCGGCGTCCCGAAAATAAAAAAGCATCTCATCCCGAAAAACAGGATGAAATGCTATAAATACAACATTCCACGGTTCCACCCGCATTGCAAAATTATAAAATTCTGCCACTCAAACGACTTTAACGCAGTCATACGGTACGGCTTAATCTTAACGCTTTCACCGACACTCGAAAGTGGTCTCAGGATAGTAAATTGATTTCTCACACCAACCGAAATCTCTCTGGAAATTTAGGTTATCCGTCGTTCTTTCTCAACGCTTTACAAATATGTATATATTTTATACTTATTTTAGTATGTTGTCAACAACAAATTAATCATAAAATGTTTCTCCATCATCGAATTTTACTTCTGCATCTTCAAATGATTTATCAATTTTCTTTGCAAGGTGTTCGGGAATTTCTATATACATATTTCCATATTTGCTACCATATAGCCAATGACCTATATAGTATTTTCCGTCAATTGATTTGAATAAATAAAATCTTGAATCGTAATATAAACCTTCCAAATCTTTTATATGAAACTCGAAATGCCAATAATAAGGGTCGTTTTCAGAGCAAGAGATAAGTTCTTCAAATTCTAAAGGGTCTCCTAAATCGTCAAGAATTGCCAGTCTTTCCAACTCGAGTACTTCGTCGGGAGTTAAATTGAGTTGAAATGAAAAATCTGTATTATAATTTGAAAGTATAACTTTTGAGATTTTGTCAGAATGGTAATTGTGAGGCAATTTATTTATATCATCAACATAAATTATACCGCCTGCACCGCCAGAAGAACCATCTGATGCTTTGAATGTGTCAACCAAAACTGACTGACTTTTATCTAATACATAGTAATCTTTAAATAAGTTATTTTCCTTTACTTTATATAATGGCTTAGTTGTATGTAGGTCATACCAATCAATATCCGTATAGAAATAAATATCGATTGGAAAAGACCAATGTTCTAATTTGGTGTATGTAAACAAGCTTTTTTCAAGTTCAATAGTTTCTTGGGGTACTCCGAAATGTTTTGCTAAATCGAGATTATCTTTTGCTTCAAAAATACCAAATATAGTTACAATTAAAATTAAAACTGCAAAGACGGTAGTCGTTTTAATGAATTTTACAAGGCGTAGGGTGTCTTTGTGAGCCTTTTTTAATTCTTCGCCTAATTCTTCGGGACTTCCCATTTCGTTGAGAAACTTTTCAATTGCATCTTTTTCGCTCATACCATTATCAATAAAATCGCAGAACATATCGTCAATGTGATTTGAAAGTTCAAAATATATTCTGTCTTGCAACTTTTTATATTTAATAGGTTTTGTTGCTTTGTAAAGATAAAGCATTTTTTCTTTTGTAAAGATTTCATACCCTTTCATATCTACACCACCTTATATGTGTATGAATAAAACTACATAACAGCGTGTGTGGTACCACCAACTGTGTTAGAAGGTTTTTCGTATTGGTCATCAAAAGGTTTATCAATGGGGTTTAAGTTTTCATCAAAATAATTGTATTGGTACATATAATAATCTTGTATAGATTCAATCTCTATAACATAAGGTGCGTCTTTAATTTCAAAAATTTTACTCGTTACTTTGTCTTCGTCTTTTGCATATGGGTTATAACAACTACACGCTTTATATGTAAATGAAACATATTTTGCATTTGATGGTGCAAGAAAGACTTCAAAACGCGCATTTTCACATAAAGAACAGTCGCCTGCATTTAAAAACATACAAGTAATATGAGGCGAGCCACTAAAATCACGTCCATAAGCATTGAATTTGTCCGGAAGATTTTTACCAAAAAAATCTGCTGATTGAGCATAATAAACCTCATAATGATTTTCTGGTTGAGTTAACGGTATGTATAATCTGTAATTTTTTTCGTTGCTTTCATATTCGCCTATGAAAATAATTTCTCCGTATTCTTCAGTCAGAGCTGCTTCAACATCTTCCACATCAAAATATTGCGCATAATCAACTAATTCTTCCAATATTGGTGGTGCATAAATTAGACAAATAAGAATTATTGCAGTTCTCACCAAAAGTGTGATAGTTCTTGAAGTTAAATATCTTTTCTTATTGGCGTTATACAATTCTTTATTCAAATCTTCTGCATTACCCATCTCTTCTACAATCATATCGGGAACGGAGTTTTCGTCAATACCATCGTTTACAAAATCTTCATACATATCGTCCATGTGTTCTGATAGCTCGTTATATATGCGTTTATATAGTCTTTTTTCTTTGCGAATGGATTTGCAGGCAGCATGTAAATAGCTTTCTTTTAGCTCTTGATATTTCTCATTCATTAATACCACCTCACGCAAAACTTAATACTTTTCTTGCAGCAGTAGTGAATGTGAAGAACTCTTCTTTTTTGTCTGCTAATTCCTTTCTGCCCTTGTCAGTAATTGAATAATATCTGCGCTTTCTCGCAGAATCAGTTTCTTCAATATAAGATGTAATAAGCTTTTCATTCTCAAGTGCGTGCAAAACGGGGTAAAGCGAGCCTTCTTTTAATTCAAAGACATTTTCACTCTTTCTTTTGAGTTCTTTTATAATCTGATAACCGTACATATCCTGTGTTTCGATAAGCGATAACACTAATAAACTTGTATTACCGTGCATTAAATCATTCTTTGCCATAAATTTATTCCTCCTTAAAATAAAATACCTATGTAACCTATGCATATGTTACCATAGTATTTGCTTTTTGTCAATATAATGTTTAACAAATTTGAGTTTGTCGATGTGAATGCAAAATGCAAAGCGCAAAGTGCAAAGTGTCGGAACTGCGTTGCGATTTGTAGGGGACGATGCCCACATCGTCCCGTAATTTTAGCTATTAACAATTTATTTACAATTATTTCCTTGACATTTTTTATAAAAGAATGTATATTATTTAATAGAGTTAGCACTCTAACAACGAGAGTGCTAAACCAAACAAAAAGGGGTGATGAGATGCAACTTTCCGAGCGTAAAGAAAAAATCCTTGCAGCAATAGTTGAACGCTATATTGCAACGGGCGAGCCGGTCGGTTCAAAAACCTTGCTTGAATTCTCATCATTACCTGTTTCAAGTGCCACAATTCGTAACGAAATGGCAGAACTTTCACGATTAGGCTTTCTCGACCAGCCACATACATCAGCAGGTCGAATTCCGTCACAGATGGGTTACCGCTATTATGTTGATAAACTTATGAATCGTTACGAATTGCCACTTCAGGAAAAACGACTTATCGAAGCCCGACTTTCCGACGCGGGCGGTGAGCCACAGCAGATTTTAGAGCAGGCAGGTCAGGTACTGGCAGAAATTACAAACTGTGCAGTAGTTTCCACTACTCCGTCAGACGATAACGCTGTAATCCGCAGAGTTGAACTTGTTCCACTTGGCACTCATACCGCTATGATGGTTATGCTTTCATCATCGGGAATACTTAAAAGTCGAGTTTGCAGAACTGACAGCGAGTTAAACCTTGAATTAATTGAAACATTTTATAATATAGTATCAAAGCATTTTATCGGGAAATCCGCAAGTGAAGTGAGCATTGCACTCATTCAGACTCTTGCACTTTCATTAGGTAGCAAATCCCTTGCGATTTCACCGTTGCTTGTAACACTTTCAGATTTAGCACAACTTACTGAGCAAACTCAATTGTTGCTTGAAGGTCAGTCAAATCTGCTGAATTATACAGATTACCCCAATGCTTATGAATTAATGGAATTCTTACGCCGAGGCGAGCCGCTTACAAACTTGTTTTCAGGTCATAAAACTGAAAACGATACGAATGTACTTATCGGTAAAGAGAATTTTTACAGAGAACTTCAGGATTCAAGCCTTATTTTCTCACATTATTCAGTTGGCGGTAAAGACAGTGGTGCATTAGGACTTATCGGTCCAACCAGAATAGATTATGCAAGACTTATTCCAAGTCTTAAATACTTAACAGAAATAGTGGGCAGTATAATGTCCGATACATTGGAGGATTAAAATGGCTAAAGAAAAGAAAAATCCAACTGCTGAAGAAGTAGTTGAAGAAACAGTAGAAAACAATGAGCCAACCGCAGAAGAAAAACTCACCGCAGAGCTTAACGAAACAAAAGACAAACTTTTGAGAGTAATGGCTGAATACGATAACTTCCGTAAACGCTCACAAAAAGAAAAAGAGCAGGCTTATGGTGATACAAAGGCCAGCACAATCGGTGAATTCTTACCCGTATATGATAACTTCCAAAGAGCAATGAGTGCTGAGGCTACCGACCTTGACTCATTCAAAAAAGGTATCGAAATGATTTTTAATCAGTACGGCGAAACATTCAAAAAACTCGGCGTTGAAGCATTCGGAGAAAAGGGCGAAACATTTGACCCTAATATTCACAACGCAGTAATGCACGGCGAAGATGAAGAACTTCCCGAAAACAGTATTTCAGATGTATTCTCAACAGGATACAAAATGGGTGACAGAGTAATCCGCCCGGCAATAGTTAAGGTAGTCAACTGAGTAACCACTAATTAAACCTTAAGCACAATTCTCAATGGCTATTTTCTGTTATAGCTCGCCCAAAATACTCGTTAATACACAAAGTATTGCCTGCGTTTTTTGACGGCTCTAACAAAAAAATATCTCATTGATAATTGCACTTCGATTTAATTAGCAGTTACTAAACTGTAAAAACAGTTAATAATATTATAAACAAACCTATTAGGAGGAATAAATTTATGGCAAAGATTATTGGTATCGACTTAGGTACAACAAACTCATGTGTAGCAGTAATTGAGGGTGGCGAGC
>CAYXMF010000025.1:0-15379 GCA_964465845.1 uncultured Eubacteriales bacterium | reverse complement strand
TAAAATGTTCAGAGAATTAGTTAGAAAAAAGAAAAAAATATCTATGGAAGAATGTATTCATATTCTTAAAACAGAAAAAAGAGGTGTCCTTTCGGTCAACGGCGATGACGATTACCCATACGGAATGCCAATGAATCATTGGTATAACGAAGAAAATGGCAAGATATATTTTCACTGTGGGAAATCAGGACACAGATCAGATGCGTTGAAAAAAGATAATAAAGTCTCATTTTGTGTTTATGATGAGGGATTTCGCAATCCGGATCAGTGGCAACTTAATATAAAAAGCGTCATTGTATTTGGCAGAATTGAAATTGTGGATGAGTTAGATAAAATCGTTGATATTACAACAAAACTCAGTTATAAATTCACACAGGACGATGAGTATATCAAAACAGAGGTTGAGAAGTATGCCCACGAAACATTGCTGTTAGAATTAACTCCGGAGCACATTTGTGGCAAATTAGTAGAAGAGTCATAATATGAGAATGTGTAAGCAGGAGAATAATATAAAGTTATTGGTTGTTCTCTGAATCCCAATAATATTTGTGTGAAACAATAGAATAAAAGTAAAGCACCTATGAGGTTAGATTAGATTTCTAACTTCATAGGTGCTATTTATGTTCTTGATTTAATATGAATGTTTATATCTCAACAATTATATACAAAACCCTGATAATTATTTGATTATCAGGGGTATTTTTAATACCTCTCCATTGCTTTTTTAAGTCTGCTATTATTCTGTATTTCCCATACGGGCACTACAAGTCCGCCTTTAAGACGCATTGAGTTTTCGTGTAGTGCACCATAGAAAGCAACCTTGAAATCGCAATGCTCACTCATTTTGCATTTTGACTTGTAAGTGTCATAAAGCTTAAATGCATTTCCCCACATGTTGAGTAACTGGAACAAATCGTATTCACGGTCTGCCCACATTGAACCGCAGGGGTCGATAAATCCCGTCAGTTTCATGGTCTTCGGGTCAGCCATAATGTTCATAATGTTAAGGTCACCGTGAATAAGCACAGGATTTTCAGGCTCGTTGACAATCTCCTTGAAAATAGCGAGTCCTCGACAAAGCAAATCGTAGTTTTTCTTACTGTATTTTCCGTTATCCATTAACTTTTTGAGCCCTGCAAGGTCGCGTGAAACCTTGTTTTCTATGTAAAACTCCTTCCAATTGTCATAAGTTGCATCTTCAATGTAGCCGAATTTCTCACCTTGGACTTTGTGCCACTCCAACATTCCGTCAATAACATCGTTGGCAAATGCCTGCTTTTGAGCCTTGCTTTTTAATAAAAATGACGGGTCAAGTGCGTTTTTGCCGTCAATAAAGCTCATACACAAAACGGCTATATTATCATCATTGTGAGTAAAATACACCTGTGGCATTTTAACGCTTGTGTTTATGCTGAGAATTTTCAACTGATTAGCTTCGTTTGACTCCATTCCGCTCACATGGTACGCCTTGAGAATGATAGTTTCACCGTTAGGCATTACGCATTTGTAAACCTTTCCAAAGCTTCCACCACCGATGAATTTCAGCCCGTCAATGCGTGCGTTCAGGTGTTCTTCTGCGATTTTCGGTAATTGCTCAAGTAAAAATTTATTGTTCAGGTTCATTTGCCACACTCCTAATTCTATTAAAAACTTTTTTGTATGCGTCACGACTTTCAGGTAAAAATGGAATTAACTGAAAACAGTGAAACATACCGTCATATTTATAAAGCTCAACATTAACCCCCGATGCTTTCATTTTCTCAAAAACTCGGTCATTGTCGCTTTCGTCCATTTCTGCACCGCCACAGACTAAAGTTGTCGGTGGAAAATCTTTGAAATCCGCAAAAACAGGGGAGGCGTAAGGATTCGTTCTGTCAATATTTTCAGCGTATGCCGAAATCCTGTGCAGATAATCCCAATTTTCTTCAATGGATTTGCGCTTTGCAATTCCGCCGAATGGGTCGAGATAAGCATTTTTCACTCTTGATTCACTGCTTGATGTCAAATCAGCCCAAAGTGAAAAGCAAACAATCTGCGAGGGGAGAGGGTGACCGTTGTCACGCAACCAGAGTGTAGTTGTAACCGCAAGATTAGCTCCTGCGCTGTCGCCGATTACAATAATGTTTTCAGGCAAAATTCCTTGCTCTAATAGTTCAAGGTAAACATCTTTTGCGTCAAATAACTGTGCAGGGTGTTCGTATTGGGGAAAAGTTCTGTAATCAACACTTACCACAGTTGCACCGGCAATCAGATTACTGTATTTTTCGGCAAGTCGGCGGTACGTATCAATGAGTTTCACTTTAAAACTTCCCCCGTGTAGCATAAGAATAACCTTGTCAGTCTGCTTATTCTTATTTATAAGGATTTCATAGTAGCAGTTGTTGCATTTGTGCCGTGAGAATGTGAAACTCTTTGACGGCTTGTAATGAGATTTTACTTCTTTAGTTTTGTTTCCTGCCTTGTTAGATATATTAGAATTATCAACCAAAGGCGAATGAAAAACTGCCCGTAAACAAGCGCATAAAATTCGCGATGTGACAGATTGCATATTTTCACCCCATTTCTATTTGTATTTTAACGCAAAGCAGACAGAGTTTATATCAAAAATTTTATGTAAATATAAAAATACAGAGATTATGTAAGAAAAATTTAGGGAGCAAATTGAACGTAAAAACGTCAGTTTGTTCCCTAATTTGATTTTATTCGGTTGTTACTGATGGCAAGTTGCTTAGGTTATCGTTTTCATTGTCGTTGGGGATTGATTTAAGATACTCGTTGTCGCCACGGTGGGCAATGCCAACTCCTTCGATTTCGCCATGCTTTGCCATCTGCACTGCCTGTGGCTTTTCGACAATCGACTTATCAGATAATTGATATCCTGTAACTTTTCCGCCGTGTTTTACAAGTCCCACAATGCGTTTGGCATTTGGATTAGCTTTGGGGATTTCATCAAGTGTATTTTTAACAAGCTCACTGCCGCTTATGCTGTTTATATTCTCGTTCATATTGAATTCTCCTTTTTATTCAGTTTGTGCAAAGAAAGGAGTAATATTCAATAGTAAAAGGCTTTTCGTGATCAAAGTGACAGAATTCGCAATACGCATCTTGCTTCAAAAAAGAAAAAACACTTAACACAAAGTGTCAAGTGCTTTTCTGGTGGGCCACATAGGACTCGAAATATAGATTCACAATGCAAATGAGGGATTTGCATTGTGCTCTTCGCTAAAAACAATTCCCCGAATTGTTTTTTACGCTCAGACCTTCACAGGTTCGAGTCCACGAAGACAATATAAAAAGAAAAAACACTTAACACAAAGTGTCAAGTGTTTTTCTGGTGGGCCACATAGGACTCGAAATATAGATTCACAATGCAAATGAGGGATTTGCATTGTGCTCTTCGCTAAAAACAATTCCCCGAATTGTTTTTTACGCTCAGACCTTCACAGGTTCGAGTCCACGAAGACAATATAAAAAGAAAAAACACTTAACACAAAGTGTCAAGTGTTTTTCTGGTGGGCCACATAGGACTCGAACCTATGACCGTCCGGTTATGAGCCGGATGCTCTAACCAACTGAGCTAGTGGCCCGTTTCAGTTGCTAAAATATTATATATTTTTTAGAGCATAATGTCAATACAAAATATAATTATTTTTCTTCACATATTTTTATGATATTCTCGCTGATTTCTTTAAATACGGGAGCACAGTCCACTGCACCTGATGAGCCGTCTTCCTTAAAGATTACGGCTACATACGTTTTTTGATTATACGTAAAGTAACCGCAAAACCACGTATGAGTGATTTCCTCACCATCTTCATACCAACCGCTTTGAGCAGTAGCAGTTTTGCCGTGATTGGTAACGTTTTCAGAGTATGCCTGATTTGCATTTCCGTTTGTTACTACGCTTTCAAGAACAGAGTTAATACTGTTGATTGTGGATTCATTCAGAACTTTGTATTTTTCGGGAAGTTGCACCAATTGAATTGTATTGCCATTTTTATCGATAATACCTTTCATCAGGGTAGGCTCACGGTAATAGCCTCCGTTAGCAAAACAGGCGTATGCTACTGCCATTTGTACAGGACTTACAAGCAGTTCACCCTGACCAAAGCAGAGATTTGCAAGTGCTTGCGCTGAACTGATACTTTCAGTTGAAGGCAAGACACCTGATTTCAAGTAAAAGTTGTCTGCAAGTTCAACGCTTTTTCCCATACCCAACGATGAACATAAGGTCAGCAGTTTTTCCTTTCCGATTTTCTGTCCTAATGCAATAAAATAGGTGTTGCAGGATTTTTCCATAGCGGTCTGCATAGTCAGATACCCGTGTGCCGTAGAATTGTTGCATCTGAATATTGTGTCGTTGATTTCAATACTGCCTGTACAGTTGTACGTGAGTTCAATATTACTCTCGATTGCTGATGCAGCTACAAATGGCTTGAAAACCGAGCCTACACTGTATGGTGTCAATGCACGGTTAATAAAAGGGGAGTCTTCATTCTGAATATCTGCAGATAAATTAAGCGGATCAAATTCAGGTACCGATGCACAGGCTAAAAGCTCGCAGGTGTCTGCATCAAGCACCACGCAAGCACCTTTGCCTATGTTGAACTTAATTAACGCATTTTCAGCAATTCTTTGAATATCTAAGTCAATAGTCAGCTGAATTCCGGCGGGGGAGAGATAGCCGTCTTTTTCAAAGGTAATTCCCTCACCTAAAAGAATATGTCCCAACGCATCAACACTCCACTTGGCTTTGATTTCACCGCTCTGTTGCGAAAGATAACTGTTATAAGCCTTTTCAAGTCCCATAGCACCATCACCGTTTTCGTCAAGATGCCCGATTAAGTGAACGCAAGGCTGATTCACAGAATATCTGTTGATTACTGAAGTTGAACATATATCTTCTTCATCAAAATTCTGCAAAGATTCAAATACGCTGATTTTTCCGTTTGACATATTTTCATAAATTGCAGATTTTTCTTCATCGGTAATAAACCCTGAAATTGTATTAAAAGCATTTGTGGTCGGCAGACATACAGTAATATTTTGCGATTCAGAATTCACAAGTCTTTGACCTTTGCAGTCATAAATCATACCTCTTGAAGTGCCAAGAACAACACTTTTTGAACTGGAGCTCTGTGATGTTGTTGAAGTACCGACATCAAGTGCGATAAGTCCAAGGTTTACTATGAGAAGACCGAATACTACCATAAGTGCGAAAAAAGAAACAGCAACTCGTTTGTGCATAAAAAATCACCCGTGTAGAGTTTTGACACGAGTGATTGATTTTATTATGTATTATGCTTTTTTCTTCTTGAATTTTTCAGCCAAATCAAATTCAGCGAACTTTGTGTTTTCAAGTTTCTTCATAACTGCTTTCATAATGAAGTAGCCTAAAATACCTGCGATTGTACCAACGATTGCACCGCCGATAACGTCAGTTGTGTAGTGTACCATAAGGTAGATTCTTGAAAGACCTACGAATACAGAGAACACAGGGAATACCCAACTGTATTTCTTGTTAAGAACAAGGAATACTGCAACGCCTAATTCAAATGCTGCAGTTGTATGACCTGACGGGAAAGACTTGTCACTTTCAACGTGTGCGCCTGCGAACTCATACCAGCTCATAAATGTAGGATTATCTGCAAAATAAACGTATGGGCGAGGACGGTCAAAGAGTGGTTTCATAATAAGGTTTGTGCAAAGAGTTCCCACAAGAACTGCAAAGAGCACAGCCATACCAAATTTGCGTGTCTTTTTGAACGGAATCAAAAGAGCGCCTATAACTGCCATAGGCATTACGAATTCGGAACCACCGAAAAATGTGATGATTTCTGCAACAATGTTCATAGTTGCATTTTGAATTTGCTCACCGAAAAAGGTGAAAACACTCATATCAAATGAGTCAAAAATTGAAAAATCCATTTTCATTCTCCTTTATGTAATTATCACCAATATTTTACACCAAATATTACTCTTTTGCAAGAGTAATCAAAAACACCTGTTCAAAGAGTGGCTTTGATTGATTAAGTATCAGCCCCAGATTACCCAGAGAAGAATATAACCTGTTATAACTGCCGCCATAGTAAACGGAATGCCATATTTCATAAAGGTGGTGCTCTTAACCTCATAACCCTCTTTACGAAGAATACCGATACCGGCAATATTAGCACTGGCACCGATTGGTGTAAGGTTGCCACCAAGAGTAGCACCGCAAAGAAGTCCATAGTAAAGAAGAATTGGATCCATACCGATTTCACTTGCAATAACAGGAACAATTGAAAGCATTGTTGCGGTGTACGGAATGTTGTCAATGAATGCAGAAAGAATAACTGACATCCATACAATAATTGTGAAGATTAAGAATGGTGAGCCTGCACCAATACTTGCAATAGCGGAACCGATAATATCAATAACACCGGCACTCTTGATACCGCCGATTACAACAAAAAGTCCTGAAAGAAGAACAATTGTAAACCAGTCAATTTCTTTGATGGATGCTTTGAGAACATCTTTATTTTTCTTGATAAATACTTCACGGATAAGACCAATAAGGAAAAAGGCGATACAAATAATACCGTTTGTAATATCAGGCTTGTAGAACTGACCTTCTGCGGCATTGTCCTTATAAGGAATAAACGAAACCGCAATAAGAGTAAGAACTGTACCTACAAGTAAGAATGTAGGGAATTTATCTTCAACAACTGTACGTGAGTTAAATTCAATTTTTGCATTTTCTTTGCGGAACATAAACAGAATGATTAAAGCTGAAACAAGCGCACCTGCCTGAACAACCCAGAACATACCAACGTGTCCGTCGTGAACAAAGAAGTCAGAAAAGTCAAGATTAGCGGCTTTGGCAAGAAGAATTGAGGTTGTGTCACCAACAAGTGTTGCTGCACCCTGAAGATTTGAAGAAACCGCAATACAGATAATTGACGGAACAGGAGAAATGTTGATTTTTTTGCAGAATGCAAGAGCAACAGGAGCAATCATAAGAACTGTTGCAACGTTGTCAACAAAGGCTGAAACAATACCTGCAAAAAGTGAAAGTGCAACAACTGTCCACTTTACATTGGGCATTTTTGAAATAAGAATGTCCGACATAAGCTGTGGCATCTTAGACTCAATGAAAAGATAAACAGTACCCATAGTACCCGCAATCATCATAATAACGTTCCAGTCAATTTCGCTTAAAGCATCTGCTATGCCGTAAGCATATGTACTGTCACCGACTGCGAAAAATCCTTCACCAAAAAGAGTAGGATTAACCGATGCAATAATACCGAGTACAACAAAAATTATTGCTGATGTAACTGTGATGTACGGTCTGATTTTTTGAAATGCAAGCATAAGAATGTATGTAATTGCAAAAATGACCAGTGCCGTGATTGTGATAGGACTCATATTCAACCATCCTCCAAATAAAAAACGGATTCCCGAAAAGTATAGGAATCCGTTAAAAACATACAAAATATGTTCTTCGAAACAAATAGAAAATAAATATTTTCTATGACAGACTCCACCACTTGTTCGAATGTAACTAAATTATAAATGATATTGTTAAAAAAGTCAACAAGGTTGCAGCTACTTGTTGACTTTTTGACTTAATTAATTTTTACTGAATGAATTTTTAATAAGTTCTCTTGCAGAAGTTAAATCAAGACTGCTGTCAAGATACATTAATTGTACCATAATATTACCTGCGGCAGTTGCTTCAACAGGACCTGCAATTACCTTTTTACCTGTGTATTTTTCTGTAAGTGAATTAAGATAAGTATCTTTGCAACCACCACCGACAATGTTGATTACATCAATTTCTTTGTTACTGATTTCTTCAATCACCTTAACTGCATCATTATAGGCTTTTGCAAGTGAATGATAAACAGAGTTAATCACATCGTCAATGGGTAATTCAGGCTTGCCAAGATAGTTCCTTATAGCCTCAATCATGTTGTCAGGTGCTAAAAATTCGTCAGCGTTTGGATTAATAAGTTCTGTAAAATCGCTGTTCATTGCCATTTCCATCATTTCGTTGTATGTGTACTTTTTATCAAGATTTTTTCTTATGTTCTGGAAAAGCCACATACCCATAATGTTTTCAAGAAAACGGAAACGATGTTCAACGCCACCCTCATTTGTAAAGCCTGAGTCCATAGCCTTTTTACAGGTAACAGGTTCAGTGTTTTCTGTACCGATTAAACTCCATGTACCTGATGAAATATAAATTCCGTTGTCACCAACAGAGCAAGCCGCAACTGCCGATGCAGTATCATGAGATGCACAAAGGATTACGGTTGTGTCAAAACCGACTTCTGCTTTAACTTCTTCACTTAAATTACCAACAACTGTGCCAGGCATGGAAAGGGGAGTAAAGATTTTTTTGTTTATACCTAACTTTGCAAGAATTTCTTCATCTCTTTCATATGTATTTACATTTACAAGTCCGCCCGTGGTAGTAAGAGTATATTCATTTCTGATTTCGCCCGTTAACTTGAATGAGAAATACTCAGGCATCATAAGAAAATACTCTGCCTTGTCAAGTTTGCCTGATTTTTTATCGCAATATAACTGATAAATTGAGTTGTAACTTGTGGCTTGAATGCCTGTAAGCTCATAAAGTTCGTTTCGTGGAATAATCTTGTCAATTTCTTCGGGAATTCTCAAAGTTCTTGAGTCACGGTATGATACTGCAGGCATAATTTCTTTCTTGTTTTTGTCAAGAAGAACATAGTCAACGCCCCAAGAGTCAATGGCAACAGTGCTTGGTTGAATTCCACGCTTATTACACTCTTTTAGACCATTTTTAATTTCTGTGAACAGTTTTTCAATGTCCCAACAGAGTGTACCGTCAATGTCAACTATTTCATTTTCAAAACGATATATTTCTTCAAGTTTTAACTTGCCATCTTCAATATATCCAAGAATATGACGACCACTTGAAGCACCCATATCAATAGCTAAACAGTATTTCATTTAGATAACACCCTTTTGTAAAATAAGGTTTGCATAGAGAGCGGATTCACCTGTAGCAATAATTGCGTAGCACTTTTTAGCTTCTTCATAAAATGCGAAACGCTCAATTTCACCGAATACATCAGCACCTCTGTCATCGTGCTTTTTGACAATTGCTTTGTATTCATCCCAGATAGGAGTTTCTACATTGTCACCCGGCATAACCTGCATAAGAGAAACAGGGGAGTCAACATAGGTGTCAAGTGGGAATACAGTAAGAATTGCGTCAAGAAGTTCTGTGGCAGAATGTCCGTCAGCACGAAGAACTATTGCATTTTTACCCATACTCTCAGCGGGAAAGTTACCGTCAGCAATAACAATACGGTCACTGTGTCCCATTTCACAAAGAACCTTAAGCATTTCAGGTGAAAGAATTTTTGGAATATTTTTAAGCATAATTAATCTTCCTTATTATAATGTTTGTAACCAGGGTGTTTACCTGTAACACCATAGTAGTTTTCTCTTAAATATAAGAGTTTGTCAATGTTAGGTTTTGAAATTTCTTGAGCACCACCGAGAAGGTGAGCAGTAAGAGAAATTTTAGCAAATATTTCAAGAGTTTCCATTCTGTAATACGCGGTAATAAGGTCGCACCCAACTGTCAAAGCACCATGATTCTGTAAGAGCATTACGTCGTGTTCTTTAAGATAAGGAGCAATAGCTTCAGGTACTTCGTTTGTACTTGGTGTACCGTAAGGTGTCAGCGGAATTGAGCCGATTGCAATAACCGTTTCAATCATTGAGTATTCGTCAAGGCTCTTTCCCGCAACTGCATAACCTGTTGCTGTTGGTGGGTGAGCATGAACAACTGCACCAACATCTTCACGCTCTTTATAGCAACGAAGATGCATTTTGATTTCGCTTGATGGTTTATAAGGAGCACCCTCAAGCACTTCACCATCTTGATTAATAATGACAAGCTTTTCAGGTGTGATAAAGCTTTTGCTGATTCCTGTAGGTGTAGCCATAAAGTTGCCGTCTGGCAATTTTACAGAAACATTACCGTCGTTTGCAGCAACCCAACCAAGCTGCCACATTTTATGACAGACATCACAAACTTGTTCACGAATTTCCATATATGATAAATCTGACATTTTAACTACCTCTTATTTTTTGAAAAGAGGTCCAAAGTTCTGACATGCTCTGTAGTCAGCACCTTCTTTGTCCATGCCAAATGCATTCCAAGCAGCAGGACGGAAGATTTTATCTTCAGGAACGTTGTGCATGCAAACAGGAATACGAAACATTGAGCAAAGAGTAATGAGGTCTGCACCAATATGACCGTAAGAAATAGCACCGTGGTTAGCACCCCAGTTATTCATAACGTCATAAGCAGTCTTGAATGCACCCTCGCCGGTTGTTCTTGGAGCAAACCAAGTGCAAGGCCATGTGTAGTCAGTTCTCTTCCAAAGTGTGTCAGATACATCTTCAGGGAGTTCAACTGTCCAACCCTCTGCAATCTGAAGAACAGGACCAAGACCTTTAACAAGGTTAAGACGAATCATTGTTGCAGGCATTTCTGCACGAGTTTCAAATCTTGAAGAATATCCGCCACCTCTGAAATAGCCAAGGTCAGCATAGTTCCAAGTAGCATTTTCCATAATTGCTTTCTGGTCAGCCTCTGTTACTTCATACCAAGGCTTAATAACTGCATTACCATTTTCGTCTTTAGCAGCACCGTTAGCGTCAAGACAACAAGCGCCTGAGTTGATAAGGTGAATAACACCGTCACTGTCTTTTGCTTTGCCTTCAATGTCATAACCTGTAACTCTCTTTATTGAGTCGCCACTCCAATATGTACGAACATCTGCAAACATCTGTGCACGGTTTGTGAGGAGCTTCAT
Source organism: uncultured Eubacteriales bacterium (assembly GCA_964465845.1). GTDB lineage: Bacteria > Bacillota > Clostridia > Oscillospirales > Acutalibacteraceae > Fimenecus. The sequence goes on along the minus strand of CAYXMF010000025.1, from coordinate 4,517 downwards.
AAAGAGCATACCAAGACCATTGAGAACATCGTTTTCAGTAGCGAGAATGTAAGGCTCTCTTGCGCCATTCCAGTCAAATGATGTGTTAAGCATTGATTCAGGGAAGTCGCAGTTAGGGTAGAAGTCTGTCCATTGTCTTTGACCTTGGAATCCTGCCGCAATAGCGTTGTGACCAACCATTTCTTCTTCGCAACCTTTAGGAAGATTGTCGTTGCCATTCATAAGGTCCTTGATAATAACCATCATCTTAACAACAAATTCCCAGTCTGCATCCTTTTCTTCTCTTGTCTTTTGAAGATTTTCAGGGTTTTTGTCAAATCCCTCAATACAGTTTTCTTTTGTCCACGCAAGAGCCTTTTCATATTCGTCTTTATCATAGATTTCTTCTGTCATTCGACGGATAATTTCAACTTCGTCAACTGATTCAACACGCATACCAAGGTAATCTTCAATAAAGTCACAGTCAATAATTGAACCGCCAATACCCATACAAATTGAACCAATCTGAAGATATGACTTGCCACGCATTGTAGCAGCAGCCACAGCAGCACGACCAAAGCGAAGAAGTTTTTCTTTAACGTCGTCAGGAATTTCTGTATCATCACAGTCTTTTACATCATGACCATAGATACCGAATGCAGGAAGTCCTTTCTGTGCATGAGTAGCAAGGACAGATGCAAGATAAACTGCACCCGGACGCTCTGTACCGTTAAATCCCCAAACAGCCTTGATTGTGTGTGGGTCCATATCCATAGTTTCAGCGCCATAGCACCAACAAGGTGTAACAGTAACAGTAATGTCAACACCTTCTTTACGGAATTTGTCAGCACAAGCAGCAGCCTCTGCAACTCGACCGATAGTAGTGTCTGCAATAACAACCTTTACAGGTTCGCCATTTGAGTATTTAAGATTATCAGTAAAAAGTTTAGCGGCACTTTTAGCCATGTTCATAGTCTGCTCTTCAAGAGATTCACGAACACCAAGAACTCCGCGTCTGCCGTCAATAGTAGGACGAATACCAATAACAGGATAATCACCAATAAGTCTGTTTTTAGCCATAATATTTTCCCCTTATATTAAAAATTAGAATATATTTCTATAAATAAAAGTATATCAAATGAAAATAATCAAGTCAATAAAAACAAAAAAGAGAGTCTGCAAAAAGCAAACTCTCTTTTAATGAAAAGGTTGTACATATTCGATGCTGTTTTAATTTTTGGTCTATGTGTTCGAACCACTACATATAAAATCACGGCAAAGCCGTGTATTTAGATTGTTATAACGAAAAAAGAGCCATCTACAACTTGGTAGATGGCTCACAACATTGAGCAAAGAAAAAGATTTTAAGCTTTAACTATAATGATTGAAAAGTTATTTAGACTTATGTTTATATATCATTCTTGCAATTAAACTGCAAACGATTAGAGTAGGAACAATAACCATTCCCAACTTAACTAATTTGTTAAGTGCAGGAGTTACAAATCCACTAAAAGCAAAAGCTAAAAATACAATATTCGTTGTTGTACATATAGAATATATATTATATATTCGGCGAAGTTTCATAACATCCGTAGCATTTTGCTCTAGCCATACTCTAAATTGAATTTGTGGATTTACTGTTCTATTAAACAATTCTCTTTTTTTCTGCTTTACTTCTTCTGGGGTTGTTCCTCCAGTTTTACAAAGCAATTCCCAAACCCAATGAAAACTTAAGTAAGTAATCGGTAAAAGACAAGCAAAGTAAATTACAGTGAGTAAAGTTTGTTGCATATAAGTCATAATCATCGCTCCTTAAAGATAGTAACCCAAACTAGATGCTATATCGTTGACTAAACTTTTATTTGGTTCTAAACATCTACTAAAGAAAACCGTATTATCCACTCTCATGAGATAAAAGTATTCACCTTCGTATAAATAGGTTCTAATAGTGAAGTTTCTCATATCTCCACCAGTTTCTATTGCATCTTTTGAAAAGTTTTTATTTATAACAGAATTGAATCTGCTATATGCAATATTTGCGTCTTCAACATTACTAAATTGGAAGAAGTCAACATAAATATCATCATCTCTACAAGAAATTGCATATTCAAAATCTAACTCAGAATACTTTTCACTAAAATGTTCTGTATAATCAAGTGCTGTACACTCATATTCAGTTAAAGTATTCCATACCTGTTCATAAGTGGCAGGAGTTTTATCTTCACCAATGTTATTCATTAATACAAATAATCCAAACAAACCAAGAATAACAACAATAAGCAGAATTACACCTCTAACGGTTACTTTTTCATCTAATCTTGCTTTAGCCATTTATATCACCTCATTAAATATTATAAATTTATTAATCTTAATTCAATCTAATATCCACCAACCTTTAATGAACTTATATCAATACAAAGTTGATAGTCAGAATCATTAACTAATCCGTCTTGATTTATGTCGGCAGCCTCTAAATAAGCACCCGTAAGCTCATGATAATTGGCTATGTATAGGTCTATTGTGATTGCATCGAATCCATCAATAGCACCATCACCATTTACATCGCCCAAAATTACAATAATATATTCATCAATTACAGTTCTACTTGAAGAAAGAGTCTGAACAATCGTACCGGTGGCATTTGTATAACCATATTCGTTTTCAAGCTGTAATAACGAGCCATCATCACTGACTGCAAAGTAGTCATTAACTTTTCCACCAGCTTTAATACCGCGTAGATATTTATTTGTTTCATCGACTTCTCCAGTTTGAGATGTCAATGCATAGATACTACAGAAATCTAATTGGACGAATTTAGCGGTTAAGATTCTATCTTGTGTTGCATTGAACGAATATGATGAAACTGCACCAAGAATCTTAACATTGTTCTCGTACCAACCACTGAAAATGTATCCTTGTTCAGGTGTTGCGGTTACTTCAACAAGACTATCTTTTACATAAATTCCTGTTCCTAAAACTGTTCCTCCAGAAGTACCTGTATTTACAGTTATTGAATAATCGGGATAGACAATATATTCTGAATAGTTGTTTGAATAATCATATTCCGTTTCTGTGGTTTCTAGTGATAGATACACATAGTTCGGTTCTTCACTAATTGCTGGTACGGCATTACATTCGGTTAAATTAAAAGTACAAACAATTTCTTCTCCCGGTTGAATGGATGTAAGCTCTTTGGTTTCAAAATTTGTTCCACTGTACGAATCCAAATACAAATTCAAAGTAGATGTATTTATTACATCATATCCTTGATTCTTAATTGTAATATTAAGTTCTCGACCTAAATCGCTTCTGACCTCTTCCATAGATTCTATTATTAAATCAGGGAAGCCAACAGACAAGGTAGTTTCGTTATCTGATTGATTAATGTCGTCATATTGCTGTGGCAAGATTTTCACCTTGTAATCTGTTCTTGCAATAGTTTCGGGTAATGTGAACGAGAATTCTATATTAGAATACTCATTTACACCAACCTCTTTTTCGATGCTATTAGATTGAACAATGCTTCCGTTTTCATCAATAATGTTAACAAGGAATTGACTTACAGGTATTGAACCACGATTATATATATCGGCTGTCAGTGCAAGCTCTTCATTAGGAGCAATATTACCACTACAACCTAATTCAGATATTATGGAGATATCACAGAAATCTTCCTCTGCTTTTTGAATCAGATTTAGTGTTCCGTAATAGTTACCATCAATTGAGTCTTCCAATATTTCGGCATTACAATATGATAACTCAATATTGCCATCGGATGTTAAGCATGCGTCCCAACCTCTAATAACACCACCAACAGTGGTGATTGGACGAATAATTCCAAAAGAATTTGTTTCACTATTAAAGTCAGTTGCATAGAAGTCAACTTTTGTTTCATCAGCTAATGTCCATACGATTGATTTATCTCCATTATCATTTCCGATAACATTTATTTCAGTAACTGTACCGTCAAATGTCTGAACAGTTTGCTTTGTAGATATATCTCCGCTTGTAACGCAGTTGATTGAGTTTTCGCTAATCCAATATATCTCGTCATTCAAGATATCTACAGAATAATCGTGCACATCATCATTTGTAAATTCAATTATCTGAGTTCCATCAGAGTAGAATATTTCTAAATCCTCATCAAGATTAGATTTAGCAGAATAAACAACTATATTTGAATCGTTTATATATCCTGTTTCAATACTATTTATTGTTGACAAATCTGATGCAATATTTTCAATATCTTGCCAAGAACCGTCAATGAATTGTCGTCTGTGAATTGAGTTAGTTCCGCTCATAACAAGAGAATCATTGTTGGAGTTTTCTTGCCATACAACAGAAATATTATTATCGGAAGATGATACAGAATATGTCATTTCTAAATTCTGATTAGAAGATGTAATGGCTGTAATATTTTCCATTGTTGTGCCATCCCAATGGGAATAATATAGCTCCATTTCTTGCGACATCTGTTCTAAAGTAACACCTTCACCAAAAGTAGTGTTTGCATTTTGCCAAAGGATGTGAACACCACC
>CAYXMF010000024.1:0-15482 GCA_964465845.1 uncultured Eubacteriales bacterium | reverse complement strand
CCCCATCGAAAAAGCGGAGGAGATTTTAAGAGTTTCAAAGGAAAAGGGTTGGAAAATCGTAACACCATCAAGTGAATATTATCCACCAAATTTATTGACCTTGCAGGATTTACCGTTGGTATTATTTGTTGACGGTGATGAAACTGCGCTTACAAGTGAGCTGTCAGTTTCAGTTGTGGGCGCAAGAAAAGCATCTGATTACGGCGTGGCTGTTGCTCGTGCATTGTCATCTGCAATGGCAAGTGTAGGCTTTACCATTGTGTCAGGCGGTGCGCTGGGAATTGACAGTGCCGCACACAAAGGCGCACTTGATGAGAAGGGCAAAACAATCTGTGTGCTCGGTTGCGGTCTTGGAACAAAATATCTTATGGACAATGAAGACTTGCGCCGTCAGATTACTAAAAATGGTGCGGTTGTAACGGAATTTCCGCCATTTACCCCTGCAAGCAAAACCACATTCCCTTTGCGTAACCGAATTATTTCGGGACTTACCTTGGGAACAGTCGTGATTGAAGCAGGTGAGCGCAGCGGCTCACTTATTACGGCAAGATTAGCGGGTGAACAGGGCAGAGATGTTTTTGCAGTCCCCGGTGATTTGGTAAGTTCATCGTTTTTAGGTACAAATAATCTTATTCGCAACGGGGCAAGAGCGGTATTTTCACCTAATGATATATTAGAGGAATATTGTTACCGATTTTATGATAAACTGAATATTAAAGAAAGATTTCCCGATGATGAGATTATAAGGCGAACACAAAAATACATTATGCAGGAAAGGGCGGAAAGCAGTCTTCCGCAACCAAAAACGGTAGTTGAGCCAAAACTTGAGCCGAAACCGTTTGCGAAAAAGGAAGCACCGTCTTACCTTACTCCAAATGCCTTAAAGGTATATGAATTTATTGGCGTAGAGCCTGTTCACGTTGATGAAATCACAACATCGTGTAATCTCAGTACAGATAAAATTTTATCTGCAATCACAGAACTTGAAATTTACGGTCTTGTCACTCAACTCAGTGGCAGACGATATAAAATAAGTATATAAAAATAGGATGATGATATATGTCAAAACTTGTTATTGTCGAGTCTCCGTCAAAAGCAAAAAGCATTCAGAAATATTTAGGTAACGACTATAAGGTTGTTTCTTCAAAAGGTCACGTGCGTGATTTGCCTGCGGCTAAACTCAGCGTTGACGTAAAGAATGATTTTGCACCAAAATATATGGTAATCAAGGGCAAAGAAAAGCTTGTTAAAGAATTGAAAGAACTTGCTGATAAATCGGAATCAGTTATTCTCGCAGCCGACCCTGACCGTGAGGGAGAAGCTATTTCTTGGCATTTGGCAACATTACTTGATCTTGATTTAAACGGACTTAACAGAGTAAAGTTTAATGAAATTAATAAAAACAGCGTTACAAAAGGAATCCAGAATATCGAAAAAATTGATATTGACCTTGTAAATGCTCAGCAGGCAAGAAGAATTCTTGACAGACTTGTGGGTTATATGCTCAGCCCATTTATTTCACAGAAAATCAGACGCGGTCTTTCTGCAGGACGAGTTCAGTCAGTTGCCGTAAGACTTGTTGTTGACCGTGAAGAAGAAATCAGAGCATTCGTGCCCGAAGAATATTGGACCCTTGACGCAAAAATGCTTGCTCCGTCATCAAGAAAGGCTTTTGTGGCATCTTTTGTGGGTGACGAAACAGGTAAGGTTAAAATCACAAATAAAGAGCAGTCAGACAGTTACCTTGCTCGCCTTGAAAATGCAGAATATACTGCTGTTTCAGTCAAGAAAGGCGTTCGCAAGCGTCAGCCTGCACCTCCATTCACTACTTCAACTCTTCAGCAGGAAGCATCTCGTAAACTCAATTATCAGGCAAAGAAAACAATGAAAATTGCTCAGGAGCTTTACGAAGGTGTTGATATTCAAGGCATTGGCTCAACAGGTCTTATTACTTATATGAGAACAGACTCTCTTCGTATTTCAGAAGAAGCAAGAGCAGCAGGTAATGAGTTTATTAAAAATACTTTCGGTGCTGAATATCTTCCTGAAAAGCCAAGATATTATAAGACAAAGGCGAATGCACAAGATGGTCACGAAGCAATCCGTCCTACAATGATGGATTTAACACCTGAAAAGGCAAAAGCGAGTCTTACAGCAGAACAGTATAAGGTTTATAACCTTATCTGGAAGCGCTTTATGGCATCTCTTATGGCAAACTGTGTTCAGGACACAGTTAAGGCTGAAATTCATGGCGCAAATGCAGAAGATAAAGCACAGGGTAAATATGTGATCTTCAATGCAAGCGGTTATTCAGTTCGTTTTGATGGTTATACTTGCCTTTATGTTGCAGGTACCGATGAGGACGAAGAAGACGAGGGCAAACTTCCAAAAATCAACGAAGGCGATGCACTCAAACTCAAAGAACTTGCAGGAAATCAGCATTTCACTCAGCCACCTGCACGTTATACAGAAGCATCACTCATTAAAACTCTTGAAGAAACAGGTGTTGGCCGTCCTTCAACATACGCTTCAATCCTTTCAACAATTACTCAGCGCGAGTACGTTGTCCGTGAGCAGAAACAGATTAAGCCAACTGAACTTGGCGAGGCTACAACAAATCTTCTTAAAGAAAAATTCCCTAAAATCGTAAATGTTAAGTTTACTGCCGGTATGGAAGCGCAGCTTGACGATGTTGAAAGCGGTAAGACTGATTATATTCAGATGCTTCACGATTTCTACGGTGATTTTGAGGCTACTCTTACAAAGGCAAAGGCTGATATGCAGGGGCAGAAAATCAAACTTAAAGAAGACGAAACCGACATTAAGTGCGACAAGTGCGGAAGAAATATGGTTATTAAATCAGGACGCTTCGGTAAATTCCTTGCTTGCCCCGGTTATCCGGAATGTAAAAACACAAAACCTTTGGTTGTTGAAACAAAGGCTACTTGTCCCGTATGTGGTGGCAAGGTAATCGAAAAGAAAACAAAAAAAGGTTATGCTTTCTATGGTTGCGGAAATTACCCCGAATGTAACTTTATGACTTGGGATAAGCCAACTGATGAAATCTGCCCACAGTGTGGGAAATACCTTTTCAAGAAAAAGGGCGGAATGCTCTCTTGCTTAAATGAGGGTTGCGGATTTGAAAAGAAAGCAGAAAGAAAAAGAAAGACTAAAGAGGAAGCATAAATGAAAGTTGCTGTTATCGGCGGCGGTCTTGCAGGTGTTGAGTGCGCAAAAGCACTTTCCCGTAATGGAATAAAGGTTGACTTGTTTGAAATGAAACCTCATAAAAAATCACCTGCACATAAACTTGATACTCTTGCAGAGCTTGTATGCTCAAACTCCTTAAAGGCAGAAAGACTTAATTCTGCCGCGGGACTTTTAAAGCACGAAATGGCATATTTAGGCTCAATCTGTGTTGAAACCGCATATGAATGCAAAGTTGAAGCAGGGGGAGCCTTAGCCGTTGACCGTTATGAATTTTCAAGAATCATCACTGAAAAAATCACAAGTGATGAAAATATAAATATTATCGAAAAAGAAGTTACAGAGTTGCCTGAGGGTTATGACGGAACAGTAATCTGTGCAGGCCCACTGGCTAGTGACGGACTTTCTGAAACAATCCGTAAAATGTGTGGTAACGGACTTTCATTTTTTGATGCAGCGGCACCGATTGTCAGTGCTGAAAGTATTGATATGGAATGCGCGTTCACACAGTCGCGTTACGACCGTGGCGGTGAAGCGGATTACATTAACTGCCCTATGAATAAGGCGGAATACGAAGCGTTTTACGAGGCAATTATAAACGCTGAAAGTGCCGAAGTTCATTCCTTTGATAAACGTAAAGATGTTTATGAGGGCTGTATGCCTATTGAGGTGTTGGCGTCACGTGGCAAAGATACAATGCGTTACGGTCCGTTAAAACCCGTAGGACTTACTGACCCACGCACAGGCCACAGACCTTGGGCGAATTTACAACTCCGCAAAGAAAATAAAGACGGTACAATGTATAATCTTGTGGGATTTCAGACAAATTTAAAGTTCGGTGAGCAGAAACGAGTTTTCAGTATGTTCCCTGCGCTTAAAAATGCGGAATTTTTACGCTACGGCGTAATGCACAGAAACACATTTATTGATTCTCCAAGACTTTTAAACGGTGATTTCAGTCTTCGCAGCAATCCGCTTGTTTTCTTTGGTGGACAAATTACGGGTGTTGAGGGGTATATGGAATCAGCCGCAAGCGGTCTTATGGCAGGAATTAACCTTGCAAAAAGACTTAAAGGCGAAGAAACCGTAATTTTACCTCAGGACACAATGATTGGTGCGTTGTCACGATATATCAGTGATGAAACAGTTAAGAATTTTCAACCGATGGGTGCAAACTTCGGAGTTCTGCCACCACTCGATGAAAAAATCCGTGACAAACAAGAACGCTATATGAAATTAGCCGAACGCGGAATGGAAAGTATTAAACAAACAAAGGTGTAAAAAATGACTGATTTTGAAAAAAGAATCGGATATGAATTTAAAGATAAAAAGCTTTTAGAAAGAGCGCTTACTCATTCGTCTTATGCCAATGAAAAGGGCACAGGGCTTGATAATGAACGCCTTGAATTCTTGGGGGACTCAGTTTTAGGGTTTATTACAGCAGAATATCTTTTTGAACATTACAAGAATAAGCAAGAGGGCGAGCTTACAAAAAAGCGTGCCTATGCAGTTTGCGAAAAAACTCTTTTCGGTTATGCTGAAGAAATCGGGCTTGGCGATATGATTTTGTTAGGTAAAGGCGAAGAACATACAGGGGGCAGACAGCGTCCGTCAGTTGTTTCTGATGCTTTTGAAGCAGTTATCGCCGCAATTTATCTTGATGGCGGAATAGAAGAGGCTAAAAAATTCGTATTGCCGTTTATTGAAATTGCAACGGAAACAAAGCCTGTGTTCAAAGATTATAAAAGCACTCTTCAAGAGGTTTTACAACAAAATCCAACAGAAAAATTTGAGTATGTTGTAGTTGGCGAAAGCGGTCCGGACCACAACAAAGAATTTATTGTCGAAATTCATATGAACAGTAATGCTATCGGCAGAGGTACCGGCAGAAGCAAGAAAAAGGCTGAGCAAGAGGCAGCAAAATCTGCGTTGGAGTTAATGGGATTATGAGCCATGCAAATATAAGCATTTTTGTTCCTCATAAGGGGTGCACAAATGATTGCAGTTTCTGTAATCAACGGGCAATCAGCGGACAAACTGTTCCTGCAACACCCAAGGATGTAGAAAATGCGGTAAAGGTTGCAATTGAATATAATGTTGACCCGAAGAACACTGAAATTGCGTTCTTCGGCGGTAGTTTTACGGCGATTGAAAGGGAATATATGCTTTCTCTTTTAACCGCCGCAAAGCATTTTTTAGATACATATAATTTTGCAGGAATAAGAGTGTCAACCCGTCCTGATTGTATAAGTAGAGAGGTACTTGAAATACTCAAAATTTATGGTGTAACGGCTATTGAACTGGGCGCGCAGAGTATGAATGATGAAGTTTTGATTGCAAATCACAGAGGACATACTGCAGATGATGTGCGTAGCGCTGCAAAGCTTATTAAAGAGTACGGTTTTGAATTAGGACTTCAAATGATGACAGGTCTTTATAAAAGTGATTTTGAGAAAGATTTGCAGACTGCACTTGAAATCATAAAAATAAAGCCTGATACGGTGCGAATTTACCCGACGGTAGTGCTTAAAAACACCCGTTTGGGATATCTGCAAGAAAAAGGTGAGTATATAGCGCCAACAGCAGAAGAATCTGCACCATTCTGTGCAAAACTTTTACAGATGTTTGAAAAAGAAAACATAAAAGTCATAAAATTAGGACTTCACAGCAGCGAAACTGTTGAAGGCGATATGGTGGGCGGGGCTTATCACCCTGCATTCCGTGAACTTTGTGAAGGGCATATTTTTCTTTGGAAAATCCTAGAAAAATTAGAGGGAAAAGACAAAAATCTGAAATATACGATTTTTGTCAGTAAAAAAGCCTTAAGTAAGGCAAAAGGACAGCAGAAAAGAAACGAAAAAGCATTGAAAAACAAAGGATTTCATTGTATAATAAAGGGTAAAGAAAATTTACAGAATTTTGAAGTAGAGGTAGTAACTGAATGATTTTAAAATCAATCACAATGCAGGGCTTTAAATCCTGCCCCGACAAAACAGTACTTCAATTTAATAAGGGAATTACGGGCGTTGTTGGTCCAAACGGTAGCGGTAAGAGTAATATTTCTGACGCGGTGCGTTGGGTTCTCGGCGAGCAGTCCACAAAGAGCCTTCGTGGTTCTAAGATGGAAGACGTTATTTTCAGCGGAACCAAGCTTCGCAAGGCAACAGGCTTTGCGGAGGTTACTCTCTGCCTTGATAATGCTGACCGCACTCTTAATTGTGACAAAGATGAAGTAAACATTACACGTCGTTTTTATCGTAGCGGTGACAGTGAATATAAAATCAACGGTGAAAATGTAAGGCTTCGTGATATTAACGAGTTGTTTATGGATACAGGTCTTGGTCGTGACGGCTATTCAATGGTCAGCCAGGGCAAAATTGCTGAACTCATTTCTTCAAAATCAGGCGAACGCCGTGAAATGTTTGAAGAGGCAGCAGGAATTTCACACTTCCGTTACAGAAGAAACGACGCACTTAAAAGATTAGGACAAGCAGAAGAAAACCTTGTTCGTTTGCGTGATATTCTTTCAGAACTTGAATCCAGAGTTGGTCCCCTTAAAACACAAAGTGAAAAGGCACAAAAATTCTTAGTGCTTGCTGAAGAAAGAAAAAATCTTGAAATCGGCATCTGGTTACATAATATTGAGAAAACTCAGGAAAAATTAAAAGAGCAAGACAGAAAAATCGATATTGCATCTGTTCAATATAAAGACGCTCAGCGTCAGCTTGAAGAAATTGAGCAGAAAATGAACGATATTATCGAGAAAACACGTGAAATTAATGTGAAGATTGAAGAAATCCGTGGTTCAACTTCTCATTTTGAAGAACAGGCAAGTGAACTTGAGGCACAGGCAAAGGTTTACGAAAACTCTATCACTCATAATAATGAGTCTATTGAAAGGCTTGAAAAGGACAAGCTTACTGCAAATGCAGATGAAACTGATATTGATGCTCAGATTACTGAAACCGAAGAGCAAAAAACAAAAGCACAGGCAGGACTCCAAGAAGCTAACAAAAAGCTTGAAGCACAAATCAGCGAAATCGAAAAATTGCAGAGTGAAAATAACGAGTTTGCAACTATTGCAGCAGAACTTTCAAAAGAGATTTCACTTCTTACTGTAACTCTTGCAGATAATCGTGTTATCAGCGAAACTGCAAGTTCACAGATTGAAGAAATCAAAATAAGAATTGCTGCTATTGATGACATTCTGGGCAACCGTCGTGATGCTGTTCTGGCACTTGAAGAAAAGAAAAACAATGCCCAGAAAGCACTTGACGATTGTAATGAGAAAATCGACGGTTACAAAAATGCAGTTGACGGTTATCGCATAAAAGTACAGACAAGAACTGAAAAGAGCGAAAAAATAAAAGCCGAAATTACTGCTCTTGATACTGAGATCGAGCGTAAAAATGAGCGTATTCGTGTGCTTGATGACCTCGAAAAAAATATGGAAGGTTATCAGGGTTCAGTTCGTAGCGTTATGAAAGAGAGTAAGCGTGGCGCTTTGAATGGCATTCACGGTCCGCTTTCACAGCTCATAACTGTAAAAGATAAATATTCAGTTGCAGTTGAAACTGCATTAGGTATTGCAATTCAGAATATTGTTGTAGATAACGAAAACGATGCAAAGCGTGCAATCGCTTATCTTAAAGAAACTCGTGGTGGTCGTGCTACATTCTTACCTCTTACCGCAATTAAATCAAGAAGTCTTGATGAAAAAGATTTGGACGATTGTTTCGGATTCGTAAGCATTGCATCTGACCTTGTTACAACTGATAAAAAGTATAAAGATATAATCCAGAATCTTCTCGGCAAAACTGTTGTTTGCGAAGATATGGACTCTGCAATCACAATCGCCAAGAAATACAAAAACCGTTTCAAGATTGTAACTCTTGACGGTCAGGTTATTAACGCAGGCGGTTCAATGACAGGCGGTAGTAAAGCACAGGGCGTGGGAATGCTCAGCCGTTCCAATGAAATTGACAAACTTCGTGCATCTGTCAAAGACCTTGAAGATAAGAAAAATTCGCTCAGTATTCAAGAAAAAATGCTCAGCGAAGATTTGGCATCTGCTATTGCTGACCTTAACGGAATTGAGGGCGATATTCTTTCTGCAAATGAAGAAAAAATCCGTCTTGAAGGTGAATACAAACTTGCTGAAAGTGAATATGAAACTTCTTCAGGCGGCGTAAAAGAACTTATTGAAGAAGAAAGAATACTCAATGAAAGAATTGAGAAAATTAATTCTGACAGTATTACTGCCCGCGAAACAGTTGAAAAACTTAACAGCGAAATTGCAGAAAAAGAAAAGAGTCTTGAGGCAGTCAGCGGTGACAGAGAAAGTCTTTCTGCTGTTCGTGATGAACTTTCACAAAAGGCAGAACAAATCCGTCTTGAAATTCTTGGATTTGAGAAAGATATGCAGTCTGCTGACGATAACATCCGCCGACTGAACATTCTTAAAGGCTCACATTCAAACCGTCTCGAAGAACTTGACGCTGAAATTGAGGCGTTCAAAAATAAAAATATTTGGCTTACAAAAGATATTGAAAGTTTGCGTGCATCTGCTGACGAGCTTCGCAAACAATGTGGCGATGCTAAAACTGATGTTGATGACTTGCTTGAAGCACGTGCTCAGCTTGAAAAAGAAAATACAGATCTTCGTAATCTTGAAAAAGAAAAGAGTTCTGAACGTGAACGTGTCAGCGGTGAGCTTGCTCGCCTTGAAGAACGCAAGGCATCAATGCTTAATGAGTTTGAAGAATACAATTCAAAGCTTTATGATGAATACCAGTTGACAAGACGTGAGGCAATCGCACTTGAAATCGTTATTGAAAATATCGGCGAGGCTCGCACTCGACTTTCAGCACTCAAAAACGAAATTCGCGGACTTGGTTCAGTCAATGTTTCTGCTATTGATGAATATAAAGAAGTATCTCAGCGATACGAATTTATGTCAGAACAGATTGGCGACGTTGAAAAGTCAAAGGCAGAACTTATCAAACTTATTGACGAACTTACAACTAATATGAGCGTTCAGTTCCGTGAACAGTTCCAGAAAATCAATGTTGCATTCTCAGAAACATTTGCAGAATTGTTCGGTGGCGGTAAAGCAGAACTTATTCTTGAAGATGAAATGAACGTGCTTGAATGTGATATTGAAATCAAGGTTCAGCCACCGGGTAAGAATGTTCAGAATATCAACCTGCTTTCAGGTGGTGAAAAAGGACTTTCAGCGATTGCACTTCTTTTCGCAATTCTTAAGGTTACACCTGCACCATTCGTAATCTTTGACGAGGTTGAAGCAGCTCTTGACGACGTTAACGTTGTCCGTTATGCTCAGTATGTAAGAAGAATGACAAAGAATACACAGTTTATTCTTATTACTCACCGTCGTGGTACAATGGAAGAGGCTGATATGCTCTACGGTGTTACAATGCAGGAAGAGGGCGTATCAAAGATCCTTGAACTCAAAACTGCCGAAATGGCAAGAAAATTAGGTCTCGCATAATTTTACTCATCTTGCACTTTTTCGCGACGATAACTCGTGTATCTTCATACGCTTCGCCATCGCAAAAAAGCACAATATAAGCAAAATTTAAGCTACGACAAAAAATATAAAGGAAAATTATTATGGGAATTTTCAAAAAGATAAACTTTGGTCTTACAAAGACAAGAAATAAAATGGCAGGGGCTATTGACGATATGCTCGATAGTTTCGACGAAGTAACTGACGACCTTTACACAGAACTTGAAGAAATTCTTGTTATGGGTGACGTTGGTGTTACAACTGCCGTAGAAATCACAGAAAGACTTCGCACAGAGGTTGCAAAGGGCAAAATAAAAGACTCGGAAGCAATCCGTAAGCAGATTAAAACAATCGTTGCTGAAATGCTTTACGGCGGTGAAGATATGGGACTTATCACAGTTCCCTCAATCATTCTCGTAATCGGCGTAAACGGTGTCGGCAAGACTACCACAATCGGCAAAATGGCATCAATGTATAAAGCACAGGGCAAGAGTGTAATCTTGGGCGCTGCTGATACTTTCCGTGCCGCTGCTATTGACCAGCTTCAAATCTGGGCTGACCGTTCAGGCGTTGATATTGTCAAGCATAAAGAGGGTGCTGACCCTGCCGCAGTTGTTTTTGATACAATCAACGCAGCCAAGGCTCGTGACAGCGAAATTATTATTATTGACACCGCAGGCCGTCTTCACAACAAGAAAAATCTTATGGATGAACTTAATAAGATTTACAGAGTTATTGACCGTGAACTTCCATATTCTGACCGTGAGGTGCTTTTGGTGCTTGATGCCACAACAGGTCAGAACGCAGTTAATCAGGCTCGTGAATTTAAGTCAGTTGCCGATATTACGGGTATTGTTCTTACAAAGCTTGACGGTACTGCTCGTGGTGGCGTTGTTCTTGCTATCAAAAACGAACTTGGAATTCCCGTTAAGTTTATCGGCGTTGGCGAACAGATTGACGACTTACAGCCATTTAAACCCGAAGCATTTGCAGACGGCTTGTTTGATAAGATAGATTATAAGGAAGAGGAGGATATTCAACTTGAAACTGTCGAAGAGACTCATGAAGAATATGAAGACGCTGATGAAAATCTTTTACAAGAAGAATACACCAATGAAGACAGTGCAAGCGTTGAAATCCATTCCAAAGCAGATGACCAAGGATATGAACAGGAAGAAGAGGTAGAACCTCAGCCTGAACAGAAAGAAGAAAAGAAAAAGAGGGGTTTCTTTGGACTTTTTAATCGCAACTCATAATATGAAAAAACAGGCGGAATTACAAAGAATTCTCGCCCCTTTAGGTATAAATGTACTTACTGCTGATATGGCAGGAATTGAACTCAGCGATGTTGACGAAACAGGTGAAACCTTTGAAGAAAATGCTTTCTTAAAGGCTGATAGTGGTTGTAAAGAAAGCGGAATGGTCTGTGTTGCAGACGATTCGGGACTTATGGTTGATTACCTTGATGGCGCACCCGGTGTTTATTCAGCCCGTTTCGGTGGTGAACACGGCAACGACGCTAAGAACAACGAAAAACTTTTAAATCTTATGAAAGATGTTCCTGATGCAGAGCGTACAGCACGATTTGTAAGCTGTGTTTGTTGTTGTTTCCCCGACGGCAGACATTTCACAGTACGTGGCACTTGTGAGGGTGTAATTGCTCATGAAGTGCACGGCAACGGCGGATTTGGTTACGACCCGTTATTCCTTGTAGGCGATAAAACCTTCGGTGAACTTTCAGCAGAAGAAAAAGACGAAGTCAGCCACCGCGGAAACGCACTACGCAAATTTGTAGAAGAATTACCCAAGTATTTATAATTGTAGGGGATTAAAAATATGGCAAAAGGCTATTGTGAAAAGAAAGAAGGCAAAGATTGCAAAAAATGTCTTCGCCACTCTACATATGAATCGCAAGGATTGACTTGTAAGCATTTTGTTCGCAATACAAGAAAATTTGACGGGACATTAAAGGATATAAAAGGCATAAAAATGCGTAGACAGTGGTTTTTTGGAGTCTCTGTTATAACTTTTGGTGTTTTCGTATTGTTTGCGTTATTGGTTATTTTTCTATTTGACAAAAATCAGCTAAAATCAGATTTAACGCTTGTCGTTAAACTGTTTTTAGAGATAGAAGTTCCACTTTTGATTTTATGTTTACTCAATGCAAAATTCTTTGGAAAAACAGTAGCTGTTTTAACTGATAATGGTATATACACTAATCAGATTTTTCTTGAATGGGACAATATTAAAGAAATCATATTTTATCCACATGTAATAGGACGAGAAGAAGACCCAAGCAGATATTCTTTTACAAAAATTGTTGTTCATGAAAAAGTATATAGAATTGCACATATGCCAGTATTGTTTTTATATAAAGCAAAAAAATATAACCCACAAATTGTAATAAGATTTGATAAGAAAATTACAAATAAGGTTTTGTTGATTATAGGTGCAGTTGTTATAACTATGTTGTTAATTGCAATTTTTGGTGATAAAATACTTGGATAATAAACCATACAAACATTACTAATGATATATAGGAGAATAAATATGACAAGTAAAGAAAGAGCATATTGGAGAGGTCAGGCAAATGGTCTCCCAGCATTATTTCAAGTTGGCAAGGGTGGAATTTCAGATGCCCTTATCAAGCAGACTGACGATGCACTTAAAGCACGTGAGCTTATTAAAATCAAGGTGCTTTTAGAAACAAGCCCCGAAAAGCCAAAGGTTATTGCACAGCAACTTGCAGAAGCTACAAATAGCGATTGCGTTGGTGTAATCGGTGGCAGTATGATATTCTATCGTTATAATCCGGAACTTCACAAAGACGAGAAGAAAAAAGCAAGAAAATAAAGGAAGAAAATAATTATGAAAATAGGTATTTTCGGCGGAACATTCAATCCTCCTCATAAGGGACACGTGCGAATGATTGACAAAATGACAGAGGAGCTTGAGCTTGATAAAGTTCTTATTATTCCTAACAAGCTTCCTACACATAAGCGCTGTGACGATTTGGCTGACAACCGTGACCGTCTTGCTATGTGCAAAATTGCGTTTAAAAATCCAAAATACGAAATCAGCACAATGGAAATGGACAGAGAATCTGACAGTTACACAATTTATACTGTTGAAGAACTCAAGAAAAAATACCCGAATGATGATTTGTACTTGATTATCGGCTCAGATATGTTCCTTATTTTCCACAAGTGGTACAAGCACAAAGAGTTGCTTGAAAAATGCACAATCTGTGTGGCATCAAGAAATACTGATGAGAACATAAAAACACTTCGTGCCTATGCTTTTGAGCAGTTGGGTGTATATATTCCTAAGCTTGACGGGAAGAATATACATATCTCACTTCTTGACGCTTATGAGGTAAGTTCAAGCGAAATAAGAGAGAGAATTGCTAATGAGCGCAGTCTTTACGGCATAGTTGACCCGGAAATCATTGAATATATGGAGAGCCACAAGTTATATGGATACGGCAAGAAATAGGGAGTTTTTAGAAATTCTCAAAACCCGTTTAACGCCACAAAGGTTATATCACTCAATCTGTGTTGCTGAACAAGCAAAGCACCTTGCAGAAATTTTTGACGGCGACGTTGAAAAATCATATACCGCAGGATTAATTCACGATATTATGCGGTATGAGCCTGTAGAAAAAATGCTTGAACTAATCGAAAATGACGGGCAAGTGCTTACAGAAAGTGAAAAGAATATTACGGTAACTTTGCACGCTATAGCAGGCGAAGTTTATCTTCGTAAAGAGTTAAATGTAACAGACAGCGAAATACTTTCGGCGGTGCGTTGGCATACAACAGGAAAAGAAGATATGTCACTTCTTGAAAAAATTATTTATGTTGCAGATTTGACATCAGAAGACCGTGAATACCCCGATATTCTTGAAGTGAGAGCAATGGCTGAAGAAAGCCTTGAAAAAACCTGTCTTCGTGGGCTATCATTCACTATTGAAGATAACGCAAAAAAATGCAGACCTATTCACATTGATACCGTTAAAGCATACAATTATCTTGCAGAAAGGATAAAATAATGGACAGAACAGAACTTATGAAAAATATAGTTGCAACTCTTGACAACAAGAAAGCAACTAATATAAAATCACTTGAAATAACAGAACTTACATCAGTTGCTGATTACTTTGTAATTGCAACAGGTACTTCAGGCACTCACATTCGTGCTCTTTCAGACGAAGTTCAGGACATACTCACAAAACAGGGTGTTGAGCCACGAAATGTTGAAGGCAAATCAACAGGTTGGATTCTTTTGGACTACGGCACAGTTGTAGTACACCTTTTCACTCCCGACCAAAGAGAAACTTATAGTTTAGAACACCTATGGGGTGACGCAAAAGAGTTTGACATCAGCAATATAATTACAGAATAAAATATCTTAAAAGAAGGTTTTATATATGAATTACGATTTTAAAGCCACCGAACAAAAATGGCAGAAAAAATGGGAAGAAGCTAAAGTTTTTGAGGCACAGGACAATTCTGATAAGCCAAAATTTTATGGTCTTGTTGAATTCCCATATCCATCAGGTGCAGGTATGCACGTTGGTCATATCAAGGCATACTCAGGTCTTGAAGTAGTATCAAGAAAACGCAGACTTGAGGGCTACAATGTGCTTTTCCCAATCGGTTTTGATGCTTATGGTCTTCCAACAGAAAACTATGCTATTAAAACTGGTATCCATCCAAGAAAAGTTACTGATATGAACATCCAGAAGTTCACAAGTCAGTTAAAAAAAGTTGGTTTCTCATTCGACTACTCAAGAGTTGTTGACACAACTGACGATAAATATTATAAGTGGACACAGTGGATTTTCCTTAAAATGTTTGAAAACGGACTTGCATTCCGCGATAAGACTCTCGTTAACTACTGCCCATCTTGTAAGGTTGTTCTTTCAAATGAGGACTCACAGGGCGGTAAGTGCGACATCTGTCACAGCGACGTAGTTCAGAAGTCAAAGGATGTTTGGTACTTAAGAATTACAGAGTATGCAGACAAGCTCCTTGAAGGTCTTAACGATGTTGATTATCTTCCTAATATCAAGCTTCAGCAGGTTAACTGGATTGGAAAATCACGCGGTGCGTTTGTTAACTTCAATCTTAATGAAATTCCTGAGGAATTAAAGATTTATACAACTCGTCCCGATACTCTTTTCGGCGTAACATTTATGGTTATGGCTCCTGAGCATCCGATTATTGATAAGTATGCTGACAAGATTTCAAATATGGACGAAATCCTTGCATACAGAACAGAATGTGCAAAGAAAACAGAGTTTGAACGTACACAGCTTGTTAAAGACAAGACAGGTGTTAAGATTGCAGGCATTACTGCAAAGAATCCGGTAAACGGTAAAGATATTCCGATTTACATATCTGACTATGTTATGATGGGCTACGGCACAGGTGCTATTATGGCTGTTCCTGCACACGATGACCGTGACTATGACTTCGCAAAGAAATTCGGTATTGATATTATTGAGGTTATCAAGGGTGGTAACATTGAGGAAGCTGCCTACACAGGCGACGGCGAAATGGTTAACTCTGATTTCCTTAACGGTATGGACAATAAGAAAGATTCAATCGCATTAATGATTGAAAAGCTTCAGGAAAAAGGTATCGGCGAGGGTGGCGTTCAGTATAAGATGAAGGACTGGGCATTCAACCGTCAGCGCTATTGGGGTGAACCAATCCCGATTGTTCACTGTGATAAGTGCGGA
>CAYXMF010000023.1:4077-15838 GCA_964465845.1 uncultured Eubacteriales bacterium | reverse complement strand
GGTCAGATTACTGACTATGACAAGCTTACACTTGAAGCTTGGACAAACGGTACAATTTCAGCACAGGATGCCGTTTCTCTCGGCGCAAAAATCCTTACAGACCATCTCAACCTCTTTGTTGACCTTTCAGAAGAAGCAAGAGAAACAGAGACAATGATTGTCAAGAATGATGACTCAAAGGGCAAGGTTCTTGAAATGACAATTGAAGAACTTGATCTTTCAGTTCGTTCTTTCAACTGCCTCAAGCGCGCAGGCATCAACACAGTTGAAGATTTGACAAACAGAACAGAAGAAGACATGATGAGAGTTAGAAACCTCGGTAGAAAATCTCTTGAAGAGGTTGTTGCAAAACTTGAGTCACTTGGTCTTTCTCTTCGTAGGGACGACGAATAATAAAGGAGTGATTTTGACATGCCAGGAACAAGAAAACTCGGCAGAACAAGCGATCACCGCAAGGCTATGCTCAGAGGTATGGTAACATATCTTATTGAGAACGGTCAGATTGAAACAACAGTTACAAGAGCCAAAGAAGTTAAGGCTATGGCTGAAAAGATGATTACAATTGCAAAAGACAGCAGTCTTCATTCAAAGAGACAGGTTTATTCTTACATCACAAAAGAAGCAGTTGCTAAAAAGTTGATGGAAGAAGTAGCACCTAAGTATGCAGATAAAAACGGTGGCTACACACGTGTTATCAAGACCGGTCCAAGAAGAGGCGACGCTGCAGAAATGTGCATCATCGAGCTCATCAACGACTAATGCGGTAAGGCTTTAAAAAACCATAAAAAAACACCTTGGAAAAATCCAAGGTGTTTTTTATTTTCCATTTATTTGTATTTAACTTGCAAGAATTTATCAAATTCTCTATAAAAATATACCGAACCGATTACAAATGACACTAAAAGGAATATAAGATATTTAACAAGATTACTGTTGCAAGCGAAAAATGAGCCACAATACATTTTGCAAAGAATTGCAGTTTCAACGCAGACAATTGTCATAATAAGTGGCACAATATACGCAAGGCAGAAAACAACCTTGCCGTATGTAGTTTTTGCAAATTCTCTGAAATACTTTTTAAGGTCTTTATTCTTCAAATCGTAGATTGTCATAATTATTCCTCCACAAATTTACCCATAACCATAACTTTTTTAATGTTAATATTATCATCAAAAAGAAGAATATCAGCGTCATATCCCTCTTTAATGTAACCTTTTTGATTATCAATGCCGATTACCCTTGCTGGAGTAGAAGATGCCATTTTAACTGCATCATAAATCGGTGCACCAACTTCCTTGTACATATTTCGCACAAGCATATCTGTTGTAGCCGCACTACCCGCAAGACAACTTCTGTCAGCAAGCTTCATAACATTGTCTTCGTAAACAACCTCAAGACCATTTTCCTGCATACAGATTTCGCCGTCTTTAAGGTTGCTTGCCGAAAATTCAAGACCATCTGTAATCAAATACATTCCGTCAGCGCCCTTGCATTTATAAATGAGTTTAAGAACGCCTAACGGCAAATGACGCAAATCTGCAATTACCTGAACTGTATAGCGGTCATCAACAAGTCCTGCCTCAACCGCACCTGCCACACGGAATATTCCACGCTTGAAGCAACTGGTTGACGCATTATAAATGTGTGTAAAGTCTGAAAATCCGTGGTTGAGTGCCTCAATTGTAGTGCCATAATCAGCCTTTGTATGAGCAACTGATGCCACAATACCCTTTGCCTCTAACTTTTCACCAAGTTCAAACGCACCGTCAATTTCGGGGGCTACACCCATAATGCGCACCTTGTCCCAACATTCAAGAAGAGGAGTTGGGTCGTCTTTTAATGGTGAAAGAATGTTGTCTTCACTTTGCGCACCCTTATTTTCAGGATTTAAATAAGGACCTTCAAAATGAATACCAAGAATATTTGAGTCAGTGCATATTTCACTGGCTTTTTTTATGTGTTCAGTAACCTCTAATAACTGATTGATAGGTGCGGCAAGGGTTGTTGGAAGAATTGATGTTGTACCGTGCAAAGCGTGTGCCTTAGCCATTTGGCAAAGTTTGTCACTGTCACAGCACATTGCTGAAATTCCGCCACCACCATGTACGTGCAGGTCTATAAAGCCGGCTGAAAGGTAAAGACCGTCACAGTCAACAACTTCAGCATCTGCCTGAATTTCTTTTGCAATTTTCACAATTTTACTACCGTCAACAAGTACAGAAAGGAGTTGATTTTCATTTTCTAGTATTACGTTTGCATTTTTAAATAATACCATAGTATCACCTTAATTTAATCCCAATACAAATATATCCGTTTTCAATAATATCTATAACGCCGTATTCATCATTCTTTATTGCACCCGGACAAAACATTTTTACACCATCAAAATTATCTTCTTGCTGTCTGTGGGTGTGTCCGTAAAGTGCAAGGGGACAGTCATTCTCTTTTGCGACAGTCATAAGCCTTGATAATGAGCTTTTAACATACTCGCAATGTCCGTGAGTAATATAAATGTTCATTCCGCCCTCGTTTATAACCTGACATTTGGGGTAATCACAATGAAAATCATTGTTGCCTTTGACTGCATAAACGCGTTTACCCTCTAAAAGTGGCTTACAACGTTCAAGATCAAGATGCCCGTCACCTAAGAACACAACAGCTTCTGCCGTAGGTTGAGCTTCAATCGCTGTTTTCATAGAAAAGTAGTCGCCATGGGAATCTGACAAAACAAGAATTCTCAAAGCATAACACCACCTTTTCAATCATAAAATGTATTGCACGTTATTATTATACAGTAAAACGGTGGTGTTTTCAATGAGTAACAACAATTTTGATGAAATCGTGGATAAAATGAAAAGTCAAAAAGATAACGCGCAAGCACAGGACTTTTTAATGAAAAAGTTAAATCCGTCGCAAAGCAAAAAATTACATGAGGTTTTGAGTGACAGAAATGCGTTAGAACAACTGCTCTCTACTCCTCAGGCAAAAGAATTGTTAAAGAAGTTTACGGAGGGTAAAGATGATTGATATTGAAAGTTTGCTGTCATCAGTCAGCGATGAAGATATGGCAAAAATCAAAAGCGTTGCAGAGTCAATAATGAGCAATAGTGCCGAACCAAAGCAGGAAAAAGCAAAGGAAACGGCGAAAATCCCTGATTTTCCCATAGATATGAATACAGTTAACAAAATTATGGGCGTAATGGGGCAAATGAATAAAGACGACTACAGAACAAGGCTTATAACAGATTTAAAACCAATGCTTAGTGATGAACGTCAAAAAAAGGCTGATGATGCTATTAAATTTTTACAGTTGATGCAGATATTGCCTTTGTTGAAAGGAATTTTTTAAATGAACGATTATTCTTACTCTGAAATTCAGAACATGCAACAGAAAGCCATGGCGAGAGTCCGCCAGATGCAGAACAATACGGATGCGGTGCTTCAGAAAGCACAGCAGGATTTTTCACAACCTGTTATTAAAGAAAGCAGTCAGAGGTCCGCCCATGAGCAAAGACCGATTACTCCAAAAGTAACAAATATGCCGCCAAATTTT
Source organism: uncultured Eubacteriales bacterium (assembly GCA_964465845.1). Lineage (GTDB taxonomy): Bacteria > Bacillota > Clostridia > Oscillospirales > Acutalibacteraceae > Fimenecus. Next base: position 12,285 of record CAYXMF010000023.1, on the reverse strand, counting down.
CCTGAAGATAATGTTTACCCCAGCTTTAAGGAGTTCTTTAAGGAAGAAAAGAAAGAGGAAACGCCTAAAGTTCAAAGAAAAGAAAATCCTCGTCAGCATACCCGTTCAAATGAAATTGAAGCCCTTTTTGCAGAGCCTGACAAAGCAATGCTTATGGGGTTAATTATGCTTTTGAAGAGCGAAGGTGCTGATGAAATGCTCATAATGGCACTACTCTATATAATGTCATAATTTTTTTGTTGATTATGGAGGAAATATTGTATATAATGTTCTTATAGATTTGTAAGAATGGATTGCAGTTAATATGGGTTTTTCCGAAATATTAAAGTCAATTGAAAATTTTGTGTGGGGCGTACCGTTGCTTATAATTATCATTTTCGGCGGTACAATGCTGACAGTAAGGCTTAAAGGTATTCAGATAAGACGTTTACCATTAGCACTGAAATGGATGTTCACAAAAGAAGAGGGCGCAATCGGCAACGTTTCTTCATTTGGTGCATTGTGTACGGCACTTTCAGCTACAATCGGAACAGGTAATATTGTTGGCGTTGCAACCGCAATGGTACTTGGCGGTCCGGGTGCACTTTTCTGGCTTTTCATTGCAGGTCTTTTAGGACTTGCAACTAAGTATGCTGAAGGTATGCTTGCTATAAAATATCGTGAAACAGCACCCGACGGGCATACTTACGGCGGACCTTTCTGCTATATTGAGAAGGGTATGGGCAAAAAGTGGACATGGCTTGCAAAGTTGTTTGCAGTGTGCGGTGCAAGTGCGGCAATTCTCGGAATCGGAACTTTTACTCAGGTGAACAGCATATCTTCTTCAATTATTGATTTCTGTTGTCCTGATAAAGAGGCAGTATGGAATTTGCCTGTTATTGGTGAGGTTCTTGCGATTGATGCTCTTACAGTAATTATTGCAGTAGTGTTGACCGCTTGCGTTGCAATGGTGCTTTTAGGCGGAATTCAGAGAATTGCAAACGTGGCATCGTTCATCGTGCCGTTTATGGCAATAACGTATATTGCCTTTTCAATAATTTTGGTCGTAGCAAATATAGATAAAATGCCGGCAGCACTTATGACTGTTGTAAAAGGTGCATTTGACCCGGCGGCAGTTACGGGCGGTACAGTTGGCTCAATATTTGTTGCAATGCAACACGGTATTTCTAAAGGCGTGTTCTCAAATGAAGCAGGTCTTGGCTCAGCACCTATTGCGGCGGCAGCAGCAATGGCAAAAGAGCCTGTTCGTCAAGGACTTGTTACAATGAACGGTGCTTTTATTACAAATATTATCTGCCTTATGACAGGTCTTGCTCTTGTTACAACAGGAGCATGGGAAACAGGACTTGAAGGCTTTGCCGTTACTCGCTATGCGTTCACAAAAGGAATGCCGTTCTTGAATGAAAATGTAGTTTCATTTATTCTTTCAATGTCATTGGTGTTCTTTGCGTTCACAACGATCATCGGTTGGGATTACTACGCAGAATCCTGCGTGGAATACCTTTCAAAAGGAAATCAGAAAGTAGTAAAAATTGCAAAATATATTTATATTGCAGCCGTATTTGTAGGCCCGTTTATGACTATAGATTCTGTGTGGACTATCGCAAATATTTTCAACGGAGTTATGGCACTCCCTAATATGATTGCGATTTTTGCTTTGTCGGGTGTTGTAGTTAAAGATACAAAAGAGTTTTTCAAACAAGGAAAACATAAGAATAAATAAAAGAAGAGAGAAGACTTAAACTTTGTCTTCTCTCTTTAAATATGATTTTATTTCTTCTCATTTATGAATGCTCGGAAAAGTGGCAGGCATGATGAGAAGAATTTTTTATAACTTTCGCAGTAATCTCTGTCCGCTCTTGTGCGCTTGCAACCGCCTGCACGGCACACGGGGTAGAATTTACATTGCTTACACTTTTCGGGCACTGCAAGGCTTTCTCTTAAGAAATCTATTGCTTTGTCGCTGTGGGCAAGGGTGTCAAAATTCTCATTTTCATCGTTAATGTTGCCAAGATACCATTCGTCTGTGCAGTAGAAGTCACAAGGGTAAATATTGCCGTTACCTTCAGCAACAAATTGATGCATACAATGACCGCACATTCCGCATTGCTCTGTCTTATTGCCTAAAAACTGATGCACAATGTTATCAAACCACCGCACACTTGTGTATTGTCCTCGCACATAATCCTTAACATAATAGTTGAAGCATTTTACAAGGAAATTACTGTACTGTTCGGGCGTCATATACAGTTCACTTTCGCTGTTATCGTCAAAAGGACGCAAACAAGGAATAAACTGTAAATATCCGAATCCTTTACTGCGGAAGAACTTATAAATATCATCAATATTGTCAGCACAATAGCCTGTGAGAACAGTCAAAATGTTGAACTCGACTTTGTACCTTTTTAGTTTCTCAGCGGCATTTAAAATGCGATAGAAAGTGTTTTCTCTGTTGGCATCAACACGGAACTTGTTGTGCTTAAAATCGCCGTCAAGACTAAGTCCTACAAGAAAGTTGTTCTGGTGGAAAAACTCGCACCATTCGTCAGTTACAAGCGTCCCGTTGGTCTGTGTGCTGAAATAAATCTGACTACCCAATCGGTTTGCAGATTTTACCTTTTCAACAAAGTGCTTAAAATAGGGAAGCCCTGCCATTAACGGCTCACCGCCCTGAAAAGCAAAGGCCACACTTTCACCGTTTGCAAATTCAAGTGCTTTTTCTATTAAATTGTCTGCGGTTTCGTTTGTCATAATACCGAATGATGAAACCTCACGAAGCTCTGTAACATTGTGATAAAAACAGTATTCACAGCGCATATTACAAAGGCTTGATGCAGGCTTAATCATAATTGAAAGTGGTGGCATAAACCCACTCCTTTAAAGTTCAGCCCCTCAGTTTTCACTAAGGGGCTTTGTTAATTAAAGATTTTCGTAATAATCGTAGTTGATTCCTCGACGGTTTTCGTTGAAGTCATCCATAACTTCAGTCATTTTTTCGTTGAGTTCTTCTGCGATTGTTGGGTATGTACTCTGGCGGTTGTAGTTTTCTCCTGTGTCATCAGTAAGAAGATAGAGCCAGTTCTTTCTTGTCTTATCGAAGAATGCAGGGTTATCATTCTGCATCTTACGGAAATATTTGAATGTTACGTATTCGTTTTCAGTAAGAACAGGATAATCATAATCAGCGTATTCTTCACGGTTGAGAATTTCTTCAGTTGTGTATGTGTACTGAATTGCTTTAAGTTTTTCACGCTTCATATGAAGAATAGGATGCTCTGCAGTATGAATTGCGGTGTCTGTTGTAAGAACAGGAAGCATTGAAACGCCGTCAATTGTTCTGTCAGTTGGTAAGTAGTTTTCGGTTCCGTCATTACCTGTAATTCCGCAAAGTTCAATAAGAGTCGGGAATATATCGACAAGAGTTGAACTCTGTGTGCGTGATGTTCCTACATCCCAAAGTCCGCCGTTGTTAGTCCATTTAATCATAAACGGAACTTTTTGACCTGCTTCATATGCAAGATATTTACCACCGCGAAGTTCACCGGTTGAGCCTTCAAGTGCAGGACCGTTATCGCTTGTGAATACGATAATTGTGTCGTCCATTACACCGAGTTCTTCAAGTGTGTTAAAGAGTTCACCAAGGTAATAGTCAAATTCAGTTACGCAGTCAACATAAGTACCCATACCACTTGTGCCGTCCCAATCATCGCCTGCAAATACAGGAGCGTGAGGCCATGGCGTTGCATAGTAAGCGAAGAATGGCTCGTCAGATGTTGTAACCTGCTCTGTAATCCATTCGTTGATTGAGTTATGAATAAGTTCGCTTGCTGCACTCTGCTCTTTCTTACCGTCAGCAAAGAATTCATCTGTACCTTCAACAATTTCGTATGCACCGTTTTCTTCTTCAACATAGTAGAAAGGTGTCATATCATTAACGTGATGGCTGCCGTAGAAATAGTCAAAGCCTTGGTTTGTAGGAAGATATTCGCCGTAGTCACCAAGGTGCCATTTGCCGAATGCACCTGTGTTGTAACCTGCTTCCTGGAACACTTCAGCAATTGTGATTTCGTCACCAAGCATACCGTCAACATTGTTGCCCATTTCAAATGAGTTGAAAAGACGTGTTGAAGCAAAAGGCGAAAGAGTCTGAACTGTCGGGTAAATAACATTATCAGCATAGCCACGGAATGGGTAACGGCCTGTCATAAGGCTGAAACGTGCCGGTGAGCAAACTGAATAGCTTGAATAGAAATTATCAAAGCAAACGCCGTCTTCACCGATGCTGTCGATGTTTGGAGTGTCATAAATTGCACCGTTAAGTGAAATATCACCCCAACCTAAGTCGTCCATCATAATAAAGAGTACATTAGGTTTACCTTCAGTTGTTTCATCAACATTATCAAGATAATCGTCGTGACCTCCCCAGAGTCTTTCAACGTTAGGCTGTGAGCGAAGGTTCATTGTAATTACATAGAAAGCAGATGTTCCTGCAAGCAAAACACTGATGATACTTGTAACTACCACATGTGCACCTTTTTTCTCAAACTGCTTTTTGCCAACAAGCAAAAGAGCAATGAGCATAATAACACAGGGAAGAATAATTAAAAGGTTGCCACCCAGACGCACAAAGAAATTAAGATTGTCAGCACCTGAGGTAAGAGCGTTTTCAAGTGAAGACCAACCTGCTTTACCTGATGTAAAAGCGCCAAATCCTGCGTCAGCACCCCAGATTGCATAGTAAAGAACTACGCTGAGGGCATTAACACCATAAGTAATAAAATTCCACACATAAAGTTTTTTGAAAATCAGAATTCCAAGTAATATAATGGCTGAAACAATACACATAAATGCAACATTTACAACAGCAACTGCATTAAGTCGCATAATCTGTAACGCTAATGCAAGAACAATACCGATTGCCATAACAATAATTGGAAATACTTTTTTTGATTTGTCAAAAACAATTCCCTTTTTCATTTCGGTTTCCTCCTTAGGACAATAAGTAGAATTATTATACAATAAAATATTGGAATATTCAATATTCAAAACATATAAAAAAAGGCAGCCTTTTTTTACAGACTGCCTAAAAATTAATCCTTGTATTTTTTTGATTCATTAAGAATGACCTTGTGAACGGTATCGTGTAATTCCTTAACATCAGCACGTGTCATATTGTGTGTTTCAATAGGGTCAAGTATTGTAACCTTGATGTCTGTAGGAGTAATAATGCCGTTATTACCTTCAAAAACATTGAATACGTTTCTTATATAAACAGGAACAACAGTAACATTTGTTTTCTGAACAATTTTAAATGCTCCGTTCTTGAATTCGTCCGGTGTGTTTGAGAATCCTCGTTTCCCTTCGGGGAATATAAGCATTGAGTGACCGCTTTCAATGTTTTCGATTGTTTTATGAATAGCCTTGACTGCTTCACGAGGGTTTTCCTGATTTACAGGAACGCACTTGAGCATTTTACTGATGGCACTTATGAACGGAACACCTGCAAGAGAGAGTTTCATCATAAAGCCAAAATTAAAGTCTTTCAATACGTGAAGAAGCAACGGAATGTCAGCATAACTTTGGTGATTAGGTGTGAAAAGAACAGGTTTGTCTTTCGGAACCTTTTCAAGTCCTTCAACCGTAATGTTCATTTTTGCGGCACGGGTTACAAAAGCTGCCCATTTTTTTACTGCCTTAAAACCGAATGCATCACGCTTTTCAGTTTTGCCTTTTTTGTCAAGGTAACGGTAATAAAAAATTTTAGGATTCATCACAAAAAGCAAATTAACTATAATTTTAAATACAACTTTCCAACTGAATACTTTTCTTTTTAAATTTTCCATTTTTACGCCTCTAAATAATCAATATATTCCTCTAAACAAAGCCCTAATTCATTCATTTTCTTAGCATGTTCAACACCTACATATCTGAAGTGCCAAGGTTCATACATAATGCCTGTTATACTTATTTTATCTTTCTGATATCGAAGAATAAACCCGTAATCCTCAGCGTTTTCCATAAGCCATTTGAACTGTGCTGTATCTTCAAAACTTTCGGTAAGATAATAACTGCCTTTTTGCAAAATGTCAAAGCCAAGGCCTGTATTGTGCTCACTTGTACCCGTAAATGTTCGTGAATAATTTGCCTTTTTTATGGCTTCTTCTTTTGAATATCCTTTGTTGATGTATGAGTTAACAGAACGTGTAAAAAGCCTGTCCTGTAAACTGATGCTGCGATATGCTGATACAAGTTCTAACGGTACACCGTTTTTTTCAGCAGCTGCAAACATATCTTTAAGTGGCTCGTATGCGGCACGGTCAACAGCGTCAACTGAATCGTACGCTTCGGAATTAAGACTTAGCGCATCAACACTTTTTCCGCTTTTCCAATATACCAGATCCCACTCAAAATCCTCAGGCAATTCATAGTTGTTGTTTAAAAGCATAAGGTTTCTTCCATGCTTAAAAATATCAGCAGGCTCTGCATAAGGGGAACGATATGTAACGCCGTCATAAAATGAGCCGGTGCTCTGCATTTGAGTTGCGGTTGTAGTTGCTTGCGTAGTCGTTTCTGTTGTGGTTTCAGTGGCTGTTGCAGTTGTTGTTTCTGTTCCTGTGGTTGAAGAGGAGCTTGCCGGCGTAACGTCGGAAACCTTTTCAAACTCATCGACATTGTTAGAAACAGACGCTGTTGCAAAATAATATACCATAGCAGCAACTATAAGCAATGTGATAACAGAACATATAATAATGGCAGTCTGCTGTTGCCTTTTTTTGCGCTTAGCTGTAAGCTTTCTTCTCTTTGCCATTTTATCACCACACATTATACAATATGATAACACAAAAAAGAATTAATGACAATAGAAAATGGGCTTGTCAGCGGTGAAAAAATGAGATTAATTTTAGAATGTTATTGACATTTTTCCCATTTTGTTGTAAAGTTATGTGGTAAAGGTTTAATTTTTGAAAGGGGTTCAAAATAATGGCTAAAAAACAGCTTACACCCGAACAGTATAAAGCTAAATTGGAAAAGAAAGTTGAAAAGAGAAAGAAGTTTACAAATCTTTTCATCAGAACAGTTGCTATTTGCGTTGCAATTGCTGTAGTTTACAGTACTGCAACAATGGCATACACTAAAATCGGGCTTGCAAGTATGGTTCAGAATTCTACTGCCAATGTAAGTGCAACAACATCAGAGGGTAGCGATGACTCAAACGTTGATTGGGACAGCAGTACAGACTCATCAACTTCAACTGATTCAAGTGCTTCTTCATCAACTTCAACTGATTCAAGCGCTTCATCAAGTTCAAGTTCTTCTGACAGTCAGCAGAGCAGCTCAACAGCTACTGTTATGACATCAACAACAATGCAGTTCGATTTGTTCGTTAAGGCATTCAATGGCGTTAAAACAAATGCATCTTCTGCAACTATCGTAAAGAAGAACGCATATAACTATAATAACCACGTTAAAGCAGGTATGCTCTCAAGCGTAGCAGAAGGTCTTATGGGCTCATTACTTAAGGCTGAAGATGTTAATGAAACATACACAGGCGATGACATTGCTGCAAACTTCCCACCGGCAGGTGCTACTTGCGGTCTTACAAAGAGCGACATCAAGAGTATTGACTGTAAAGAAGAAGGCGACTATTACATCATTACAGTTGTTGTGAAGGGCGCGGTTAACCCATCAGTAGGTGAAAAGGTTGGTGCAGTTGCTTCTATTATTACTAAAGAGTCAATTCAGGAACCAATTTCAGGCGTTCCCGGTCTTAACAGCATTGAACCTAAGTGCGATTACAAAGCAACAACAGCTGAAGCAAAGATTGAAAAATCAACAGGAAATCTTGTTGAATACTATTTCGATCTTCCAATGATTCTTTATATGGACAGTTATGAAATCGGTCTTGGCTTTGAAGAATGGTGGACAGTTGCATATTAATCCGAATATGTTAATCCAGAGCTTACTCGTTTGAGTAAGCTCTTTTTTTGTGCGTATTTATATCAAAAAAGGTTTGTTTATTGTGCATTATGGTAATTTTTGTAACAAAATGCACAAATGGCTGTAATGAAATTTGTTATTGATTTGAGTATTTTGTTCAAAAAGTACTTGAAATCAAAAATCCAGAGTGTTAGAATATATATGTGTAACTATGTGATAGGACTTGGTTGATTCTTCATGGGAAGGATTAGGATAAAACTCAACCCGAAA
>CAYXMF010000023.1:0-3977 GCA_964465845.1 uncultured Eubacteriales bacterium | reverse complement strand
GATAGGACTTGGTTGATTCTTCATGGGAAGGATTAGGATAAAACTCAACCCGAAACGAAGCATTTCTCTCGATTTACCACCAATGTCAACAATTTATCTTCAGAAAACAAGATAAATTAACATAATATATTAACATCCATTAAGGAGGAATAAATATGGCAAGAAAACAAGAATGTATTGCAATGCTTCTTGCAGGCGGTCAGGGAAGCCGTCTTGGAATTCTCACAAAGAACATTGCTAAACCGGCTGTTCCATACGGCGGTAAATACAGAATTATCGACTTCCCGCTTTCAAACTGTGTAAACTCAGGTATTTCAACAGTTGGTGTTTTAACACAGTATCAGCCACTTGAACTTAATGATTACATAGGCAACGGTCAGGCTTGGGATTTAGACCGTGCTAACGGCGGTGTTCACATTTTGTCACCTTATCAGCAGATTAAGGGTACAGAATGGTATAAGGGCACAGCAAACGCTATTTATCAGAATATCAATTTCATTGACCGTTATGACCCTGAATATGTTGTAATTCTTTCAGGTGACCATATCTATAAAATGGATTACAACAAAATGCTTGAATACCATAAAGAAAAAGGCGCTGCTTGTACTATTGCAATGCTTGAAGTTTCTTGGGAAGAAGCAAGCCGTTTTGGTCTTATGATTCTCAATGATGACAACTCAATCCGTGAGTTTGAAGAAAAGCCGAAGAATCCAAGAAGTAATAAAGCTTCAATGGGTGTTTATGTGTTTACATGGAGCAAACTTCGCCAGTACCTTATTGATGACGAGGCAGACCCTGATTCAAGCAACGACTTCGGTAAGAACGTTATTCCGAAAATGCATGCTGACGGTGAGCCAATGTATGCTTACCTTTTCGACGGCTATTGGAAAGACGTTGGAACAATCGACAGCTTATGGGAAGCAAACCTTGACCTTCTTAATCCGAAAGTTGACCTTGACCTTTCAGATACAAGCTGGAAAATTTATGCAAAAACTCCTGTTGCACCACCTCATTATATTTCTGCTAATGCAAAGGTGCAGAATTCAATGATTTCTGAAGGCTCAAGAGTTTACGGTGATGTTGATTACTCAATTCTTTTCAACAACGTTACAGTTGAAGAGGGTGCAGAGGTTAAATATTCAATCGTAATGCCTGGCACAGTTGTTAAAAAGGGTGCAGTTGTTCAGTATTCAATCGTTGCTGAAAATGCAGTTATTGAAGCAGGCGCAGTTGTTGGCGCAAGTCCTGAAGAAGTTGCAAACCGTGATGATTGGGGCGTTGCAGTTGTTGGCGCAGGCGTAAAAATCGGCGAGGGTGCTGCTGTTGCACCTAAAGCACAGGTCAGTGAAGATGTAGTAAAGGAGGCTGAATAATCATGACAGGTAAGAATATAGTAGGAATTATTTTCTCAAACGCTTATGATGAGTGCATCGGCGAACTTACAGGTATTCGTACAATGGGTTCAGTTCCGTTTGCATCACGTTACCGTCTCATCGACTTTACTCTTTCAAATATGGTAAATGCAGGCATTGAAAAAGTCGGCGTACTTACAAAGAGTAATTATCAGTCACTTATGGATCACGTAGGTACAGGCAAGCCTTGGGATTTATCACGTAAAAATGACGGCCTTTTCATTCTTCCTCCATTCTCAACAAATGAGGCAGGCGGAAATGCTGATAAGTTGGCATCACTTAAAGGTATTATGGGATTCATCAGCCGTTCAGACGAAGAATATGTTCTTCTTTCTGATTGTAATACAGTTCTCAATCTTGATATTGAAGCGCTTATGGATTACCATACTGAAAAGAATTCAGATATGACAATCGTTTATAAGAATGGCAAAAAACCAAATCTTACAGACGTAATTGCTCTTGATATGGATGCAAACGGCAAAGCAGAGAAGATTTCAATTTCTCCTGTAACTGATGAAAATGTTAATTTCTCACTTAACGTAATCCTTATGAAGAAAGCACTTCTTGAAAGACTTATCAATGATGCAATCAGCCTTAACCATAAGGATTTTGAAGCAGATCTTGTTCAGGGTAATGTAGGTAAACTTAATATTTACGGTTACGAAGCAACAGGCTATTCTGCAGTAATCGAATCAATGGAAAGCTACTTCAAAACAAATATGGAACTTCTTAATCCTGATAACTGTGACGACCTTTTCAATGCAGAAAGACCTGTTTATACAAAAGTTCGTGACGATATGCCTGCAATTTACGGCCTTGGCTCAGATGTTAAGAATTCACTTGTTGCTGACGGTTGTATTATTGACGGTACCGTTGAAAACTCAATCCTTTTCAGAGGTGTAAGAGTTGAAAAAGGTGCAGTAGTTAAGAATTCTATTGTAATGCAGGGCGGATTTGTTGCACAGAACGCATCACTTAACTGCGTTGTTGCTGATAAGGGCGTTGTTATTACACCTAATAAGACACTTTCTGGTGCTGAAAATTATCCTGTTTATATTGGTAAGGAAATTGTGATATAGTCTGGGCTCCACCCTTGAGTGGGAGCCGATTCCAACTTACGAAAGGAAAAATATATGAAAGTTTTATACGTTTCAAGTGAGGCACTTCCCTTTAAAGCAAGTGGCGGATTAGGTGACGTTGCAGGCAGTCTTCCTCAGGCTCTCCGCAAAAGACTTATCGGCGCACGTGTTGTAATGCCTCTTTATGACACAATCAGTCAGGAACTTAAAGATACAATGAAATTTGTAACAAGCATTTCAGTTCCTGTTGCTTGGAGAAGACAGTACTGCGGTGTTTTTGAAGCAAAAGCAGGCGGAGTAATCTACTATCTTCTTGACAATCAGTATTATTTCAAGCGTGATAGTCTTTACGGCTATTATGATGATGCAGAGCGTTTTGCATTCTTTGCTCGTGCAGTTCTTGAAATTATTCCTCATATTGATTTTAAACCTGACATTATTCATTGTAATGACTGGCAGTCAGCATTGACTCCTGTTTATTACAACACACTTTATGCAAACCGTCCCGGATTTGAAAACATCAAAACAATTTTCACAATCCACAATATTCAGTATCAGGGTACATACGGAATGGACCTTTTAGGTGACGTTGTGGGACTTCCTGACAGTGCAGCATCACTGCTTGAATATGATGGTGCATGTAACTATATGAAGGGCGCTATTGAGTGCGCTGACAGAGTTACAACAGTCAGCCCGTCTTATGCAAATGAAATTCTTGACCCTTGGTATTCACACGGTCTTGACATTATTCTTAATCAGCGTTCATGGAAACTTTCAGGTATTCTCAATGGTATTGACACAATCCTTTATAACCCTGAAACTGATAAAGATATTGAGGTTAACTATACAGTTGCTGATTTTGAAGAAAAGAAAGCGGTTAACAAGGCAAAGTTACAAGAGTATTTCGGCTTGCCTGTGCGCCCCGATGTTCCGATTATGGGTATGGTAACACGTCTTGTAGGCCATAAAGGTCTTGACCTTGTTAAAGCAGTGCTTGACGAACTTCTTGCAACTGAAGATATTCAGTTTGTAGTATTGGGTTCAGGCGAATGGCAGTATGAAAGCTTCTTTAAGGAAATGGCTGACAAATACCCTGACAAAATGGGACTTAAAATTGGCTTTATTCCATCACTTTCAAAGAAAATTTATGCAGGCTGTGACTTGTTCTTGATGCCTTCTAAGAGTGAACCTTGCGGACTTTCACAGATGATTTCACTTCGTTACGGTACAATCCCGATTGTACGTGAAACAGGCGGTCTTCGTGACAGTATCAAGGATTCAGGCGACGGTGAGGGCAACGGCTTCACATTCTCAACATACAATGCACACGATATGCTCTTTACAATCAAGAGAGCAATCGGCGGATACTCCAATAAAGAAGGCTGGAACATTCTTGTAAAACGTGCAATGGAATGTGACAACAGCTGGGGTAAATCAGCAAATGATTATATAAGACTTTATAAAGAAGTTCTTAAAGGTTAAATGA
>CAYXMF010000022.1:10148-15851 GCA_964465845.1 uncultured Eubacteriales bacterium | reverse complement strand
TTGCTGCTTCCCAAACCTGACCTTCTTCAATTTCACCGTCGCCAAGAATTGTGTAAACTCTTGTATCTTTATTATCAAGCTTTGCGGCAAGAGCCATACCAACTGCAGTTGAAATGCCCTGACCGAGTGAGCCTGTACTCATATCAACACCGGGAACAGATTTCATACTTGGATGTCCCTGGAGGTAAGAATCTGCTTTACGGAGTGTTTTAATATCTTCTGTCGGGAAAAAGCCTTTAAGAGCAAGTGTTGCATAAAGAGCAGGTGCTGCGTGGCCTTTTGAAAGGACAAATCTGTCACGGTCTTCCCATTTTGGATTTTTAGCATCTACACGCATTTCAACGTTATAAAGGTATGCCATAAGTTCAGCAATTGAAAGTGAGCCGCCGGGATGCCCAGCTTTAGCATTAAATATACCCTCAAGAATTAACATTCTTTCTTTAGTGGCAAATACTTCTAATTCTTTTTTGAGTGAATTATTCATATTTATTCCTCCTTATAATCATCCATTATATATTCAAGCAAGTCTGCAACAGCACCTTTGTTACAATGGCAAGCATGGAATTTTGCAATTTCGTGCATCGCCTTTGGTGCTTGTCCGCAACATGCAGGAAGTCCTACAGTTTTAAGCATATCGTAATCGTTGAAATAGTCACCGATTGCGGCAGTATGCTTATGTTCAATATTATACATTTCTGCAATTTTCATAAGTGCAGATCCTTTATGTACTCCCTCATTAAGCATTTCAAATGATGAAATTGAACTTGACATAAAGTTTGCTCTTGTATCAGTCAATGTATCTATATATTTTCTTAAACGTTTAATAACGTCAGGCATACCAAGGAAAATTACCTTACCCCAATTTTCTCTCGGAATTTCATCAGGATGCTTACAATTTATATAGTGAAGTCTATCAGCCTGAACCATTACACGAGCAAAAATTCGTGAATTTAATGTATAAATCATTGTGTCGGTCAAAACTTCAATTTCAACCAAAGGAAAACGCTTATGGATTTCAAAAACCAAATCCATTGCATGCTCATTAATTGCATCAAAATGGAGCATTTTTTCCTGAGCGTAGTCATAAACGCCTGCGCCGTTAAGAATTACTGCAGGAGTACCTGCAATCGGCAATCGTTCATAATGCTTGCGCATTGACTGAACATTTCTTCCTGATGCCAATGTGAAATGACCGTTACAATCAAGTACGAATCTGTTAATTGCGTCAAAATTTCTTTTTGGCAATTGTCTTAACTTGTTGTTTAATGTTCCATCAATATCTGACACAACAAGCCAATGTGACAAATCTTTGTTTACCATCTTAAAACACCTCCTCAGGTGTGTTTGAGTCTGCTTAAAAATTCGGTGAAATAATCGGGTAATTCACTTGTAAATTCAAGATACTCCTCAGTTACAGGGTGAATAAATCCGATTTTTATAGCGTGTAAGCACTGACCATTAAGATAAGCGCTTTTTTTATCGTTTCCATAGACAGAGTCCCCTGCTACAGGATGTCCCAAATGTGCCATATGCACACGAATCTGGTGAGTTCTGCCTGTTTCTAACTTAAGTGAAATATGAGAATAACTCTCATAATCCTCAATAACATTATAGTGTGTAACTGCGTTTTTTGAATTATTCAGCGTTACGCACATTTTTTTGCGATCTTTTGGATTTCTGCCGATTGGAGCATTAACTGTTCCCTGCTGTTCTTTTAAGTGACCTACTATAACAGCGTTATATTCACGAGTAAAACTATGCTCTTTAATCTGCTGTGCAAGTCCTACATGGGCAACATCAGTTTTTGCAACAATTAAAAGTCCGCTTGTATCTTTATCAATTCTATGAACAATGCCGGGACGTAAAATTCCGTTTATACCTGAAAGGGAATCTTTACAATGATATAAAAGTGCATTTACAAGTGTTCCGCTGTAATTACCCGGTGCCGGATGAACAACCATACCTCGAGGTTTATTTACAACCAACAGATGCTCGTCCTCATAAACTATATCAAGAGGAATGTTTTCAGGCTCAGCATCAAGGGGTTTTAACTCACTTGGCAGCATTGTAATTTCATCGTCTGTGCGGACTTTATATTTCTTATTTACAACAACGCCGTTTGCTAAAACCTTGCCGTTTTCAATAAGCTTTTGTATTGAATTTCGTGAAGCACCTTCAACAAGGACAGATAAGAATTTATCTATTCTCTCCCCTTCAAAATTCTCAGGAACTTGTATCAATACTTTATTCATTTTTATTTGGTTCCTTTTCTTTTCTGTACTCTCTGAATATACCATAGAGTGTCCATACTACAAGCACAACTGCACTGCAGGTAACAAGAATATCTGCAAAATTAAATATTGCAAAATCAATGAAAAGCGGTTCAATATAATCAACAACAAAACCTCTGAACACACGGTCAATAAGATTACCTGCGCCTCCGGCGATTATAAGTGTAATACACACATATTCAACACCGAACTTGAGCTTTTTTGATAACAAATAGATTGTTCCAGCTACGATTATTACAAGCGTAAAAATTGAAAGTGCATTTGTATGCTCGCTAAACGAACCAAAAGCAGCCCCCGTATTCTCGGCGTACTTCAACTGAAGAAAGCCGTCTATCAAAGGAAGGCTGCCAATCGGTTCGAGATATTCAATTACAAGTAATTTAAATAACTGATCCAATGCAACAAGTGCTACAATGGATATAAGCGTAATTACTTGAATCATTTAATTACCTCAACTTAAATTATTTTTTCTTAAAGAAATTTTTGAAAGAAATTGATTTTGTTTCTTCCTCTTCAACTTCATCTTCTGCTGTTTCTTCAACAACTACTGGATCTGCAGGTGCTTCAACAAAATCATCATCATCAGCGAAGTCGATCTTACTCAAATCAAGTTTGAAAGGCTTTTTAACAACCGGTTCTTCAACAACTTCTTCGATTTCTTCTGTAACTTCTTCAACAACCTCAACAGGTTCTTCAGCTACTTCTTCAATAGCCTCTTCAACGATTTCTTCAACAGCATCTTTAATTTCATCTGCTGTTTCTTCAACTACGTCTTCCTCTACTTCGTCGATTACAACAACAGGTGCTGTTTCTTCAATAACTACAGGTTCTTCGTCAACAACTGCTTCTTCAACAGTTGCTACTTCTGCTGGTTCCTGCTCATCAAGTTGTTTATCAGCAATTTCAGGAAGCTGATTAATAAGATTAATATGTTCCTTATACATTGCAACAAGCTTGCTCTTGAATTCTGATGCTTCTTTCTGAACCATTTCGTAAACAAGGCTCTCGTGAGTAACTTTGCGGTTGATATTACCAAGAATATCGCTTGCCTGACGGTTTGCATCAGCAAGAATTTTCTCTGCTTCCGCCTTTGCTTCTGCTACAATAGCCTCAGCTTCTGCCTTTGCATTTTCTTCAGCTTCTTTTGCAGCAGTTTCAGCAATCTCATGAAGTTTTGCTGTTTCTTCTTTAATTTCAGCATTTTCTTTTTCTGCTGTTTCTTTTGCTTCTGCTACGATTTTATCAGCAAGTTTTTGTGCATTAAGAAGTGCCATTTTAAGACTTTCTTCATCTGCACGATATTCTTCAACCTTCTTTGCAAGGAGGCTGATTTTCTTGATAAGGTCACCGTTCTCTTTGAACATCTGCTCATAAGATGCTGAAACTTCACTTAAAAAGTTATCTACATCTTCTGCACGGTAAGAGCCACGGCCTGTAGTCTGAAATGATTTTTCTTTGATTTTATCAGGTGTAAGCATTAATTTATTCCTTCCCATTCTGCCCAATATTTAGCAATTTATAATTTCCTAATTATATGCTCTTAATCAGAAGAACATACCGTTATTTTCAAGCTCGTCCAACAAATCGCCCATAACGTCAACGTTATAAGGTGTAATAATAAATGTGCTGTTTGCAACACGCTTAATCTGACCGTTGTTAGCATAAGCAACACCTGTAAGGAAGTCAATTAAACGACGTGCAACGTCCTTGCTGACTGATTCAAGGTTTAATACAACTGTTCTTTTCTCATTAAGGTTATCAGCGATACCAAGAGCTTCGTCAAACTTTTCAGGCTTTGAAAGAACAACCTGAAGCTGTGCTGTTGTATGAATATTAACAACTTTTTCCTGATCGCCGTTGCGTGGCGTTCTGCGAGGCTGTCTTGCAGGTCTTTCTTCCTCTTCGTAATCACCTAAAAAAGCGCCTGTATCAACATCGTCATCCGGATAGTAACCGTCCTCATCAACATTTACAATGTTTTTAATCTTGTCTAAAAAACTCATAGTGTGCTCCTCCTGATTAATATATTCTTGGGCCGAAAATTGAAGATCCGATTCTTACAAGATTTGACCCACATAAAATTGCTTGTTCATAATCTCCCGACATTCCCATCGACAAAATATTCACGTTTATATTATCTAACTTTTTGTCTTTAATGTCAACATATATGTTGTGGATTTTTTCAAAATATTTACAAAGTATTGTATTATTTTCGCAAATCGGGGGGATTGTCATAAGTCCTTTTACGGAAATTTCTTTTAATTCTGAAATTTCATATAAATTCTCATAGAACTCTTCTTTTGAAAATCCTGTTTTACTTTCTTCGTCACCAATGTTGATTTCAAGCAACACATCAGTCACGATTCCTTTTTTTGCAGACTGCTTTGCAATTTCTTTTGCAATTTTAAGAGAGTCAACTGATTGAATCATATCGACCTCTCCTGTAATCTGGCTTGCTTTGTTTGTCTGCAAATGACCTATAAGATGCTTTTCAACGCCTTGGAGGTGTAATTCTGGCTTTTTACGAAGCATTTCCTGAACGCGATTTTCACCGATTAAATTCACACCGTAATCAAGGGCATAGTTTATAAAAATCGGATCAACAGTTTTTGTAACAGCCATAAGTCTTACATCTTCAGGACGTCTGCCACTTTTAATTGCACTTTCTGCAATCTTTTCATTGATTACGTCAAGGTTATATTGAATATCGGCTTTACGGCTGTCAAGATATGACTTTTCCATCATACAAATCCACTCCTTCTGTAATTATTGTGTCGTATTGTCTTACATAAGAAGAATCGTCAACCTTTTCGATTATTGAATAATCTTCAGTTGAATAAATAATATTAATTTTCTTGAATGAGATAATGTTACCACGCTGAACGTAAACACCTTTTACGCCATCTTCTTCACGGATTGCCTTGTTGCTGATTCGAATACCTGTATATTCATCAGTAATAATATCAATGCTTTCC
This sequence comes from uncultured Eubacteriales bacterium, assembly GCA_964465845.1. Taxonomy (GTDB): domain Bacteria; phylum Bacillota; class Clostridia; order Oscillospirales; family Acutalibacteraceae; genus Fimenecus. Next base: position 10,585 of record CAYXMF010000022.1, on the reverse strand, counting down.
ATACGAAGATTTGCAACATTACGATTCATAATATTACATTTGAGAATTACAGCGACGCTATCATCTTCTTTATCGCCCTTATAAACTACAGTACATTTGATTGTTCCGACTGCAGTATTGGGAACATCAACTGAAACAGTTTTATTAACTACGATATCACCGGACTCATTATACGGAACGGTGCAAAGAAGGTACCAGTCAAACTCGTCAACAAGTTTACCCATAACATTACCTGAAACCTGTTGTTTTTCTGACGAAAGCAAAGAATTGATTGTTGCGCAATCAAGTTCAGCAACATCATCATAACTTATTGCATTTTCATAACCGTCAACTGAGCCTATGTAATAACCCGGATTTGGTGAAGAAACAGTTGTATAGCCTGTTGCTTTTGACTGTAATGACACAAGCTCTGCTTCAAGTTCGGCAAGTTTTGCATC
>CAYXMF010000022.1:0-10048 GCA_964465845.1 uncultured Eubacteriales bacterium | reverse complement strand
GCAACACGTTTTCCGTCTTCTGCGATTGAAACAACAGTTCCGCTTGTGTTATCAGTTGTAATGTATTCTTCATCACGGACAATAAAAGCTTTTGTGGAAACTGTGTTTTTAATATCACGCTCAAGTGCCAATTCTGTCTTATAAGGATTTGAGTTCATCTGGATTACCTGATAAACAAAATAAAGGATTATAAGTACACCAACAACGGCTAAAAAGATATTTTTTGCTTTATTTTTACTTATCTTCATTTGTGTACCTCCTTAAAAAATCATTTATCATTGAAAATACGTAGTTATACATTTCTTCGGCATTTTCATAATCATCAGGGTAAACCCAATTTATATTTTCATTTTTGCGGAACCAGGTAAGTTGACGTTTCGCATAATGTCTTGTTTCAAGTTTTAACTTTTCAACACATTCTTCGAGAGTGTTTTCGTCTCTGAAATACGGTGCCAGTTCTTTATAGCCTATCGCCTGACAAGCGGTTTTATCGGAATCAATGTTGTAAAAGTCTTTGGCTTCTTCTAAAAGTCCGTTTTCGAGCATCAAATCAACTCGCAGGTTTATTCTGTCATAAAGAACATTTCTGTCACGGTAATTTATACCGATATAAAGAGTGTCGAAAGGTGTTTCTTCTTCACGGGAAATCACATTTTGTTCAGACATTGTTTTGCCTGTGATTTTATAGATTTCAAGGGCACGAATAATTCGGCTTTTATCGTTAAGGTGCAATCTTTCGGCTGTTTCAGGGTCAATTTCTGTGAGCCAAGCAAGCATATACTCTGCGCCTTTTTTATCAAACATTTCTGTTAATTCTTCACGAATTTCGGTATTACTGTTTTCTTCAGAAAACTGAATATTCTGTAAAAGCGAATCAACATAAAGCCCTGTTCCGCCTGCGATTACGGGAATATCACCATCGGCATAAATTTTATTTATGTATTCTTTTGCAAGGGTAACATATTCTGCAACGCTGAACTTTTTATTAATTGGCTGAAAACCAATCAAGTGGTGAGGAATCCCCTGCATTTCTTCCTCAGTTGGTTTTGCAGTTGCAATATTCATTTTTTCGTAAATCTGCATTGAGTCTGCTGACACAACTTGTCCGGAAAAGCGCTTTGCAATTTCAATTGACATTGAGGTTTTTCCTGAAGCCGTTGGTCCTACAACTGCAATAACGGGAATTTTATTCATAAATTATACCCTGCCAAACTGTTTTTCAAGTTCATATTTTGAGATTTCAATCATAACCGGTCTGCCGTGAGGACAGAAACGCACGTCATTATCGTTAACAACTTGTTTTGCAAGTGCTAAAAGTTCCACATCGGAGTTATCGTCCCCTGCTTTTATGGCACTGCGACAAGCAACATTGTGATAAATCCAGTCAAGATGCTCGTTAGAAATATCTCTACGGTTTTTAGTTAGATACTCTGCAATTTCGCTGATTAGCGGCTCGATTTCACAGTTATCTAAATCCATCGGGCAACTGCGGACAATAACGGTACCGTCACCGAAATCTTCAATATCAAAGCCTGATTTTGAAATAGTTTCAATGTTTTCTGTAACTGCTATGTATTCTTCTTTACCGAGAGTTACAGCAACGGGAGCTAACAACAGCTGACTGCCTGCACCTTGCGTATTCGCCTTAAGTTTATTAAAGAGAATTCTTTCGTGTGCAGCGTGTTTGTCGATTACACATAATTTGCCGTTCAGTTCAATAAATATGTAGGTTTTATATGCCTCACCAATAAGACGAATTACATTTTCTTCTTTTGGTTCAACAGTTTCTTCTACTTGTATTTGTGTTTCAACTTTTGTTTCGGGAATTGAAACAGGAAACTCAATTTTCAACGGGTCATCGTCAATATCAGCAACATAATCGATTTTAACATCGCTGACAACATCAAATGCTGACAATGGTTTTAATACTTTTTCTGTATATGTAATGTTTTCTTCAACTGTTGTTTGCTTAAACTCTTGTTGCGGTTTTGCAAAAATTTCGTTGAAATTCGGTTTCTTTTCAGGTAAAACAGCTTGTTTTATTGCGGCATTTTCACTCAGTGCAGATTTTACTGAATGGTAAACTGCATCGAAAATTGCACGCTCATCAGAAAAACGGACTTCTATTTTTGAGGGGTGAACATTTACATCAACAAGCGTTGGCGGAAGTGTGATAAAAAGTACTCCCCCTGGAAATTTGCCAACCATAACGCTGTTTTTATAAGCATTTTCAAATGCGGCGGTAATTGTGCCGTTCTTAACACTTCTGCCGTTCACAAAGAAATATTGCATACCACGAGAACCGCGGCAGTTAAACGGTGGTGTTACAAGACCGTTGACAGAAACATTGCCAACCGCAGAATTCACCTCTAAAAGTCCGTTTGAAAAGTCTTTGCCGAATGCAGAGAAGCATACATTCTGAAGATTTCCGTCACCGTTGGTTGTGAATACCTGTTTGCCGTCACGAATAAAGCGTATGCTGATTTCGGGATGAGAAAGTGCAAGCTTTTCAACCGCTGATGCAACATAATTGCCTTCACTTACATCCTTTTTCAAAAATTTCATACGAGCAGGAGTGTTATAGAAAAGCTCTCGGACAATCATAGTTGTACCTACTGCACAACCTGCGTCGGAGAAATCGGTTATAATTCCACCTTCGATTGTGAGAGATGTACCCATTTCTTCAGTTGCCGTTTTAGTTATCATATTTACCTTTGAAACTGCGGCGATAGACGGCAACGCTTCACCACGGAAACCGAGTGTGAGAATAGTATTCAAATCTTCGGCAGTTTTAATCTTACTTGTAGCGTGGCTTACAAATGCGGTTTTAACATCTTCACGGTCGATACCACAGCCGTCGTCGGTAACACGAATATAAGAGATGCCACCGTGCTGAATTTCAACAGTTATGGCAGTAGCGCCGGCATCAACGGCATTTTCCATAAGCTCTTTCACAACGGACGCGGGGCGTTCAACAACCTCACCCGCTGCGATTAAATCAGCCATATGTTTTGGGAGTTTATTAATTTTTGCCATTGATGTCACCTCTTTTAAGTACAAAATTGAATGTTAATATTACAATTAAATTCCAAAGTGGATTATCCATTTGTTTTCTTTATGTGCTTTTGATAAAAGCTGTTTTAATTCCTGTAATTCAGTGATATTTTCTATTACAGAAACAAACTTTTCCATTGATGATGGTGAGATAAGTGTAATTCCACAATACGCAAGTCCTTTGTTTTGTGAGTCAATTGTATGCCAGTGGAAATCTATATTGTTCAACTCATTAACAACAAATTCTATATATTTGTCATTTACTGATATACAGTTATATGTTTCAGGCTCATAATCATCGTATCGTTTTTCGTGTTTGGGAGCCGTTTGCATAATTCCAAAATCATGGTAAGACATATTTTTTCTCCTTGTTATATAATCCGGACTCATTATGCAGGCGTGGAAGCCTGCCACTACGCGCATTTCAAGACGCCGAGTCGTCGTCCCCTACATTTATAATTGCAACGCAGTTCCGACATTTTGCACTTTGCATTTTGCATTTTAGTTCTTTGCTTTGTCGATGAGTTCGTAGAGAAGTCCCATTGCTTCGATTGGGGTTAATGTGTTTATATCGACTGTGCGGAGACGGTCCATAATGTATTCTCTTGAATTTGATTCAAAAGACATCTGAATTTCAGGCTCTTTTTCTTCGGGAATATCAGAAACCATTTTAGGTTTCATTAAGTCATTATCTTCAAGGGTTTTGAGAATTACTTTTGCTCGTTTGATTACATTATCAGGAACGCCTGCAAGCTTTGCAACCTCAATACCGTATGAGCCGTCAGCACCGCCACGGACAATTCTTCTTAAGAACGTAATATCGTCGCCACGCTTTTTAACTGCGATATTGTAGTTTTTAACACCGTCAACAGTGCCCTCTAATTCAGACAATTCGTGATAATGAGTTGCAAAGAGGGTTTTTGCGCCGATTTTCTTTTTATCGGCAATATACTCAACAACTGAACGGGCAATACTCATACCGTCAAAGGTTGATGTACCGCGACCGATTTCGTCGAGAATTATAAGGCTGTTCTTTGTTGCATATTTAAGAATTTCGGCAACCTCGTTCATTTCAACCATAAATGTTGACTGACCTGATGCCAAATCGTCGGACGCACCAACACGGGTGAAAATACTGTCAACAATGCCTATATCCGCTGACTTTGCAGGAACAAAGCAACCCATTTGAGCCATAATTGTGATAATTGCAATCTGGCGCATATATGTGGATTTACCTGCCATATTAGGACCTGTAATTACTGCCATACGGTTTTCTTCACAGTCAAGAATTGTGTCATTCGGCACGAACATTGTTTTCTTTTGTAATGCCTCGATTACAGGGTGTCTGCCCTCATAAATACGGATTATGCCTTTATCATTAATATCAGGGCGTGTATAGTTATTTTTAAGTGAAACTGTTGCAAATGAGCAAAGAACATCAAGAAGTGCAACGGCGTGAGCAGTACGCTGAGTACGAAGATACTCGCCTGCTATCTTTTTACGGATTGAATTGAAAATCTCATATTCAAGGCCTACAATTCGCTCTTGTGCGCCAAGCACCTTTGTTTCAAGGGCTTTAAGTTCTTCTGTAATGTAACGCTCACAGTTTGAAAGTGTTTGTTTTCTTATGTATGTATCGGGAACAAGCTCTTTATAGGAATTAAGAACTTCAAAATAGTAACCGAATACTTTGTTATAACCGATTTTAAGCTTCTTGATGCCTGTTTTTTCTTGCTCGTCGGCTTCAAGCTTTGCAAGAACTGATTTACCGCCGTTTACGATATCACGAAGCTCATCAAGTTCTTTATTAAAGCCGTCTTTAATCATTCCGCCCTCACGGACTGAGAACGGTGCATCTTCTTTTATAGAAACCTTAATAAGTGAGCAAACATCTGCCAATACATCAATTTCGTTATATATGTATTTAAGCAGATTGCTGTTTGCATTTTTAAGATTTTCTTTGATTTCGGGAAGATTTTCGAGAGTTGTGCAAAGAGAAAGCAACTCTTTTGCATTTGCGGTATTATAAACAATACGTGTCATAAGACGTTCCATATCATAAACGCTGACCATAAGTTCAGTTTCACGCTCACGAAGTTCAGTATTGCCGTAAAGTTCATCAACTGCATTAAGACGCTTTGAAATTTCAGCACAATCGTAAAGCGGACGTTCAATAAATGAACGGAGCATACGCTTACCCATGGCGGTTTTGGTTTTATCAAGCACCCAAAGAAGTGAGCCTTTTCTGTCGCGGTCACGCATTGTTTCTAAAAGTTCAAGGTTACGGATTGCAGAAATACCAAGGCTCATATACTTTGCATCAGTATAAAAATTGATGTTCTTAATATTTTCAAGGTCACGGCGTTGAGTTGACTTTAAGTACGCAAGTGACGCGCCTAATGCACAAACCGCAGTATTGCGTTGATTAAGTGAAATTGTAGTTAAATCATTAGTATTAAAATGCTCTTTGCAGAGTGCTTCTGCATTAGAAAATTCAAATTCTTCAATCAATAACTCAACAGACGCTTCAAGCTTTTTAGAAATGAAATCTTTAAGAGTATTAAAAGAAACTACTTCTTTATTAAGAATAATTTCAGTTGGGTTATATCTGCCCATTTCGTTGATTACTCTTTGCTCAACATTTTCGCTGAATTCTGTTAAATTGACCTCGCCTGTTGAAATATCGATAAAGCACATACCAACGTTACCTTGGGATGCGCAAACTGATGCGAGATAATTGTTCTTTGACTCGTCAAGCATTGAACTTTCGATTACAGTACCGGGTGTAATAACGCGAATAACATCACGTTTTACAATTCCCTTTGCAGTTGCAGGGTCTTCCATCTGCTCACAGATTGCAACCTTGTAGCCACGTGACACAAGTTTTGCAATATAACCGTCAGCACTATGGAATGGCACGCCACACATAGGGGCACGCTCTGCCTCACCGCAATCACGACCTGTAAGTACCAATTCAAGCTCTTTTGATGCTGTTTTCGCATCATCAAAGAACATCTCGTAAAAGTCGCCAAGACGGAACATTAATATAGCGTCTTTGTAATTCTCTTTTATTTGGAAATATTGTTGCATCATTGGTGAAAGTGCCATATTTTTGATTCCTTCTCAGTTAATAGATTTTTGAGGGAGTTGTGAATCCCGCCACCGCCAGCGGGCCCCCTCCCGTTGACAAGGGAGGCCGGATTAAGTTTCAATTATTGTGAGCAGTTTTAGTCGCCACAGTCACAGTGACAGCCTGAGCAGTCGCCACCGCATGAGTGTGCAGTTGGGTCGCAAGTATCAGGGTCATCGCCGTTTACGCACATAGCAAGAATGCCTGTAAGGTAGTTCATAAGGTCATCAATATCTTTTCTTGCCATTTCATAGTTACGCATATTTTCGTTCATCATAATTTCTGAATAAACGCCACGGAATTCTTCGTCGTATGCTTTCATTTTGTCTTCATTTGGCTCTTCTTTAGAAGCCTCGTGCTGATAAGATACCTGAATGAGCTGAATTTTGCTCATAAGCTCATTAAGAGCAGTATCTTTTTCATTTGCTTCGATTGCTTTCTGCATTGCAAGATATCTTTCATCCTGCTGAATTGCTTTACCAAGCTCTCTTGTAAGTTTTTCAAGTGACATTGTTTTGTACTCCTTTATTTTTACTTTATTTTTTGATTATTTTAGTCGGTGAGTTCTCCACGAACTAACCAATTTAACGGCTCTGTAACTTTTAAGTGACAGAATTTGCCGATTAAATCTTCATTTGTGCAAGGGAATTCGATAATAACATTACCATCAGTACGCCCCGCCATATAGCCATCTAAGGTTTTGCTCTTACCCTCACAAAGCACACGATAGGTTTTACCTTTCATTTCTGCACTGTGATTTGTTGCGATGCTTTCTTGTAAATCACAAAGTTCTTTAAACCATTTATTCTTTTCTTCGTAAGGCACGGGGTCAGGCATTTCAGCCGCCTTTGTACCCTTTCGTGATGAAAAAATAAAGGTAAAAAGTGAGGTATAGCCAACTTCCTTTACAAGTGACAAAGTATCACAGAATTCCTCGTATGTTTCACCGGGGAAACCGACGATTATATCACTTGTGAGTGACAAGCCTTCGATTTTCTCTTTTGCATAATTGATAAGTTCAAGATAATGCTCGCGTGTGTATCGGCGATTCATTTCTTTAAGAACTCTGTTATTACCTGACTGCACAGGGAGATGAATATGCTTTGAGGCTTTTTCACATTCTGCAATGGTGTCAATAAGTTCTTTTGTGCAGTCCTTAGGGTGTGAGGTCATAAAGCGGATTGTGAATTCACCGTCTAATGCGTTGATTTCACGAATAAGCTTTGAGAAGTTTATATCTTCATTGAGCCCTTTGCCGTATGAATTAACATTCTGACCGAGAAGTGTAATATCTTTATAACCCTCTGCTATAATCTGCTTTGCTTCTGCTATGATATCAGCGGGCTTTCGGCTACGTTCCCTGCCCCTTACATAAGGTACGACACAATAAGTACAGAAGTTATCGCAACCGTACATAATCGGAAGCCAAGCCTTTGCAGAATTGTCACGAAGTGCAGGAACACCCTCATAGACCTCATTTGTTTCAGTCATATCTGCAAAAAATCGTTTACCGCGTGTTAAATATGATTTGAAGATTTCGGGCACCTTATACTGATTATGAGTGCCGAAAACTATATCAACAAACGGGTAACTTTTCTGCAGCTTTTCACGAATATGAGTTTGCTGCATCATACAACCGCAAAGTGCGATGATGAGATTTGGATTTGTCTGTTTTAACTTCTTGATTGCACCGATGTTTCCGAAAACTCTGTCTTCAGCGTGTTCACGGATTGCACAGGTGTTATAAAGGATTAAGTCAGCTTCTTCTTTTTCTTCGGTCATAATGTAACCCATAAGTGCCAACTGACCTTTAATACGCTCACTATCGGCAACGTTGCCCTGACAACCATAAGTGTGGACAAATGCTTTAGGGCTTGTCCCGTGACGCTGAAGCAAAAGTTCAGCGACTTCATCGGCAATATTCTTTTGTAATTGGATTTGCTCTGTATCTACAAATTTTGTCAAGATTAAACTTCCTTTGTGTAAATGGATAATAAGAATTTAAGAATGTCGTTGAAAACAACTTCTTTTTCTGTTTCATTAAGAATTTCGTGGCGCATACCAGGGTAAAGAATTGTTGTTGGCTCAATACCGGCTTCAACAAGACTGTCAGCAACTGCCAAAACGCCTTTACCATTCATACCAACAGGATCATTTGCACCTGAGATAATCATAACCGGCAACTCTTTTGGCATTCTGTAAGCCCAGGCTGAGTCACAAGCCTCACGCATAATGTTATAAATATCACGGTAACCTGCAAGTGTGTATGTAAATCCGCAAAGTTCGTCATTTGAATATTCAAGACGATTGTCAGCATTTTCTGAAAGCCATGCAAGCGGATTTTCTTTATTTGGTGACATCATGGAGAAACCTTTGTTCATAATTTCTGCAACCTTGTCAACTCTTCTCATAATGCCGTATTTGCTTACGAGCATATCAATTAAATCACGAGCGGCATTAATAATATCAGGCATATCACCTGTTCCGCAGAGAATTACGCCGTCAAGCTCGTTACCGAAATGAGTTGCATAAATTCTTGCACAGAATGAGCCCATTGAATGACCGAAAAGGAAATAAGGAATTTGGGGATTTCTTTTCTTCATAATTTTTGTGAGAATGTGCATATCGTCAACAAGACGTTTATCGCCGTTTTCTTCACCCATAAAGCCGATTTCAGCACGGCTTTCAATACTTTTGCCGTGACCTAAATGGTCATTACCGCAAACCACAAAACCGTTTGATGCCAAAAAACGTGCAAATGCGTCATAACGTGCTATATACTCAGCCATACCGTGAGTTAACTGAACAATACCAACAGGAGTAAGTTCATCATCTTCCCAGATAAGTGTTCTGATTTTATTAGCGCCGTTTGAAGAGTTAAAATAAGCTTCTTTTCTTACCAATGCCATAAATTTTCCTCCTTAATGCGAACTCTGTTCCCTATTTTGCAGACTTCCGCATATTAATGGTTTAATTATACTACAAATCGTTCTTTTTGTCATTAAAAATCTGCAATTTTTTCAAAAAAATAATTTTTGTAAGGTTGACTATTCACCAAGAATGTTTTTCGTTATTTTTTATATATTTTACTTATACAATTTGGTAAATTCGACCAATTTTGAGCGGTTTTTAGCCATTTTCACGCTGATTTTAAGATGATTATAAATTTGCAAAGGATTTTCATTTATGATAAAATTTTAAAAAAATGATTAGGAGTGAAAACACATGACATACGAACAGGTTGTTGCTAAGGTTAAGGCAAAATTCGCAGATGCAGATGCAAGCGCTGTTGACGGCGTAGTTGCTTTACAGATTAACCTTGAAGGCAAAAATGTAAACGGCATTTTTTACATTGAAGTAAAAGATCATAACGTAAATGTTGAGCCTTATGAGTACTATGACAGACACGCAATTGTTACAGTAAATCCTACAAACCTTTTAAAGCTTATTGACGGTAAAATTGACCCCGTTGAAGCACACGCAAAGGGTAAGGTTATAATTGACGGCGATATAAGCGCAGTACTTACAGTAATTAATCTTGTAAAATAAGATTTCATTTGAAAAGGAGCTGTAAAAAACGAAAGTTTTTTACAGCTCCTTTGTTTTGGGTTTGTTTTTTTTGCGGGCGATTCGTGAATCGCCCCTACTTTGACTCCGCTGATATTCAGCTCGTGGTTATTTCTGATACCGAAAGTGTTAGCGATAATAGTGCCGACGGTCTCAGCATTGTCAACGGCAGGCTACGAGATGTAGCCTGCCGTCAGTCTTTTTTCAAAGGGTCTGTGCGTACAAAGGGCTACGCAGGCTCTTTTATTTAGTTTGGTATATTATTCGGGATTATGGTAGCCACTCCTGTTGCCGATC
>CAYXMF010000021.1:0-16079 GCA_964465845.1 uncultured Eubacteriales bacterium | reverse complement strand
GAGCAAACAAGAACTGCATCAATGTCTGCATCCTCAATAATTTTTGTGTAATCTGTGTAGATTTTTTCTACGCCAAAGCCTTCGCAGAAAGCCTTTGTTTCGTCATTCATAAATGGGTCTGCGATTGCAACAACTTCAGCATTTTTTACGTGGTATGAGATTGACTCAAGGTGCACTTTACCAATACGGCCGGCACCGATAATACCGATTTTAAGCATAATAATTTCTCCTTTTATTTTTATAACGGGGCGCCCAGGTCGTCGCCCCCTACATAATAAAACCTTATTCAATAATTTGTAGGATTTTTTTCGCGAGACAATAAACCCTACAAATTTTTAGGTATTTTTTGTTTAACAAGGCTTGCGAGCGACGGCGTATGAAGATACTCCGAGCGAGCATAACGCAGTTAAACGGAAAAAGACCAAAAATTTAGATAGTACCATCCCAAGTACTAACATTAGTAGTTGTCTTTTCTTCCTCATCAAACCAGTGAGTAGTAACTGCCTTTGATTCTGTGTAGAAACGATATGCATCCTTACCTAAGCAGTGAAGGTCACCGAAGAATGACTGTTTGTGGCCTGAGAATGGGAAGAATCCAACAGGAACAGGAATACCAACATTGATACCAACCTGACCGCCATCTGTGTAACGAGCAAACTGACGAGCAAAGTAACCGCTCTGTGTATAAATAACTGAGCCGTTTGCATATGGATTGTCATTCATAATCTTAAGGCCTTCTTCAAAGTTCTTGCAACGCTTGATGCAAAGAACCGGTCCGAACACTTCTTCGTCACCAATTGTCATATCAGCTGTAACCTTATCGAAGATTGTAGGTCCGATGAAGTAGCCGTTTTCATAGCCTTCAACCTTAACATCACGACCGTCAAGAACAAGTTCTGCACCTTCGTCAACGCCTTTCTGAATATCAGCGAGAACTTCTTCATAGTGCTTTTTGTATGTAATCGGGCCAAGTTTTGAAGTTTTGTCCCAAGATGGACCAACTTTAATGTTCTTTGCCTGTTTAACAAGCTCTGCAACGAACTTGTCTGCAATAGCTTCTTCAACTACACAGCAAGTAAGAGCCATACAACGCTGACCTGCACAACCGTAAGCAGAGTTGATAACACCTGCAACTGTTCTTTCAAGTGCACAGTCTGACATAATCAAAGCGTGGTTCTTAGCCTGAGTAAGAGCCTGGCAACGCTTGCCTGCTGCGGCAGCTCTTGAATAAACCTTAAGACCAACAGGAGTTGAACCAACGAATGTGATACCCTTAACATCTGGGTGGTCAAGAATTGTGTTAACTTCATTTCTTGAGCAAGTAATAACGTTGATAACACCGTCCGGAACGCCTGCTTCTTTATAGATTGCAGCAAATTTCATTGCTGTTTTTGGTGTAAGAGATGCTGCTTTAAGCACCATTGTATTACCTGTTGCAATACAAGTTGGAGCCATCCAACCGAATGGAATCATTGCAGGGAAGTTAACAGGAACAATACCTGCGAATACACCAAGAGGTTCACGATATTTAACTGTATCATAACCTGCTGAAGCGTCCATAAGGCTTTCACCCATCATAAGTGACGGAACCTGAGTTGCAAGCTCTGTGCCTTCTTTTGCTTTGAGAACGTCGCCCTCTGCTTCGCCCCAAACCTTACCGTTTTCACAAGCAACGCACATTGTAAGCTCTTCCATATCACGGATGATAAGCTCACGGATTTTATAAAGAATCTGTGCTCTCTTGATTGCAGGAGTTGCTCTCCAGCCCGGATATGCTGCTTTTGCAGCCTCGATTGCTTCGAGAACTTCGTCATTTGTACAGCAAGGTGCCTGTCCTACAACTTCACCTGTGCTTGGATTGTGAAGGTCATACCAAACATCAGTTTTTGAGTCTTTAAACTGACCATTCACAAAATACTGTAATTTTTCTACTGCCATTTTTATTTTCTCCTTAAATGGATTTATTTGTGTTTTTGATAATGGGACGATGTGGGCATCGTCCCCTACGAATAACCTTTTATAATTTGTAGATGATTTTTCGTTAGACAAGGCACACGAGCGACGGCGTATGAAGATACTCCGAGCGAGTGTAACGCAGTATCACGGAAAATCAGCACAAATTAAAGACCAGAAACTTCGTTGATGTATTTACGAGCCTTGAGAGCATATTCAAATGGATTTGCGATTGCAGGGTCCTGCTCTGCCTCAACGAGAACATATCCCTCATAGCCTGTTTCTTCAAGAACATCGAAAACGGGCTTGAAGTCGATTACGCCATCACCGGGAACTGTGAAAGCACCTGCACGAACGCCCTGTAAAAAGCTCATTTTTTCTGCCTTAACCTTTGCAACAACGTCAGGACGAATATCCTTGAGATGCACGTGGCGGATTCTCTTCGCATACTTCTTGAGAACTGCCATATAATCTTCACCACAGTATGCAAGGTGACCTGTATCGAAAAGAAGACCGAAAAGCTCGGGGTCTGTGTTTTCCATCATTCTGTCAATTTCAGCTGCTGTCTGAACAACTGTACCCATATGGTGATGGAAACAAAGTGCGATGCCCATATCTTTTGCAACTTTACCAAGCTTATTAATACCTGTGCAGAGCATATCCCACTCTTCATCATTCATAACATATTTGTCATCAAAAATTGAAAGGTCTGTACCCTGAATTGAGTGTCCCTGTTCAGAAATACCAACAACTTTTGCACCCATTTCTTTAAGGAAAGTGATGTGCTCGATAAAGTCTTTTTCAACTTCTTCATAAGGTTTTGTAATAAGGAAGCTTGAGAACCAAGCGTTACAAATCTGCATTCCGCGAAGTTCAAGTGCCTTTTTAAGAACTTTTGTATCTCTTGGGTACTTGTTACCAACTTCACAACCTGTAAATCCTGCAAGTGCCATTTCAGAAATGCACTGCTCAAATGTGTTTTCAGCACCAAGGTCGGGCATATCGTCATTTGTCCAAGCGATTGGTGCAATACCGAGTTTTACTTTTGACTTATCAAGCATATCAATATCTCCTTGCTTTGTTTTTATTTTCTTCCTTCACTTTGAAGGCATTGTTTACTTTTTCATTTGTTGAAACAGATGGAACACCTGTATGCCACCAAGCACCGTAGCCGTCAGTCATTGACTTTGGAAGTACCTTAATGTCAATAAGTGTTGAAACTGTCTGTTTCTGTGAATCGATAAGAGCGAACTCTAATTCTTCCATTGTTTTTGCTGTGTATGTCTTGCAACCATAAGCTTCTGCGTTCTTTGCAAAATCGATTGGAATAAGACCGCCAAGCAAATCACCATTTTCATCTCTGTAACGGAATTCTGTTGCAAGATTTCCGATACCGTTTGACATTTCAAGGTTGTTGATACAACCAAAACCGCTGTTATCAAAAAGAAGAACGTTAATCTTCTTGTTTTCCTGAATTGATGTTACGAGTTCAGAGTGAAGCATCAAGTAACTACCGTCACCGCACATTGCGTAAGATTCACATTCAGGGTGAGCCATCTTTGAACCGAGAGCACCTGCGATTTCATAACCCATACAAGAATAACCATATTCCATATTGTATGAATATCTACTATCTGAAGTCCACATTCTCTGTAAACAACCGGGAAGTGAACCTGCAGCACCTGTGCAAAGAGCGTTTGCCGGAATAAGTTTTCTGATCATAGCGAGAGCCGCAGTCTGTGTAATCACACCACCGATTTTCTCAACAAATTCGGGGATTGTCTTTTCATCACGCGCAGCGATAAGAGGTTCAAAGTTCTCGTCATACTTGTAATTTGCAAGACGTTCCATTTCAGCGTCCCAATCTGCTTTTGCATCTGCAATTTCAGTTGTGTATGCTGATTTATAACCTGCCTTGCGAAGTTCATCACCGAGAGCGATGATACCAAGCTTAGCATCTGCTACCATTTTTGTTGCGTCAAGCTTATAAGCATCAAAACGAGATGTGTTGATTGTAACCATCTTAACATCGTCTTTGAAAAGTGATTTTGAAGCTGTTGTGAAGTCAGAGAAACGAGTACCGATACCGATTACAACATCTGCATCTTTAGCGATTACATTACCTGCAGAGTTACCTGTAACACCAAGTCCACCAAGGTTATATTTGTCAGATGAAAGGCAAGCTGTTTTACCGCTCTGTGTTTCTGCAAAAGGAATATTGAATTCTGCACAGAATTTTTCAAGTGTCTCACCTGCTTCTGAATAGCGAACGCCACCGCCACAGATTACAAGTGGCTTTTTAGCACCTTTAACTACTGCTAAAATGTCTTCAAGTTCTTCATTTGCCACAGGCATACGAACGATTTTATGTACTCTTTTTGCGAAGAATGAATCCGGGTAATCATAGCTTTCACCCTCAACATCTTGGCAAAGACAAATTGCAACTGCACCTGTATCTGCTGTATCAGTAAGAACTCGCATAGCGTTAATCATTGCAGACATCAACTGCTCTGGGCGTGCAATTCTGTCCCAATATCTTGTGACCGCTTTATAAGCATCATTTGTAGTTGTTGCAAGTGAATTTACCTGCTCAAACTGTTGAAGTACCGGGTCGGGCTGACGTGTTGAGAATGTGTCAGCAGGGAATAAAAGAAGGGGCACATTATTAACTGTTGCTGTAGCCGCCGCTGTAATCATATTAGCAGCACCGGGACCGATTGAAGATGCACAAGCGATAATCTTTCTTCTGTTGTTCATCTTTGCAAAGGCAGTAGCAACGTGTGCCTGACCTTGCTCATTTTTGCCCTGATACACTCTGAGTCCGCCCTTATCAGAATCAAGTGCCTCACCAAGACCGAGAACAATACCGTGACCGAAAATTGTGAAAATTCCGTCAACAAATTTTGTTTCAACGCCGTCAAAAGACACATACTGATTATCAAGGAACTTAACAAGTGCCTGAGCCATTGTCATTTTTGCCATAATTTCACCTCATAATATGTTAAGTTGAATTATTTATACGTCAAGAAGCCATTTATGCTTCGGGTCGTCAATTCGTGTTTTAATCCATGGGTCATTTTCTAAATGTCTAATCATCCAAACATAGCACATTGAATAGCCGGGGGCTGCAACCTGCTGATGTGTTTTCATTGGTGTAATACAGAGAACGCCTTGGTCCTCAACCTTGTAACAGTCGTCACCGTTAAACCCTACGCCAAAGCCTTGTGGTTTGTCAAATTCATAATAGTAAACTTCAGGCTGTGGATGGTAATGTGGCGGGTAACTTGACCAGCAACCAGGCTTATGAATAACCTCACCAAGAACAAGATTTGAGTAAGGCGCATTTTCATAATCGAAAAGTGTAAGCACCTGTCTGTGTGCAGTGCCATTCCATTGGTCTTTACCGAATTCCTGTAAGATTACATTTTCGGGGCTGTACCAGATGCAACCGAAATCATTTGAATTATCTGTCTGCTGAATAAGAATTCTACTGTTTGCATTTGCAGTAACTGTTACTTCATTGTTTCTTGAAAAATGGACACAGTAAGGACGGTCCTCAAACTGATTTTTACGTTGTGCAGTTTCAGTTTTTCCGTCGAATTTATACTCAACGTCTCCTGCAAGCAAAAGAACTGCAGTTTCGTTTTCCGCATCACAGATTGTAACGCTTTCCCCTGCTTTTAAGAGCTTAATTTTGATATTCATAAGCATATCAGCATTAGCGCCATTCATTTCACAAAGGATTTTTTCGTTGTTTGAATTGTAATTTGGATTTTCGTACATATAATCACCTTTATATTATTAAACTCTGGTTTTATCGTCGGTTAATGAACCGCTTGCCGAAATTGGTATTACCTCACCTAAATATGTTGGTTCGGGTTGGAAGATACAGTAAAAGAAATCCTTTACTCTTGCCAACACCTCACGCATATCGTTATAAATCGGGTAATCGAGTCGTTCAGCCGCAAAGCCGTAAGCATCTATTCCTAACTTTCTTGCATCATAAACTGCACGATACAAATGGTATGTCTGCGTAACAATTACCATTTTTTCAACTTGGAAAACATCACGGGCACGGTACATTGACTCATAGGTTGAAAAACCTGCGTGGTCCATAAAAACATTGTCGGCAGGGACACCGTTTTCAATTGCAACATCTTTCATTTTATTGACCTCGTCGTATTCTTCACGACCATGGTCGCCACTCATCAATATTTTTTCGGAACAACCCGTTTCGTATGCAATTAAGCCAAAATCCAGTCTTTCCTGAAGCATTGGTGACGGCTCACCGTCCCAAAGTCCTGCACCAAGCACCATTATGCAGTCAAAATTATGATTTTCAAGGTCTTCAACAGTTAAGATATAATCTTTTACATAAGAAATCATATAGGCATTAATGCCAACAAGAGCGACTCCACCCAAAAGGCATAAACAAAGAGTCGCAATGATTATGCGTTTGAAGATTTTGTTGTTTTTTAACTTCTTCAATAAACTTGACATCTTAATCACCATTTTTTGCAAGACAAAAAAGCATTACGGAAAATATGCCAAAAAGAATTAAGCTCTTGCTATCATTTCGCCATATTCTGCTTTTTCGTCTGCAATAAATTTCTTAACTGCATCAACTGATGGCATATCCTGTGAGCAAGCGTGACTTGCTACGAGCATAGCAGCGGATGCTGAACCGAATTCGAGAGCGTCGATAATTTCCCAACCCTCAAATACGCCGTAAAGGAATGCTGAAGCGTAACCGTCGCCACCGCCGAATGATTTGAGAAGTTTTACAGGGAATGGCTTGATTGAAAAGCTTTCGCCGTCATTTGTATATGCAGTTGAGCCTTCTTTACCATGTTTGATAATTACGATTTTTGCATTTTGTGAATGCCAATAAGCCGCTGACTCTTTATCAGTCATACCGGGCTTAATGAATTTTTCTGTAAGGTCATATTCTTCACGAGAGCCAAGAATAATATCAGCCTCACGAGCAACTGCTGAATAATAAATTGCGATTTCATCGCTGTTTTTCCAGTTGTATGCACGGTAGTCGATGTCAAAAATAATCGGTACGCCGTTTTTCTTTGCAAGAGCCACTGCTTTAAGTGCTGCTTCTCTTGATGGGCTTTCAGCAAGTGCCGTACCTGAAATAAGAATTGCTTTTGCACGGTTGATATAATCTTCGTCAATGTCAGCAACATCGAGTTTTAAGTCTGCTGCCTCGTTACGATACATAACGATTGAGCTTTCTGTTTCTGACTTGATTTCTGTAAATGTAAGACCGATTTTCTCACCATTTTCGCAGCGCTTGATGTGTGAAACATCAATACCCTCATTTGCAAAATAGTCTGTTACGAATGTGCCAAGCTGGTCATCAGAAACTCTTGCGAAAAAGCCAACCTTTTTACCAAGACGAGCAAGACCAACTGCAATATTTGCAGGTGAGCCACCTAAATATCTTTTGAATGTAGTGCTTTCGTTAAGTGGGCAGTAGTAGTCAACAGGGTTCAAGTCAACTGCCACACGACCTAAAAGGACTAAGTCAAATTCTTTACTGTTATCAAATTCAATGTATTTCATAGCTTTTTCTCCTTATCTTTCCATAAAGCTGAAAACTTTTATATGTCTTTTTACATTTTCATAAACGCCCATTGACATTTGTGCACTTAATTCAAAGTAATTTGCCTTATCAAGTGGCTTGCAATAATCAAGAGCAAATTTTGCAAGATTGTCAAAGCTTGCTGTTGCGATATTCACTTTACGAACACCAAGCATAATTGCCTGTTGGAACATTTCGTCAGTAATTCCTGTTCCGCCGTGAAGCACAAGTGGTGTATCAACCATTTTGTTGATATCGTCAAGCACGTCAAAACGAAGATTCGGAAGTACAGGGTAATTACCGTGAGCGTTACCGATGGCTACTGCAAGAGCGTCAACGCCTGTTTCATCACAGAAGAGCTTTGCATCATCAGGATTTGTGCAAAGAATTTCGTGAGCGGCACCGTCACCCTCATTACCGCCTACTACGCCAAGTTCAGCCTCAACTGTTGCACCGTACTGATCAGCCATTTCACGAACCTGTTTGACCGCTTTGATATTTTCTTCAAGCGGTAATGTTGAGCCATCAAACATAACTGAGGTAAAACCCATTTCGAGAGCCTTTTTCACGGTTTCAATCTTTAAACCGTGATCAAGGTGAACAGCTATATCTACCTTTGCATTTTTTGCGGCAGAAAGCATCATTGGTCCCATAAGTTCAAGAGGTGAATTTTTAAGTCTGCATTCTGCAATCTGTAAGATTATAGGCGTATTAAGTTCTTCCGCAGCCGCAACTGCACCCATAACCATTTCCATATTACCCACGCTGAAAGCGCCAACCGCAATGTTGTGTTGCTGGGCATTTTCGAGTAGTTTTTTCATTGGAACTAAAGCCATAACAGCACACTCCAATCCATTTTATTATAATCAATTTATTGTAACACTTTAAACGCTCAAAATCAATGTTTAATAGGTAAAAAATAACACCATTTTTCTGTGGATTTTCACATAAAAACAGCCCGCCGACAAGTTTGTCAACGGACTGTTGAATAATTTCTTATTTCTCAAGGAGTCTGAGTTTCCACATTGCGAGAGCACCGCCAACGGAAGCAACGATTGTAACAAAAATCATTGTGCCAACGCCCATTGTAGGAGCAAATAAATAAACGATCACGCCCACAAGAATAGGGAAAATTGAGATTTTCCAGTGCTTTGCAAAATATGATGCACCAAGAGCGCCGAAAAGAGCAGGAACAACATAAACGAAAGCCGGTCTGAGAATTGATTCAGGATCGGTAATGTAACCTAAGAATGGTGAGAACGCAAGAACACCAACTGCAAGAATTACTGTTGTTGTAATTGAAGATGCGCCGATAGCAATCGTTGAAATAATCTCACCCTCTTCGCTGTTTGCCTTAACGTTTGCTCTGTCCATAGCATTAAGCGCACAAGGAAGTTTAAGGTTTGTGATATTACCTGTTACGAATGAAAGATATGTACCACCTGCACCAAGCATTGGGGTGTAAGTAATAACTTCAACGATAGCAGTAGTCCAATAAACTGAAATAACTGATACAAGAACTTTTGAAAGAACACCCCAATCAGGGAATGCTGAGAAAAGTTCCTCACCGCCGAAAATTGAAAAGATGAGCGGTACTGAGAAAAGCACTACAAGGGCTAACACTGTCCAGATTTTACCCTGGGTGTGCATACTGTCAATATAAGTCTTAGGTTCTTTTACTTTTTTCATGACTGTACCCCCCAAACTACTTCGCCATTTTCATTAATTGAACGCCATACAAAATTCACGATTTCTTCAGGAAGAACCTGAGTAAGAAGAATTGCTATTCCCATAGCGCCGAACATTGCAATGGGGAGAACGAAGGGCTCAAGTTTTTTAAGATTTTTCTTTTTGCAGAGATAATCAAGTGCAATTGTGAAAATCATTGCAGAAAGCATTACAGCAATTGACATAAAGCCTGCAGAAACGCCGTCTTTTTCAATACCCATAACAGCACGTGAAATAAATGCAGCAACAATACCGATGAATGCCGCAGCACTGATAAGGTCGCCCACGTTAACATTTGATTTAGGTTTTGCAAGTGATTCGCCCTCAACGACTTCTTCTTTTTTGCCGCTCATAGCTTTGCTCATAGCCTTATGTATCTTCTTACAAAGGAACGGAAGAAGAATAAGTGGGAAGCAAGAGCCGATAGTCATAGCCCAAGCAATTGTTGAGAAAGCCTGTGGGTCAGTAACTTCATTTGCAAGTGATGAGCCGAGCACACCGAGTGCCGTATCAGCCGCAACTGTTTCGTAAGCCAAGTTACCGATAACTGAAAGTCTGATCCAAGGAAGAACAATACCAAGTGCAGATGCAAGTGCTAAAACCGTTGCAAGAATTGAAATTGCAGGTGCAATTGTGAAAAGTACGCTTGAAATAATTGTTTGCTTAATAACCGCCTTTTCCATACCGATTTCTTTTGCTCTTTTATTAGCCTTGTGCATAAAGAAAACAGACTGAACAATAACAAAGATTACAACAAACAAAGCAAGTCCGTACATAAGTGGGCCTGTTTTAAAGTCCATATTTTCATCTCCTAAAACAATTATAGAAATATTAAAGCACTTTTTGAGAATAAAATCAATAAGCAAATAAAAAAGAATGTTGACAAATTTATTCAAATACAATATAATATTAAAAAAATTAAATCACCACTATCAAAGACAGTGAAGAAAACAAGACATAACTCACTTGCTTTCAGAGAGTTGCCGTTTGGTGCAAGGCAACACAGTGTTTATGTGTATAACTCATTTCGGAGTTGCATAAGTGAAGTCATAGCTTATGACGGTTGACCCCGTTACAAAGTCGGACCTTGTTGGAGGTCATAGAGGTTGGCATTTGCCAACGAATTAGGGTGGTACCACGGTAGATTATTTCCATCGTCCCTATCAATTTGTATATTGATAGTGGGCGATTTTCAGTTTTAGGAGGAATTTTTATGAAACAAGGTTGCGAAAAGTATATTCCTTTCACACCAATTAACATTCCTGACAGACAATGGCCAAGTAAAAGCATTGAAAAGCCACCTGTATGGTGTTCAGTTGACTTGCGTGACGGTAATCAGGCACTTATTGACCCGATGAATCTTCAGGAAAAAATCGAGTATTTCAAGACTCTTATCAACATTGGTTTTAAAGAGATTGAAGTTGGCTTTCCGTCAGCATCTGAAACAGAATATGAAATTTTAAGAACTTTAATTGAAAAGAACTTAATTCCCGATGACGTTACAATTCAGGTACTTGTCCAGAGCCGTGAGCATCTTATCAGAAAGACATTCGAGGCTATTGACGGTGCTAAAAATGTAATTATTCATTTCTACAATTCAACATCAACTTTACAGAGAAAAGTTGTTTTCAAAAAAGATATGGACGGTGTTATTGATATTGCCGTTCAAGGTGCAAAGCTTATTAAAGAGCTTACTGACGAGTTAAAATCACAGAAAGATGTAAATATTCGTTATGAGTACTCCCCTGAAAGCTTTTCAGGTACAGAAATGGACAATGCAGTTCTTATCTGTGAAAAGGTTATGGAAGCACTTGACATTGACGAAAACAACAAGATTATTCTTAATCTTCCTGCAACAGTTGAGGGTAGCACACCTAACGGTTACGCTGACCAGATTGAATATTTCTGCCGTAACCTTAAAAACCGTGAAAATGCAATAATCAGCTTGCATCCGCATAACGACCGCGGTACTGCAGTTGCAGCCGCTGAACTTGGACTTTTAGCAGGTGCTGACAGAATTGAGGGTACTCTTTTCGGTAACGGTGAGCGTACAGGTAACGTTGATATTGTTACTCTTGCACTTAATATGCACACTCAGGGCGTTAACCCTGGACTTGATTTTTCAAATATGAATGAAATCAAGGAAATGTTTGAAAGAACAACAAAGATGCCTGTTGACCCAAGAAAACCATACGGTGGCGAACTTGTTTTCACTGCATTCTCAGGCTCTCATCAGGATGCTATCAACAAGGGCAAGGAATATATGCGCACAAGCGGTACAGAATACTGGGAAGTTCCGTACTTACCGATTGACCCTGCTGACGTAGGTCGTGAGTATGAACCGATTATTCGTATCAACAGTCAGTCAGGCAAGGGTGGCGTTGCTTACATTATGGCAGAGTACGGCTACAATATGCCAAAGGCTATGCACCCCGAATTCTCAAAGATTGTTCAGAAGGTTTGCGACGAAAAAGGAAAAGAACTTCAGAAAGAAGAAGTTTATACTTTGTTCCAGCAAGAATATCTCAATGTTACAGGTCCTTACAAGTTGCTCAGCTACAAATTCTTTGAAGAAAGAGAACACGGTGAAGACCAATCAAGAGTACATTTTGTTGGTACAATTCAGTATAACGGCAATGAGCCTCAGCAGATTGAGGGTATAGCGTCAGGTCCTATCGGCGCATTCTGTCAGGCTATGAACACCATAGGTCTTGGCGATTATCACTTCATCGACTACTCAGAACACGCATTCTCAGTTGGTTCAGACTCAAAGGCTGTCAGCTATATTCACATCACAGACCCACAGGGCAAAGACGTTTTCGGTATTGGTATTTCACACAATATCAACTATGCATCAATCAAGGGTATTCTTTGTGCAGTTAACCGTTGTTTGCCAAATGTAGTAAGGGAGAAATAAGACTATGAAAAATTATAACATTGTAGTATTAAAAGGTGACGGAATAGGCCCCGAAATTGTTGACGAGGCACTTAAAGTTCTTGATGCAACAGGTGAAAAATACGGATTCAAGTTCAATTATGATTATCAGTTAATCGGCGGTGCGGCTATTGATGCTACAAGCGAGCCACTCCCACAAGCAACTGTTGATGCTTGCAAAAAGGCTGACTGTGTATTCCTTGGTGCTGTTGGTGGTCCTAAGTGGGATGTACTCCCCGGCAATCAGCGTCCCGAAAAGGGACTTTTAGGTATTCGCGGTGCGTTAGGTCTTTACGCAAATCTTCGTCCTGCAAAGATTTTTGAGCCTTTAAAGAGTGCTTCACCAATCAAAGACAGTATTATCGGTGACGGACTTGACATTATGATTGTCCGTGAACTTACAGGCGGTATTTATTTCGGTGAAAGAGGACGTAAAGAGGTTGACGGCAACCCTGCCGCATATGATACAGAAATGTATTCAGTTCCTGAAATCGAAAGAATTGCAAGAACAGCCTATGAAATGGCTATGAAGCGTAATAAAAAGCTTACAAGCGTTGACAAGGCTAATGTTCTTGAAAGTTCAAGACTCTGGAGAGAAACAGTAATCAAAATGTCAGCAGAATACCCTGAGGTTGTACTTTCACACATGTATGTTGACAACTGTGCAATGCAGTTGGTAAGAAATCCGGGTCAGTTTGATGTTATTGTTACATCTAACATTTTCGGTGACATTCTTTCTGATGAGGCATCAATGATTAGTGGCTCAATCGGTATGTTGGCATCTGCATCTCTTGCAACAGGAAAAATGGGACTTTACGAGCCAATTCACGGCTCTGCACCTGATATTGCAGGTCTGCAGAAAGCTAACCCCTTGGCAACTATCCTTTCAGCAGCGATGATGCTTCAATATTCATTCGATGAAAAAGATGCTGCTAAGTCTATTGAAGATGCAGTTAACGAAGCATTAAGACAAGCTCGTACACCTGATATTTATGAGGATGGTTTCAAGAAAGTTACAACTTCAGAAATGGGTGATTTGGTGGTATCACTTCTCAAATAAAAAAGATTTGTAGGGGACGATGCCTACATCGTCCCGTGTTGGATTTTATTGCGGGCGGATGTGGGCATCCGCCCTTACTTTTTGAGGTATTTATGAAAACACTTTATATCAGCGATATGGACGGGACTCTTTTGCAGAGCGATGGCAAAATGAGTGAGTTTACAAAGCAAAAACTGAATGAATTTTATGAAAAAGAGATTTCTTTTTCCGTTGCTACTGCTCGTAGTATGGTAAGTGCTATGCCACTTCTTGACGGAGTGCATTTCAAAGCACCCATCGTTCTTATGAACGGTGTTTTTGTGTATGATACAGAAACAAAAAAGGCCGTAAAATACCATGAAATAACTCGTTCTGCACTTCAAAAAATTCTTGATTGCTTTTACGAGAAAAATCTTCATCCGTTTATGTTTTTGTATGGTGACGATTACAAGCTTTCAATTAAATACACAAAATTTGACAATGATGGTATGAAAGAGTTTTATGATATGCGTGTTAATATGCTTGAGGGTAGATTTACACAAACCGATGACCTTACAAATATAGAAAAAGGTCAACACCCCGTTTATGTGAATTACTACGCATTACCCGAAATTCTTGACGATGCTGTTGAAAAACTGAAATCAATACCCGAAATTGATTTTGCATATTACAAAGACAGTTATTCTGACGATTGGCTCATAGAAATTTATTCTCACACCGCATCAAAGGCAAACGGAGCAAGAGAGGTAGCCGAAATTGTAGGTGCTGAAAGCATCACCGCTTTTGGTGATAATCTTAATGATTTAGTAATGCTTGGCGGTGCTGATACAGCGGTTGCAGTAGAAAATGCTGTGCCACAAGTCAAGGAAATTGCAAATGTGATAATAGGCACAAACAGTGAAGACAGTGTTGTAAAATATATTGCAGAAAAAGAAAACGCTTAGGAATTAACCTAAGCGTTATTTTTTTACTAAGAAAGGATTATGAAAAATCCTATAAAACAATTTATACTATTGCTACAAGTCCGTTAAGGGCCAAATCCAGATATAATGCATCAAAACTGTCAACCGCACCGTCACCATTCAAATCACATCGGTGAAGCATATAATTATCAGTTATTTCAGCTTCTGACAGCGAAATTTGCACAAGCAAATCGTAATCAGCTTCGCTTATTTCACCGTCACCGTTAGCATCACCCTTTATAGTTGAGGGCCCAATGTTGTTAAGGAACAGATCAAGAATAACTGCATCCATTCCGTCGATTGTGCCGTCTTCGTTCATATCGCCTGCCAACAAAATTGCACAGGACTGATACTCTTGAAGTGCAGAAACTGAACAAAGAATTTCATAGTCTTTCTTATCTGTTGTGCCGTCAAAGTTTACGTCACCTTTTGTCACGGTATTCAAATCAACAAATGTAATTGAGTTTTCATCAGCATAAGTTTTTGCATAGGTATCAGTATAGCCGAAAATTGTAACATTTTCAGTATTTGTAAAAGCATTTGCAGAAATGCTTGTGACAGATGCAGGAATCACCGCATCTTTACTGCCTAACGCACCACTGATTATCTGAATTGTACCGTCTTTTATTACTGTTTCACCTGTTTTTTCACTTGTTCCTACGGCACGGGTGCCCATATAAAGAACGCCGTTTTCCCAATTTTCAGAATTATTATAAAATCCCGTGTTATATATTGAACTTGCACTAAAACTTATGTTTTCCGAAATATCAAAGGTTTCAATGCCAAGACAACCCTCAAAAGCATAATCACCAATAGCAACAAGAGAACTTGGAAATACGATTTTAGTTGCATTTTCAGAGCCTTTAAATGCACCGTCTGCGATTAAAAGTGTTCCTGCATTAATTCTGTAAATACCGCTGAACTGACACTCAATAAGAGTTGTTCCGAGATAAAGATACTCAAGTTCAGGTGCTAAAACATCTTCCCACGTAATTGTATCCTGAACACCCGAACCGCCAATATTCAAATCGTCTGAAGATGAGTCACTCTTTTTCAATTTCCAGTTGCTTTCATCGTTATAATAAGCCGTATTATAAATAGCTTTTTCACCCATATGGGTTATCGTTGACGGTAAAGAAATGGTTGCAAGGCTTGTGCAGTTTTCAAATGCACTTTCACCAATATCTTCAATACCCTCATTTACAGTTATTGAGGTAATTGTTGTGTTGCCTTTAAATGCACTCTCACTAATTACAACAACAGGAATATCATTAATTGTTGACGGCACAGTAACAGTCGTATCTGTTCCGTTATAACCTGTAATCACGATTTTTTCGTCAACTATTTTATACACGAAATTATCATAAGTCAACGCAAAAGACGGCATTGCAGAGGTGAATAGACAAATCAGCATTATAATTGAAGTTATTATTGATATTATTTTCTTCATTTTTGCACCGTCCTTTCATGATAATGTGTTTATTTTAGCATTAACAAAGTAATTTTGCAAGGGTATAAAACAAGGGCAAGGTCAATGCCTCGCCCCTACATACAAACATATAAATCTTACAGATAGATTTATTTTTTTTTGCAAGACAATTATTTGCCTGCTAATTCAGCTCTTGCAAGCTTTATATTTTCTACAAATCTCTTACCTGTTTCAGTAATCTTCTTGTAGTCGCCTGTCTTAGCACCTGCTGTAAGTGATGAGCCTGCACCAACTGCAACAGCACCTGCTTTAATCCATTCACCAACATTGTCAGCGTCAACACCACCTGTTGGCATCATCTTTGCATAAGGAATTGGTCCCTTGATATCCTTGATAATCTTTGGTCCGAAAAGGTCAGCAGGGAAAACTTTAAGAATGTC
>CAYXMF010000020.1:0-16288 GCA_964465845.1 uncultured Eubacteriales bacterium | reverse complement strand
GCCGAATTTTCGTGCAGAAATCTTATTAATAAGAATTTCAATATCATCACGATGCGGACCGCTTGTCGTATTTTTTAAATACAAATCATTTGGTCGGTTTTTAACCATATTATTAAAATAAATTTTTGCAATATCTTGCTTATCTTCGCTTTCATAACGGACATTACTGAGATATTTAATGGAAAGTTCCTCTTTTTCCCCGGAAATACCTCTGTAAATATCAGTTGCTTTCACCTGAAGATTTTTAATGTAATAAATTCTGTCACAAATAACTTCAGCACCGGCAATTGCTATTTTTTCATCCCAGATATCAAGAGTATCAAGTAAAGACGGATTTTCTGACGCATTTTTAAGAAGTGCATTTTTTTGGGTTATAAGATGATTAAAATATGTAAGTTTTTTTGCATACATATTATCAATCTGACTTATCGCAGTATCAATAAACTTTCTTCTGTTTACAGGTCCGTCTTTAATAAGTGATAAATGAATTGGCGAAAATACAACAGCATAGTATTTACCAATTAATTCACGGGGAGAAGCAAGGTTTATTCCGTTTAAATTTGCAGTTCTTTTTTTATCAATAAAAATTGCTGCATTATTTTCACGGATTGAAGTTTCAAAACTCATTGAAATCTTTGAATTTTCTTCATTAAACTGCACAAGTTCACTATCTTTTGAGTTTCTGAAACTTTTACAACCTGTAAAAAGCCAGATTGCCTCTAAAAGATTTGTTTTTCCTTGTCCGTTCTTACCGTAAATAACATTTATCTCTTTATGAGGAAAAATTCCCATAAAATCAATATTACGAAAATTTTCAATTTTAATTTCGTTAATATGCATCAGTTTACCTCATAAACAACTCTGTCAAATTCAACTTTGTCGCCCGGACGGATTTTTTTACCTCTTGCAGTACAAATTTCATCGTTTACTTTAACTTCACTTTCTTGTATAACGATTTTAGCATGTCCGCCGGTCATTACCGCATTAACAAGCTTCAAAAGTGAATCAAGTCTTATAAAATCACTGTCAATATTCACCTGACGGTGTTCTTTTTTCGCAATATGTGCAGTAATTTTTTTCATAATCAGTTCATCCTTACAGGAAGTACCATAAACAAGAAGTTTCTCTCATAAATAAGTGATCCGTCATCTTCAGGTACAATAATAATTGGTGAAGTTGCACCGTTAAGTCTTAAAGTAATTTCATCAATATCACAAACTTTAAGTGCATCAAGTAAATATTTGTTATTAAAACCTATTTCTACTCTTTCACCCTGAATATCAGCAAGAATTCTGTCATTTGCAGTACCAAGAGCAGTTGTACTTGAAATTCTGATTGATTCAGCATCAAAAATACATCTTACAAAACTCTTGATTCTTTCAGTAATAATAAGTGATGTTCTTTCAATACCGCTGATGAATTTTCTTGTATTTACTTTAACTTCTGTTTTTGCAGTTGTAGGAATTGCACTCTTGTAACTTAAAAATTCACCTTCAAGAAGACGAGAAACAATTACATATTTTCCGCATTCAAACATAATATGACGAGATGCAACAACCATTGAAACTGTATCTTCACCGTCACCTGCAAGCTTTACAACTTCATTAAGAGTTTTCTTTGGAATAATGAAGATTTTTTCGTCACCCTCATAATCAATCTTTTCATTTCTGATAGCAAGCTTATAGCCGTCAACTGCAACAAGACGAACATTACCTTTTGTAACTTCAAAGCGAACGCCTGTATGTACCATTTTTGCTCCGTTTTCAGCAGTAGCAAAAATAGTTTTTCTGACCATATCTTTTAATGTTTCACCATTGATAACAATCGGGAAACCACCTGATACTGAAGGAAGTTCAGGATAGTCAGCCTCAGAAAAACCTGTAATTGAAAATTCTGAGTCACCGCTCTTGATTTTACAGATAAGTCTTTCATCACTTTCAATTGTAACAAGTTCATCAGGAACATTTCTTAAAATGTCGCAAAGAATTTTTGCATTAAGAATAATGCTGCCTGTCTGTTCAACTCTTCCTTCAACAGCAGTTATGATACCCATTTCAAGATCATAACCTGTAAGCATAATTCTGTCATTTTCAGCTTTTATTAAAATACCTTCAATTGTAGGAAGATTTGTTGATTTTGTAGATGTTGCTCTTTGAACATTCATACAAGCTTCACTGAGCACCTGTGAGGAACAGATAAATTTCATAAATCATTCTCCTTTTTAAGAAATAAAAAATAATAAAGTATAGTATTAGTAATAAGGGCGGTCTAAACTGTCGAAAACTCAATTTTTATGTTATTTATCAACGTTTAAACCTGTTTTTTTTATTTTGAAAAATCTTTGAATTAAAGTTCATATTAATGATAAAAATTAACTTGTCTAAAACTCAATTGTTTAAAAGTCAAAAACTGTTGAAATCTTAGTTATTTTTAATCATTTATATTTTTAATTATTTCATTGATAAGATTTTTATATTTTGAGTCAGAAGACATTTTTTGCTGAACATTTTTAAGAGAACTGTTAACGGTTGAATGGTTTCTTCCGAATACTTTACCGACTTCGTCTTGTGAAAGACCTGTAATTTCTCTTATTATGTACATTGCAGCCTGTCTTGCACTGTTAATACTTGCATCACGGCGTTCACTTTTAAGCTGTTCGGGAGTAACACCGAATGTAAAAGAAACTTTTTCAAGAATGTTATCAATAACAACTCCCACAGGCTGACTGGTGATGAGAATATCTTTTAAAATATCTTTTGCAATATCAACTGTTGGTATAACGTTATTAAATGAACAGTATGCATAAATATTTTTAACAGCAGAACCCATCTGACGAACATTACTTTTAATGTTTTCTGCAATAAATTCGCAAACATCATTTGGTAATTCAAAGCGCATTGCATTTGATTTATCTTTAATAATTGCAACTCTTGTTTCAAAATCAGGTGGCTGAATATCACAAAG
The DNA here is from genome assembly GCA_964465845.1 of uncultured Eubacteriales bacterium. GTDB lineage: Bacteria > Bacillota > Clostridia > Oscillospirales > Acutalibacteraceae > Fimenecus. Next base: position 13,324 of record CAYXMF010000020.1, on the reverse strand, counting down.
AATACCACTTTCAAATCTTGTTTTAAGTCTTTCTTCTATTTTTGGAATTTCTCTTGGTGGTTTATCAGATGTAAGAACAAGTTGTTTTCCTTCTTTAGTAAAAATATTAAAAGTATGGAAAATTTCTTCTTCTATCTGAGCTTTACCTGCAATAAATTGAATATCATCAATAAGTAAAGCATCACAAGTTCTGTATTTGTTATGAAAATCATGAAGTGTTTTAATCTGTAATGCAAAATAAAAATCATTCATAAGATTTTCACTTGTTATGTAAACAATATTTGAATCAGGATTATTGACTTTTATTTTTTCGATAATAGCATTAAGAAGATGAGTTTTACCGAGACCTGAATTACCATAAATAAAAAGTGGATTGAATGCTTCTAAGCCAGGTTGTTCTGCAACTCTCAATGATGCAGTGTAAGCAAATTTGTTTGATGGACCAACTACGAAATTATTGAATGTAAGTTTTGCATTTTCAAGGTTATGTGAAGATAAATTTTCATTTGTTTCATTTTGCTCGTTATTTTCTTTTGGAACATTTTCAAAAGGAATAAGTTCAAGTTCAACATTGAAACCCATAACATTATAAAATGCATCTTCAATAAGATTTTTGTATTTTGTCATTATCAAATCAATTTTAAAACCGGGTGCAGCAATAATAACTCTGTCAGCTTCAATTTTAATGAGTTGTAAAGGTTCAATCCACATATTGAAAGCAATAGAATTCATACTTTCGCGGCAATAATTTAAAACTGCTTCCCAAAATTCATTGTAAGAATTCAAATTTCTCTTCCTTTCATAAAATATGTAAAAATTAGAAAAAACGCTTTAATTTCAATAAAAACCGCTTTATTTTGCGTTTTATTCGTTTTAGCGTGTAGTACGCCACTTTCATACATAATCAATTTTAGCACACTTTTTCAAGGATTTCAATTAAATTTAAATGAAAAATTAAATAAATATACTATTTATATATTATATATAATAGTGCATTTTTTCAAAAAATAAAAAGAAAATAAAAAATTAAATTTTATTTTTTTCGACATAAAACACAATATATTGTTGAAAACTTTTTGTTTTTTTTAATTTAAACCGTATATGTTGGAAAAAAGTAATAAAATTTTTAAAGTTGACAATTTGACATAAATTTTATATAATGTCTTTCCGCAGATATTTTTACAATGTGTGACTATATTATGAAACGGAGGAGTAAAAATGAAAAGAACTTATCAGCCAAAAAAGCGTCATCGCAAGATGGAGCACGGCTTCCGTAAGAGAATGTCTGACAGAAACGGCAGAAAGGTACTTGCCCGCAGAAGAGCTAAGGGCAGAAAGCAGTTGACATATTAATTTGTCGATTGGGTAAAAAAATTGAAACGGACAGTAACAATTAAAAGTAACTGTGATTTCCGTAGAATTTACGGCAAAGGAAAATCATTTCAAGCTCCTGCACTGGTTTCTTATGTAATGAAAAACCGTGCGGGCATTTGTCGTATAGGAATAACTACATCAAAAAAGATTGGTAACGCAGTTGAACGTAACCGAGCAAGGCGAGTTATTCGTGTGGCTTACCGTAATCTTGAAGATAAAATCAACGGAAATTACGATATTATTTTTGTAGCACGTTCAAAGACAAAGTATATTAAAAGTACTGATTTGACTGGTGTTATGCTTTCTCAGTTAAAAAAAGCAGGGGTTATAGATGAAAGAACTGATAATTAAAATAATCAGATTTTATCAAAGAAAAATTTCCCCGCTTTTTCCTGCGCGCTGCCGTTATTACCCTACCTGTTCTCAATATGCTGTTGAAGCAGTTGAGAGATTTGGAGTCTTAAAAGGCTCTTTGCTTGCTTTGTCAAGACTGTTACGGTGTAACATTCTTTTTCCGGGCGGTTATGATCCTGTTCCCGAGAAAAAACAAAAAAAATGAGTCCCTTAAAATCTGGAGGACAAAATGAATTTTATCAGAGAAATATTTTCAATCCCATTCGGTTATCTCATAGGATTTTTCTATGAACTCAGTGATAACTACATTTTATCTTTGTTGCTAATGACAATTTGCGTTAAGCTTATATTACTCCCGTCCTCGATAAAGCAACAAAAAGGTATGGCTAAGACCCAAAGAATGCAGCCAAAAATCAGAAGAATAAAAGAAAAGTATGCAGGCAATCAGCAGAAAATGAATGAAGCAATGAATGAGCTTTATTCACGTGAGGGTTATTCATCAATGACAGGCGGTTGCTCATCTATGCTTATTCAGTTACCTGTTATGATGGGTGTTTACCTTGTAAACTATAAAATTCTTGATTACGTTCTCAAAATTCCGGATGAAATACTTGAAGTAATTAAAAATGCAGTTCGTGCATTACCGGAAGATGTAATCGGAAAAGTTTCAAATCTTGAATATCAGATTGAATTACTTGCAATTCAGCATTTTGATAAGCTTGATAAAACAGGAATACCAGTAGAAGTTATTAGTAAAATTGAAGCATTTAAAGAAAACTTTAACCTTTTCGGTATTGATCTTTCAAGAACACCATCAACAGATATGGGTCGGGATTTGTTATGGCTTATTCCGATTCTTACAGGTGTAACTTCACTTATGATTGGCATCTACTCATGGTTAAGACAGAAAAAGACAAATCCGGAAATGGCTAAAAATCCATCAATGGGCTGTATGTCACTTATGTCACCTGCAATGAGCATCTATTTCTCATTCTTGTTCCCTGCAAGTGTTGGCGTTTACATCATTATGTCAAGTGCGCTTTCATTTATTCAGATGCTTATTACAAACAAGGTGTTCACACCTAAAAAAGTACTTGCTAAAACTATGGTTGATGAAACAATTAACCGCAGAGCAAGAGAAAAAATATTTAAAAATGTTGCAGAAACATTGAACGAAGACGACAACTGAGGTGTAAATAATGATAAAAGAGGCAATTGGAACCGGTAATACGGTTGACGAGGCAAAAGCTGCCGCAATGCTCGAACTTGGCGTCAGCGATTATGATGATTTTAATGTAGAAGTTTTACAGACACCTACAAAGAAAATTCTCGGTCTTTTCGGTGGAAATCCTGCAAAGGTTAAGGTTTCAGTTGAAGTTGCTGATCCAAAGCCAGAAAAGAAACAGAATAAAAACAATAATAACAATAAGAAAAACGATAAAAAGCCTGTAAAAAAGGTTGAAAATAAAAAGGAAGAAAAGAAAGAAAAGGTAGCAGAGCCAAAAGCTGAGACACCTGAACTTCCTTTACAAGAAACAAATCTTTATAAAGAAACTGCAGATTATATCAAGTCTATTGTTTTAGGTCTTGGTATGAGTGATTGCGAAATCAAAGAAATGTCTAATGAAGAAGAAATTTACTTTGAACTTGACTGCGGTGACGATTACGGTATTATTATCGGTAAACGTGGCGAAACTCTTGATGCTATTCAGTACCTTGCAAGAATGATGGCAAACAAGGGTAACCAGAGCTACAAGAGAGTTGCAATCAACGTTGGCAACTACCGTGCAAAGCGTGAAGAAACTCTTAAAATCCTTGCAAGAAAAACTGCTCAGAAGGCAGTTCGTCAGGGCAGAAACATTTCACTTGAACCAATGAATCCTTATGAGAGAAGAATCATTCATACAGCCGTTCAGGAAGTAGAAGGTGCAACATCTCATTCAGTAGGTTCAGACCTTGACAGACGTGTTGTTATTTCTCCTGTTGAAGGTGCAAAGAACAACAGTGGCAGAGGAAGAAACAACAGAAACGGTGGCAGACGTGAGAGAAAAGAGGCTTACAAGCCTGAAATTTCTCCTGATAGAGCGCCAAAAAGTGATATTGACGGTGCTTCACTTTACGGTAAAGTAGAAATCCGTTCAGTAAATACAGAAGAATAAAATGTATGGTAGGGCGGGGGCTTGGCTCCCGCCGTATTTTTTTAGGAATGATATTATGGAATATTTTGCAAAAGAATATGATATAGCAGTTATAGGTGCCGGTCATGCAGGAATTGAAGCGGCACTAGCTTCTGCACGTCTTGGCGCATCAACAGTAATTTTCACAATCAATATGGACTGGGTGGGTAATCTTCCTTGTAATCCGTCAATCGGCGGAACATCAAAAGGTCATCTTGTACGTGAAATTGATGCTCTTGGCGGTGAAATGGGTAAGGCTGCTGATAAAAATTCCATACAGACAAGAATGCTTAATCGTGGCAAAGGCCCTGCAGTACATTCTTTGCGTGCGCAGATTGATCGTCGTGATTATTCCAAATATATGAAGCATACCCTTGAAAAACAGGAAAATCTTGATATGAAGCAGGCAGAAATCGTTGACCTTTATAAAAAAGACGGCATTTTCTACCTTAAAACAAACCTTGAAGCAATTTATACCGCAAAAGCAGTAATTATTGCGACGGGTACTTTCCTTGGCGGAAGAATTTACATAGGTGATGTTTCATTTGAAAGCGGACCTGACGGAATGTTCCCTGCAACAAGATTTTCACAGGCTCTTTATAAAATGGAAATCCCGCTCAGAAGATTTAAAACAGGTACTCCGTCACGAATTAATAGACGTAGTGTTGATTTTTCAGAACTTGAAGTTCAAGAGGGTGACGAACAGGTAGTTCCATTCTCTTATGAAACTGAAATTCTTCCCGAAAATAAAGAAGTATGTCATATTACATATACTAACGAAGAAACAAAACGCATTATTCTTGAAAATATACACCGTTCCCCTCTTTATTCGGGAAAAATTGAGGGTGTGGGCCCTCGTTATTGTCCGAGTATTGAAGATAAGATTGTAAGATTTGAAGAAAAAGAGCGTCATCAGTTATTTATAGAGCCTTGCGGACTTGATACAGAAGAATTGTATTTACAAGGTATGTCCTCATCTCTTCCCGAAGATGTGCAGTTGAAATTCTTGCGTAGCATCAAAGGTCTTGAAAATGTTGAGGTTATGAGAACGGCGTACGCTATTGAATATGATTGTGTTGACCCGTTGGCATTAAAGGCATCACTTGAATTTAATAATATTGACGGGCTTTTTGGTGCAGGTCAGTTCAACGGCTCATCAGGTTATGAAGAAGCTGCTGCTCAGGGACTCATTGCGGGTATTAATGCAGTCCGTAAAGTCCAGGGCAAAGAACCCTTAATTCTTGACAGAGCAAGCTCATATATTGGTACACTTATTGATGATCTTGTTACAAAAGGTTGTTCCGACCCATACAGAATGATGACCTCACGCAGTGAATACAGACTTTTGCTCAGACAGGACAATGCTGACATCCGACTTACAGAGTATGGCTATGAAATCGGGCTTATATCAGAAGAAAGATATGCAAAGTTTAAAAATAAACTTGAACTTATAAAACAGGAAAGAGAAAGGGTAGAATCAGTTACTATTGCCCCCTCTCCCCAAATTAATGAAGTTCTTGTTTCACGTGAAACAGCCCCGATGAAAACGGGTATAAGACTTGCAGAACTTATTAAACGCCCTCAACTTGACTACGAGTGCCTGACACCATTCGACAAAACCCGACCGGAACTTCCTGCAGATGTTTTTGAACAGGTTGAAATCGAGTTAAAATATGAGGGATATATTAAACGTCAGCAAGCAAAGGTTGACGAAATGAGAAGACTTGAAGTCAAGAAAATTCCTGCAGACATTAATTATGATGATGTTTATTCACTACGCCTTGAAGCAAGGGAAAAACTTAAAAAAGTACGTCCCGAAAGTGTGGGACAGGCTTCACGTATCAGCGGTGTTTCACCGTCAGATATTTCAGTATTATTAATTCATCTTTCAAAAAACGAGAGAAAATAAAGGATTTGCTATGTTAAATAAAGAATTATTCTATTCAACAATCGAAAAATTCAATATTAATGTTGATGATTCAGCATTTAAGCGTCTTGATACTTTTGCAGAAATGCTTATTGAAACGAATAAAAGTTTTAATCTTACTGCAATTAAAGAGCCTGACGATGTAACCGTAAAGCATTTTGCTGACTGTCTTGCTATTTTCAAATATGTAAATATTCCCGAAAATGCAAAGATAATTGATGTTGGTACAGGTGCAGGATTCCCCGGACTTGTGTTAAAACTTGCAAGGCCTGATATTCAGATGACTTTTCTTGACAGTACAAAGAAAAAACTTGGATTTATTGAGAATGTGCTTAATGAATGTGGTGTAAAGGGCGAAATTCTTCATATGAGAGCAGAAGAAGCCGCACAGCTTGCAAAATATCGTGAACAGTTTGACTTTTCAACTGCACGAGCAGTAGCTGCACTCCCTGTTTTGTCAGAATACTGTTTACCGTTTGTAAAGCAAGGCGGAACATTCATTTCAATGAAATCTGCTGAAAGCAATGAAGAAATGGCACAGGCAAAAATGGCAATAGGAATTCTTGGCGGAAAAATTCAGGACGATATTGTGTTTGATTTAGTCGAAAATATGCCTCGAAGAATTATTCTTATAAAAAAGAATTCGCAAACTCCGACAAAATACCCTCGCCCTTCTGCACAAATTGCCAAAAAAACATTAAAATAAAGGCGAAAACCGTTGATATTAAGCCAAATATGGCAAACGGATTTTCTTTACAAACAGACCTTCACGGTGCTAAACTTGTAATCAAGGACAAGCACTGCGGAGGTTTTATTTTATGAAAAAACATAACCACAACAAAATAAGAACGGAAAATAAAATACTGTTAATTCCGCAAAGCGATATTCTCCCAAATCCAAATCAGCCAAGAAAAAGGTTCGATTATGACGAGCTTGAAGGACTTGCACAAAGTATAAGAGCAAACGGTATTTTACAACCGCTTCTGGTACGTACTCTTGAAAACGAAAAATATGAGTTGATTGCAGGCGAACGAAGACTTCGTGCGGCACGGCTTGTAGGACTGACAAAGGTGCCATGTGTTGTCAGTGAAATATCAGAAACTGACTCTGCAGTGTTTGCTGTTCTTGAAAATCTTCAACGTCAGGATTTAGACTACTTCGAAGAAGCTGAAGCTTTGGCAACGCTTGTCAGCGATTATCATATGGGGCAAGACGAACTTTGCAAAAAACTTGGAAAAGCACAATCTACAATCTCAAACAAGTTAAGGTTACTTAAATTAAGTGATGAGATGCGTTATCAAATCAGCCGTGCAGGACTTACTGAACGTCACGCAAGAGCTTTGCTTTCAATTAATGATGAAGTACAGCGCGCAAGAGCGCTATCAATCATTATTGACCGTCATCTGAACGTAAACGAAAGTGAAACCCTTATAGAACAGATGCTTCGTAAGAACGAAGCACCAAAAAAGCAGATGCTTCGTGGCTTTAAAGATATAAGAATTTTTATAAATACGCTTAATAATGCTGTTGATACAATACGTCGTGCAGGCGTTGACGCAGACTCTGTAAAGACTGAAACTGACGAGTATGTTGAATACATAGTCCGCATTCCAAAACTTGATGACAGACCAATGGCAAGCAATCAGTAGTTAATTCGGTAAAACCACTCCATCCCCCGATGACGAGTGATTTTATATAGTGGCGAAAGCCACCCATATCCTTCTCTTTCACACCCCACATCCACAGCGAAAGGCTCCCGAAAGGGAGTCTTTTGCTGTTTTAGTAAACAAAATGTTCCACGTGAAACATTTTGTTAAATATTTCCTTTATATTTTGTAAAATTTCTTGATTTTCACTTTAATTTTTTAAAAATGTATGATATACTTGTATAAAATCGGGTAACAGGGTGTAAAAATACACCTTTTTACCATTTCGGAGTGGGATTTTTGGCAAAAGTCGTTTCAATCATAAACCAAAAAGGCGGAGTAGGTAAAACTACCACCGCAGTAAGCCTTGCAGCCGCTGTGGGTGCTAAAGGCTTTAAGGTTTTGCTTGCAGATATTGACCCACAAGGCAACTCAACAAGCGGGTTCGGTATAAACAAAAGAAAAATTACCACTTCATCTTACGATGTGCTTGTAAAAGATATCAACGCAAATGAGGCAATAGTAAAAACACAGTTTAAAAATGTTGATATTATGCCGGCTGATTTGAATCTTGCAGGTGCTGAGGTTGAGTTAATTGACTTAGAAAAAAGAGAAAGCCGTTTAAAAATGGCTGTTGCTCAGGTCTGGGACAAGTATGATTACATTTTCTTTGACTGTCCCCCCTCTCTCGGCTTGATTACAATCAACGCTTTAACGGCGTCTGATACATTTCTTGTTCCCGTTCAGTGCGAATTTTATGCACTTGAAGGTTTGGCACAGTTAATGGCGACAGTTCGTCAGGTTAAAAGACTTTATAATCCGCACATTGAGCTTGAGGGTGTTCTGCAAACAATGTATGACGGCAGACTTAATCTTACACAGCAGGTTGTGACTGAGATTAAGAAGTTTTTCCCGAATAAAGTTTACAAGACCACAATTCCAAGAAACGTGCGACTTTCTGAGGCTCCGTCATTCGGTGAGCCGATTATGTATTATGATAAGCATTCAAAAGGTGCGTTGGCCTATGACGCATTTGCAGACGAATTCTTATCTCAACAGAAGTGATGAGGTGAAGATATGGCTAAAAAAGGTGGATTGGGCAGAGGTATGGACGCTCTTTTCCTTGATAATTCCGCAACAGAGAACAGCAATTCTGCTGTAAAGCTTGGAATTAACGAGATTGAGCCAAACCGTGACCAGCCAAGAAAACTCTTTGATGAAAAAGCACTCAGCGAGCTTGCAAAAAGCATTGAGCAAAACGGCATAATTCAGCCATTACTTGTGCGTCCTATGAGTGACGGCAGTTATCAGCTTGTTGCAGGTGAACGCAGATGGCGTGCAGCACGTATGGCGGGGCTAACAGAGGTACCTGTTACAATCCGTGAGATGACTGATGAAGAGGCAAGCGTATTTGCTCTTATTGAGAATTTACAGCGTGAGGATTTAAATCCAGTTGAAGAGGCACAGGGTTTAAAATCACTTATTGAAACTTACGGTTTTACACAAGAAGAAACTGCTGACCGTGTGGGAAAATCCCGTGTGGCAGTTACAAATACGTTAAGATTATTGAAACTCCCCGATTCCGTACTTAAATTACTTGGTGACGGAAAGCTTACAGCAGGTCACTCACGTGCCTTGCTCTCACTTGACGATGAAAAAGAAATGCTTAAGATTGCTGAGGCAGCAATCAGCCAGGAACTTTCAGTCCGTCAGGTTGAAAAAATGGTTAAATACGCTTTACAGGGTGAAAAACCAACACCTAAAAAGCGTGAGAAAAAAAGAGATAAATTTTATGACGAGGTTGAAATCGCTCTTACAAATGTGCTTGGCAGAAAGGTTAAAATCTATTTGTCAAATACAGGACATAAAGGAACTCTTGAATTTGAGTTCTTCGGTAAAGAGGATTTGACAAAACTTGCAAAAGACCTCGACAAAGAGTAATAGATTGAAAGGAATATCGTAAAATATGCTTGATATTAAATTTTTAAGAACTAATCCTGATGTGGTTAAAGAAAACATCAAGAAAAAGTTTCAGGATGAAAAGCTCCCGCTTGTTGATAAAGTAATTGAACTTGATGCAGAATACAGAGCAGCCAAAGGCCGTGGAGATGAGCTTCGCGCACTCCGTAATTCCGTAAGTAAAGAAATCGGCGGACTTATGGCACAGGGCAAGCGTGATGAGGCAGAGGTTGTAAAGCAAAAAGTTAAAGATATGGCTGATGAACTTGCTGCTTTGCAGGTTAAAGAGGGCGAATTAGAGGCAGAAATCCGCAAGATTATGCTCGTAATCCCTAACATTATTGATGACAGTGTTCCGATTGGTAAGGACGACAGTGAAAATGTTGAAATCCAGAAGTATGGTGAACCGGTAACACCTGATTTTGAGGTTCCCTATCACGTTGATATTATGGAAAACCTTAATGGTATCGACCTTGACAGCGCAAGAAAGACAAGCGGTAACGGTTTCTATTACCTTTGCGGTGACATTGCAAGACTTCATTCAGCAATTCTTTCTTATGCACGCGATTTTATGATTGACCGTGGCTTTACCTATTATATTCCGCCATTTATGATTCGTAGCGACGTTGTAACAGGCGTTATGAGTTTCGCAGAAATGGAAAATATGATGTATAAAATTGAAGGCGAAGACCTTTACCTTATCGGTACAAGTGAGCATTCAATGATTGGTAAGTTTATTGACAGCTTTATTCCTGAAGATGAACTTCCGAAAACTCTTACAAGCTACTCCCCTTGCTTCCGTAAAGAAGTTGGCGCACACGGTATTGAAGAGCGTGGCGTTTACAGAATTCATCAGTTTGAAAAGCAGGAAATGATTGTTGTATGTAAGCCTGAAGACAGTATGAATTGGTATGACAAGCTCTGGCAGAATTCAGTTGATTTCTTCCGTTCACTTGATATTCCTGTAAGAACTCTTGAGTGTTGCTCAGGTGACCTTGCAGACTTAAAGGTCAAGAGTTGCGACGTTGAAGCTTGGAGTCCACGTCAGCAGAAGTATTTCGAGGTTGGTTCATGTTCAAACCTTGGTGATGCTCAGGCAAGACGTCTTGGTATCCGTGTTAAGTCAAAAGACGGCAACTATTTCGCACATACACTTAATAATACAGTTGTTGCACCGCCAAGAATGTTGATTGCATTCCTTGAGAATAACCTTAATGAAGACGGCAGTATCAACATTCCAAAACCATTACAGATGTATATGGGCGGAAAAACAAAGATTGAGAAGTAATAAGTTTTCTTATGAGAGGGATATACAAATGAAAAAGAAATTTATTAAAGTTATCAGCGTAATGCTTTCACTTTCTTTGCTGATGCTTACATTTGGTGCTTGTAAAGACAATAATGAATACGAGCAGACAGACGATGTTTCAACAACTCAAGGCGAAGAATCAACAACTGAAGCAAACATTTTACCTGAAAATGTTAATACTCTTACAGGCAAGGCAGATTTGTCAGACAGCGCAATCGGTGGCAGACCAATCGCAATTATGGTTGAGAACTCCCCTTCTGCACGTCCTCAGTGGGGCATCACAACACCCGATATTGTTATTGAAGGTGTTGTTGAAGGCGGAATTACACGAATGATGTGGATTTATGCCGATGCAGAAGACATTCCAAGTAAAGTTGGTCCTGTAAGAAGTGCCCGTCACGATTATGTTGAAATCGCAAAGGGTATGAACGCAATTTTTGTTCATTGGGGCGGCAGTGATGAGACCGGATATACACTTGCATATCCTACAATCAAAAACCTTAATGTAAATAATATTGATGGCTTGACTTATTCAGGCACATATTTCTTCAGAGATACAACAAGAAGTACAAGTTCAGAACACAGAGGCTGCACAAGTGGCGAGTTGATTCAGAAAGCGATTTCAAAAATCGGTTATTCTACAAAACAGACCGTTTCTGATTGGGAACCTTACAATGTTTCTGTTGATGGTGCAAACTCTGTCTGGGGTGACACTTCAGTTACAGGCAGTTGCTCATCAATTACAGTAACTTTCTCAACAGGCTATGTTCATACATTTAAATATGATGCTGAAAATAAGGTTTATAAGAATTACCTTAATAATAAGATTATGACAGACGGCAACAATGGCGAAGAAATGGCTGTTGAAAATGTAATTGTTATGTATACACCCGTAAGCACACTCAATACAGCCAAAGGCCATAAGGAATGGAATCTTGAAATCACACAGGGTGACGGCTTCTATGTGTCAAACGGTGTAGGTCAGAAGATTTATTGGACAAAAGATGGTAAATCGGGCGCACTTAAGTTTATGAGTGTAAATGGTAAGGAATTGACAGTAAACAGCGGACAGACCTGGATTGGCGTTGTACCTGAAGCAAATAAGAGTCTGACAACGGTAACAGAATAAAACTTGCCTTCTCCCCTGCGAGAAGATAGTTATAAAAATCCTTAACGGAGGAATTATTATGGAAAAGAAAATTATAGCAATAGCACTTGTTCTCGTTTTAATGGTAACAGTATTTGTTGGTTGCTCAAAAAAGCGTGAAACAACAGAAGTAAATGGTAAGGATTATATTCTTTATACTGATGCAGAAGGTAATACAGTTATAAATGAAAACAATCAAGTTATAGCTGTCGTAACGGATGAAAACGGAGAAGTAGTGACATTTGAAAATGGTGAAGATCAAACGTATTTTGTTCAGATTGACGGTGCAGTCATCAAAGACGGGGTTATGAAGGGTACTAAATACGAAATGAATGTTATAGAAGGATGGACTGCTTCTGAGAACGGCAAAATGTATAAAGATGGAACAGAAAACAAGTGCTATGTTCAATTTGTAGAAATGACTACTCTTGGTGAAGACGAAACTTTTGATATTTATCTTGAAAAGATTGATTTGCAATACCAACCGGAAGCATTCGAGGATGCAGGTCAAAAAGTTGAGGTTGAGGACGAAGAATATGTGTTTAAAGCAAGTAAAGGAACAACAACGATTTCTAACTCAGCATTGGCATGTACTTTCTATACTTATAAAATCCTAAACGCAAATGGTGAAGTAATCCATTACGCAGAAAATTATTATTTTGCAAAAAATGGAGTAGTCTATATGATAAATTACGCCTGTGTTGACGGTATAGGCTATGATGAGAACTTTAATTTTGAAAATTATATAAACGCAAATTTCACATTTACAAAATAAATGATTTTGAAAGAGCTGTAAAAAACAAAAGTTTTTTACAGCTCTTTTTAGTGTATTTTCGATATTTTGATTATTCAACTTTTAAAAGCACTATATATTGTGGTAGTTAAAAAAACGAGGCTTTTTAACAAACACTTTATGCATTTTGTGTCGAAAAAACGAAGCTTAATAGACACAAGGTTCACTATTTAACAAATTGTTCACAACTTCGGCGATATTACAAAATTTCCTTTTGACTTTTTGCACAAATCGACCAAAAGAAAATTGGCTGTATTGGAAAAAATGCGAAAATTTATTAATAAACTATTGATATTTCTGAAAAAAGTTTGTATAATTGGTGTAACCATAGGAATGGTGTAATGGGGCGAAGTGTCTTCTTTTTTAAGAAGTGTGCTTTCAGCCCTATTGCGATACACATCCCTAAGGTAATAACTCGGGTGTGTATCATCAGTCTTCCGCCGTTGCTTTTTTATGATTAATTAAGCGGAAGCGGTGGAAGCAAGTCCGGGTAAAATTAGAGCTCTTTTGCCGACCTCTGCCGAATGTGACTTGAATTCACACGGCTAGGTCAGAGAGTGAAGTGATTGAAGCTCTCTAAAATATCGCCTCTCCCGTGGCGATGTAAAAAAATTATGGGGAACTATTTACATTGCATA
>CAYXMF010000019.1:0-16585 GCA_964465845.1 uncultured Eubacteriales bacterium | reverse complement strand
CCTTGCCCATTCTGCCTAAAATCCCGCCTAAAAACACAATTGACGACCGCATTTCGCGCATAAGATTATCGGGAACATCATTGCGACTCACGTTTGTTGAGTCAACAGTCACGGTGTGTCCTTCACGGGTAACAACGCAACCGAGATAACGAAGAATTTTAATTGTTGCCTCTACATCAGAAAGCAGCGGGCAGTTATGTATTACTGAAACTCCGTTCACAAGAAGTGTCGCCACAAGAATCGGCAAAACGCTGTTTTTGGCTCCTTGCACGGTAATTTCTCCGTTTAGTCTGTGACCGCCGTTAATTATTATTTTTTCCAATTTTCGCACGCCCTTTTCACAGCAAGTTGACGAGTATAAAATACTTTCGTCACATACTATGCAGTTCGTGTGAAAAGTGTTATTAAGTTAAGTTCATAATTATTCTGCAGATTTCACTTAAAGCATTTGCTTTTGCATTTTTAAGTGCATTTTGTGAAATCTCATTTAATTTTTGACGGTTATTTTTAAGGTCAGCAACTGTTTTTGCAAGAGCTTTGCCGTCAAGATCTTTTTCTTCAATAAGGATTGCGCCATCATTTTCAGCCAATGTCATTGCGTTGTGGAACTGATGATTTTCAGCTACATTCGGTGACGGAATAAGAATTGACGGTTTTCCCAAAAGTTGAATTTCAGAGATAGAGCTTGCACCTGCACGGCTGATCACAAGATCGCAAGCAGGAAGACAAACATCCATATTATCTATGTATTCACGGATTTCGATATTTGTACCTTTTCCGTAAGCGACTCCGTTTTCGGTAAGTTTTTCACTTACCCATTTGCCGTATTTACCCGTAGAGTGTAAAAAGCAGATGTCTTTTTCATCTTTAAGTGCAGTAAGCATTTCAACAACTGCATTATTAATTGCAGTTGCACCTAATGAACCACCCATTGAAAGTACAAGCATATCACTTGATTTTAATCCCAAAGCGGCACGGGCATAATCACGGTCAGCTTTCACAATTTCTCGTCTTACAGGAAGTCCTGTAACAACGGGAGGATTTTTGCATTTCATATATTTTTCGGCTGCGGCAGATGTAAGCATTACTTTATCAACTGATTTTGCAAGTGCTTTATTTGCCACGCCCGGAAAAGCATTTTGCTCATGGATTGCTGTTTTTACACCCATTTTGACAGCTGCACGAAGTACGGGACCTGTTACATATCCGCCAAATCCGACAACCACATCAGGAGCAAAATCACTTATGATTTTTTTTGCATCACCTGAAGCCTTTAATGTAAGAAGTGCCGTATCAATATTCTGTTTAATCCCTTTAAGTGACGGACTTCTTGAAAAGCCATTCATTTTAAGGGTTTTTAACTCAAATCCTGCTTTGGGAACTATCTGAGTTTCCATTCTGCCTTCTGTACCCACAAAGAGAATTTCAGAGTTGGGATCTAATCTTTTAACTTCATTTGCAACGGCTATGGCAGGATTTATATGACCACCCGTTCCGCCTGCAACGAACATAATTTTCATACCCTGTTACTCCTTTTTTCTCGCACTTCGGGAGATTGAAAGAACCATTCCCATTTCACAAAGCAAAATAATAAGTGATGTACCACCTGCTGAGAAGAACGGTAAAGAAATACCTGTATTTGGAATAAAGTCACTGACAACCGCAATATTCAGTGCTACCTGAACACCAATCTGGAACACAATGCCCATAGCAAGCAATGCGCCGAAACGATCTTTTGCGCGAAGTCCGATTTTAATTCCTCGGTACACCAAAAGTGCAAAAAGTACGATTATTATTGTTGCTCCTACAAAGCCCAATTCTTCACATACAATTGAGAAGATAAAGTCATTTTGTGGTTCTGAAACATAAAGATGTTTCTGTTTTGACTGGCCTAATCCGACTCCTAAAAATCCGCCTGAGCCTATTGCGTAAAGTGAGTTATTCGTCTGCCAACGTGCGCCTAACGGCTCATAATCTTTATCAAGCCATGCAACGATACGCTCACCTGCGTACTCTTTAAGAATATCAGGATTTGCAACAACAAAAATCGCTACAATTGCAACTGCACCTACGCCTACTACAAACCATTTATACTTAACTTCGCCAAGGAATAACATTATAATTCCCAATGCTAACATAAGAATTGTACCCGAAACGTGATTTTCAAGGTAAACAAGACCTGCAAACACAAGAATGATTAAACCGTAAAGAATGGTTGACGTAAAAGATTTATAAATTACAACTCTGCCGTTTGTCACTTCTTCAATTCGTCTGCAGATCACCATTTCACTTGGAATTTTACCTGTAACTGTTTTGTAGTTGCGTTCAAGTAAAAATGCAAGTATAAGAATAAGACCTATCTTTGCAATTTCTGACGGCTGGAACGTGGTAAATCCTAAATCAATCCACCGTTTAAATCCTGGTTTATATTCCGGCAAGATCAATACAAGCAATAAAAGTCCGATAGACACAACTGTACCAATTATTGCAAAAAGTCTGAAATATTCGTACCTAATTCTTGAAATCGCATACATACCGATAAGGCCGATACCTGCGAAAATCAACTGTTTTACAAAAATTTCTGAACTGCTTGTTCTGAAATAGTAACTGTAAGTATAGCTGGCAGAAAACAGCATAATAAGACCTATTGTTACAATAGTCATTAATATAAGAAAGAATGGAATATCCATTGAGCCCTTATTAAATATTGAATTTGCCGGACTTTTTTTCTTTTGTTTTGCCATTTTCTCACCGCCTTAATAAATTTTGATAAATTAGATTTTAACTGTTCCGTAATAATAAAGTGCTAAGCCGATTACACAGCCAATCATATTTACAAGTGTAAATACTGTTACGATTTTACGCTCTTTCCATCCGCACATTTCAAAATGATGGTGAATTGGTGCCATTTTGAAAATACGCTTACCATGTGTAATCTTGAAATAACCAATCTGTAAAACGTCTGAAAGTGCTTCGATAACGTAAATAATCCCGAAGAATACAAGAATTAACGGGCAATCGATTGCATAAGCGAGTGCTACAACCATACCACCTAAGAACATTGAGCCTGTATCACCCATCATAACCTTTGACGGATAGTAGTTCCAGATAAGATAGCCTAAGCATCCGCCTGCAAGAGCAGCTGCTAAAATACTGATACCGAAAAACTTTGTCATAAGTGCTGCGATACAGAATGCGATTGCTGCTGTTGATGTTACACTTGCGCAAAGTCCGTCAACACCGTCAGTAAAGTTTACGGCATTAACTGCACCATAGATTACTGCAATACCGAAAATCCAGAAAAACCATTTAAGATCAACAGCACCTACAAAAGGTATTTTCATATAGGTAAGTCCGTTCATATAAAGTGTTACAAGATAACCGATTATAAGAATTACCTGTGGAATAGTCTTCTGAATTTCAGTAAGTCCAAGATTTCTCTTTTTTACAACTTTAATATAGTCATCAGCAAAGCCTACAAGTCCAAGACCGATTGCAAGCACAACACCTGCAACAAGTTTCACCTTTAAAGTATCAGGCATTATATGTTCGCTTGCAAAAAGATTGCCGCCCATAAGGTGATCTGTTACAAGAACACATACAACTGAAAGAATTGTACTTACAATGAACATAATTCCGCCCATTACGGGTGTGCCTTGCTTTGACTTATGCCATGCAGGACCTATATCAAGAATAGTTTGACCGAATTTTAATTTTCTAAGCCAAGGAATAAGCACAAATCCTAATAAAAATGCGATTAAAAAGCTCAGAACGGCTGTTGCACCTAATGCTACATAAATATTCATAATCACAACTCCTTATTAAACATCCCATTGTTTATAAATACTTTCAAAAATTTCTTCAAGCTTCATTCCGCGACTGGCTTTAAAAAGGATTGTATCACCTGCACGGAGTTCATTTAAAAGAATTTCTGTGAGTTTTGTTTTATCAGTAAAGCTCTGAACATTTTCAAGTCCTGCTTTTACTGCGCTGTCTGCCATATATTTTGATTCTTCACCGACTGTATAAAGAAAATCCACTCCGCAATCAGCCGCATATTCGCCTACACTTCTGTGTGCTTCTTCACTGAAACTTCCTAACTCAAGCATATCACCGAGAACTGCGATTTTTCTGCTTTTTGCAATTTTGCAGAGCGAATTAAGTCCTGCTTTTTGCGAATCAGGGCTTGCATTATAGCAATCTTCAATAAATGTTACACCATTAACTTCTTTAATTCTCTGTCGCATACCTGACGGAGTGTAGCTGCCAAGTCCCTTTGCAATATCTTTAGGTGAAACGCCGTACTCAAGACCTACTGCAAAAGCAGTTAAGGCATCGTAAACATTGTGAACTCCAACTGTTGGGATTGTAATTTTTTGTTTTATATCGCCTTTCACTGCGGTAAATTCCGTTGAAAGTCCGATTTCTTTAATATCTTCTGCTAAAACATCACAGTTTTTATTATCAATACCAAAGAAAATGACTTTATAATCATCAAGTTTTACTGTTGAAAGTTTATCGTTATCACCGTTCAAAAATACAGGTGAACCTTTTTTGAGTCCCTCAAGAATTTCAAGTTTTGCTTGTAAAATTCCGTCACGGGAACCTAAAATCTCAATATGTGAAACACCGATATTGGTGATAATTGCACAGTCCGGTTTTGCACATTTTGTAAGCACTGAAATCTGACCGAAACCATCCATACCCATTTCAATGACTGCATTTTCAATTGTTTCATCAAGTCTGAAAAGTGTTTTCGGCATACCTATTTCATTATTGAAGTTGCCTTCAGTTTTAAGGGTTTTACCCTTTTGCTCCATTACGCAGGCAACCATTTCTTTTGTTGTGGTTTTACCTACGCTGCCTGTAAGAGCAATCAAAAGCAAATTCGGGAATGTGCTTTTATAATACGAAGCAAAATCAAGAAGAGCATCTTTTGTATCTTCAACATAGATAACAGGTGCTGAACACTCAACTTTTTTGTGGCACACAACTGCGCCCACACCTTTTTCTGCAACGTCTTTCACAAAATCGTGGCCGTCGAATCGTTCACCTTTTATAGCAAAAAACAAGGTGTTTTCATCAACATCACGGCTGTCAATTGACACACGATTTATTATATTTTGAGAATCCACAAATGTTCCTAATGCTTTTGCAATTTCATTTGCTTTTAAATTCATTGTTTTCTCCTAAAATTTGTTGAAATAGTTATTTACAATCTGCCTTTCGTCAAAAGGCTTCTTTTCATTCCCTATAATCTGATAAGTTTCGTGTCCTTTGCCGGCAAGAAGAACTGTATCTCCGGATTTTGCTTTGCTGAGTGCAAATTCTATTGCCTGACGGCGATTTTCTATTACAGCAAGTCTTGCTTTTGATTTTTCCATTCCGCAAAGAATATCATTGATAATCAAAAGCGGATTTTCTGTTCTTGGGTTATCACTTGTGACAACGGCAATATCAGAAAGACTACCCGCAATTCTTCCCATTTCGGCACGTTTGGATTTATCTCTGTCACCGCCGCAACCGAATACGGTTATTACTCTGCCTTTTGTTATTTCCCTGACACATTCAAGAATGTTAGCGAGTCCGTCAGGGGTATGAGCGTAATCTATCATTACAGTAAAGTTGCTTGGCACAGGCACAATTTCTGCCCTACCCTTGACAAAATCCAGCGTTTTACAGGCACTTGATATATCATCAATAGAAAATCCTAATTTTAAAAGCGCCGCAACTGCACAAAGTGAGTTATAAACAGTAAATCTACCGGGGACTTTCACTTCAATTCTGCCGATACAATCCATACCTACAAATTCATATTTTACGCCGTTTTCAGAACAGACAATATTTTTGGCGGTATAGTCAGCATTATTTGAGATTGCCGAAACTGTTTTAAAATTACAGTTTATCTTCTCAACTACTGATTTTATATTATCGTCGTCAATATTGATACAGGCAAATTCTGACATTTCAAACAGTCGGAGTTTTGCATCAATATAATTTTGCATATTGCCGTGATAGTCAAGATGCTCAGGAGTTATGTTTGTAAGAACTGCAACTGCGAAATTCAATCCGCAAACCCGTTCCTGACTGAGCCCTTGCGACGAAACCTCCATAACGCAATATTTACACCCGTTATTTACCATCTGCCCGAGCAATTTATGAAGTTTCATAGGCTCGGGCGTTGTAAGTGTTGCTTCACTTTCGCCGTCACCCGTACTGTTTTTCACGGTACCTATAATTCCGCATTTTTCACCTAAGGCTTCAAGAATACCTTTTATGAAAAATGTTGTTGACGTTTTGCCGTTTGTACCCGTAACACCTATCAATTTCAACTTTTCGGCAGGGTTGCCATAAAAATTTGCCGCTATTTTTGAATAGGCACATCTTGTATTTTCAACAACCACTTGATTGGGAATTCCCAAATCACAAGATGTTAAGACTGCCACAGCACCTTTTTGCAAAGCAGACTTTGCAAGCGAGTGACCGTCCACGTGATTACCGTCAATACAGACATACAAGGCATTTTCTAAATTTTCTTTATCGTTATCCGTTACTCTTTCAACTTCCACATCTTCATACGCACAAAGCGTTTCAACATCCTTAAGAAGAGTAGAAAGTTTCATTAAATTGTTACCTCGCTAATAGGTTCTATTATACCTGTCATCTTAATCCGTTACATTTTCGCTTGAGCGGAAATATACTGTAATTATTGTACCTGACTCAGCAGTTGTATTAGCCTCAATACTTTGTTTATAAGAAAGAACCTGACCTGTACTCTGAGTTGTACCTGCAATTTTAATATTAAAGCCTGCGTTTACGGCAATGCGGTTTGCCTCTGACAGAGTAAGTCCTGTAAGATCAGGCACTGTTGATGTCTGTTTTTCAGCATTTTCTTCTGTATAAACCACGATTATACCGTTTTTAGGCATTGACTGATTTGCAGAAGGCATTTGTGAAACTACAGTATCGCCTTCACCTACTATTTTCACTGTAAATCCGCTTGCTTTTGATCTTACTGTTGCTGACTCTGCACCAACAAGGTTTGGAGCTGTTACAGTTGCCTGTGCCATTTCTTCGTCGCTGTACTGCGGGTCAACATTAAGATAAGCAAGAATGTTTTCAAAAATTCTGCCTGCAACGGGCGCTGCACCTGAGCCGCCTGTTGCGTAATACTGTGGCTCATCCACAGCAATAAGAACCGCAATCTGAGGATCATTTGCAGGAGCAAATCCCGCAAAAGAAGCGATACACTGGTCATCAGTATTCAGTTTTTCACTTGTACCTGTTTTGCCTGCTACGTGGTAGCCTGCAACATAAGCATTCTTTGCAGTACCCCAAACTACGACCTGTTCCATAAGTTCGCACATCAAGTCGGCAGTTTTTTCTGAAATAACCTGTCTTTTAACTGTTGGTTCAGTTTCAGAAATAATATTTCCGTCTTCGTCAAGGATTTTATCAACAATATAAGGTGTCATAAGCTTACCGCCGTTACCCAGCGATGCGACTGCGGTAATCATTTGAATTGGTGTAGCCTGGAAAGTCTGACCGAATGATGCTGATGAAAGTTCAGCAATACCCATCTGACTTACGTCGTAATATGTTTTACCGGCAACAGGAGATGCCTCTGACGGCAAATCGACGCCTGTTTTCTCAGTAAATCCGAATGCTTCAAAGTATTTAAAGAATGTTTCTTTGCCTAATTTTTGTCCCAATGTAATGAAATATGTATTACAAGAATTAGGAAGTGCCTCAGCTATTGTCTGAGTACCGTGAGCCTTATGGTTAAAACAATGCTGATAGTAGTTTGCAACCTTTATTGAACCGGAGCAATTATAAGTACTTGTTGTTGTAATTGCGCCTTCTTCAAGTCCTGCAGCAGCAACAAAAAGTTTAAATACTGAACCGGGCTCATAAGAGTCGCTGACAACTCGGTTTCGCCACTGTGCATACAAAGCATTACTTTCAGCCTGTGCCTGTTCTGCTGAATCTTCAATTTTTGAAATTTCTTCAAGAACTGAGTTTGAATAAATTGTATATGGCGAGTTTAAATCGTAGTCAGGCATTGTTGACATACCAAGAATTGCGCCTGTTTTAACATCCATAACAATTCCATATGCATATTTAGCCTGAGTTTCATCAATTGCCTGAGCAAGTTGTTGTTCAAGGTAATACTGAATTACTTCATCGATAGTGAGCACAAGGCTTTGGCCCTGCTCAGCATCGTATGTAGTTTCATAATCATTAGGCATTTCACCTGACAAAGCGTTTTTAGCAGTAATAATTCTGCCTGCTTCACCCGTTAAAACATCGTTATATTTAAGCTCAAGACCTGCACGACCAGTATCTTCGGAGCCTGTAAATCCAATAACTGTTGAAGCAAATGAGCCAAGTGGGTAATATCTTTTCGTATCAGGGTCAATGCCGACAATTGTGCTGAGCTTTTGGTCGCTGTGTTCTGACAAATACTCTTTAAGCGCATCTTTTTGCGAATTATCAATCTGACCGATTATTTTTTCATAACCACTTTCACTACGGTTAACTTTTTTCTCTACTGTTTCACGGTTCAAATCGAAAAGTTCAACAAATCCGTCAATCAAAAGTGTTTTTTGCTCATCAGTTGAGATTTTTGAAGGATTTATGTAAACAAGCCACGCTGATGCACTCTGAGCAAGAACTTTCATATTTGAATCATAGATCGTTCCACGATTAGCATTTACAACGGTATCACTCAACTGATTTGTTTCTGCTTTAAGGCGATATTCTTCGCCGTTTATTATCTGGATCCAGAACAGATTTCCGATAAGAAGAAGCAAAAAAAGGCAGAATGCGCCAAATGCAATATGCGAACGCAATTCCATTCTTTTTGTAGGTTTTTTGTTCATTTTTCTGCTCCTCTCAATAATTTAAACTGTCTCTTACAATAAAACAACGAGAGTCAAGAAATCTCAACTCCCTTTGCTTTCATTTAAAATATATTACTTGTTGGCATCATTTATTACATAGGACTGCTCAGTCTGTTCACCATTTGCGACTACTACGCTGTCTTCTGCTGACAAATCAACATAGACTACCTGATAATCCTGAACTTTTACCATACCAAGAACATTGGCGGCATAATCTTCAACATTATTAATTGAAATCATAGAACTAAGTGCGTTATTCAGTTTAATAGTATCACTCTGTGCGAGTTCTATTGAATATTCAACAGAATTAATATCACGGTTAATTTCATCAAGTTGAACTCTGCTGTAAATAACCATTGCCATAAACATTAAAACCGCAACTGCAATAGCAAAGATTTTTCTCGCCTGTCTTGCTGCATCCTGAGATTCCTGACGTACCTGTGCGGCAGATGGTCTTGCTTTTTTTACAAGCTCAAGTTGTGGTCTTTTTTGCGGTACAGGATTGATTTTAGGCGCAGCGTTACTTGTCGATACCGTTCTCGGCTCGAACTGTTCAATATTATAAGATTTGTAATTATTGTACTGTGCCATTTTTCTCTTCCTTTGCCTTAATTTTCCACAACTTATTTTATACGTTCAATAGTGCGAAGTTTTGCACTTCGACTTCTGTTATTCATATTTAATTCTTCCTGTTTTGCAGAAACACCTTTATTAATAAGTTTACCTTCAGGTGTTTTTCCGCATACACAAACAGGAAATTCTTTCGGGCAAGTACACCCAACAGTAAATTCACGGAATTTCTCTTTTACCGTTCTGTCTTCAAGAGAATGGAAAGTTATTATTGAAAGCCTTCCACCGACTTTTAGACAATGAAACATATCATCAACAGCTTGTGCAAGAGTTGAAAGTTCATCATTAACTTCAATTCTTATTGCCTGAAAAGTTTTTCTTGCCGGATGGCCGTCACGACGATATTTTGCAGGAACTGAATCTTTAATAATCTCTGCAAGTTCCAACGTAGTTTCTATATTCTTCTCATTTCTTGCTTTAACTATGTTTCTTGCTATGTTTCTTGCAAATTTTTCTTCGCCGTAACGACTGATTATATTTGCAAGCTCATATTCCGTATAGCCATTCACAACATCAAATGCACTTTTTCCCGATTTGCTCATTCGCATATCAAGCGGTGCGTCGTGGTGAAAAGAAAATCCCCTTTCAGCTGTATCAAGTTGAAATGAGCTTACGCCCAAATCAGCGAGTATTCCATCGGCTTTTCTGCCGCTTAAAATGTTTTTTATATTATTAAAATTATCGTTGACTATTTCCACCTGAGGTGCAGAGCCTATTCGTTCTGTTATTACCTGTATGGCGTCGGGGTCACGGTCAACAGCAACGAGAACGCCGTCCGGGATGCGCTCAAGGATTGCTTTGGAATGCCCCGCTCCGCCACAGGTACAGTCAACATACAAACCTTCTTTTTTAATGTTCAACGAATCTATTGTTTCATCAAACAAAACTGAAATATGTGAAAATTCCATTTCAAACTACCAATCAATATCTTCTGAGAAATCAATTGCTCTGTTTTGTTCTGACTGAGTAATTTTAAACTTCTCAAGAGGTTTAATTACAACTCTGCGTCCGCCACCGATTACTGCAACCTCTTTTTCAAGTTCAGCATGTTTAACATGTTCAGCATCAAGAGTGACACGACCTTGATTGTCAACGCCCGCTTCCCTGACACTGCTGTAGAAAGCTTCTTGCTCTTTAAGATTGCGATGTGTCATTCGATACTGTTCAGCGATTTCGTTGAATGTTTCTTCAGGGTAAACAAACAAGCTGTTTTCGGGACCCGGCACAATGTAAAATCTTTCGCCCAGCTGGTCGCGGAAACGCACAGGAATAAACAAACGGTTTTTAGAATCAAGATTATGATAATAGTTACTTACAAACACTTTTTGTTCACTCCTTTTTAGTTAATTTTTGTCTATTTAGCCTATTTGGTGTAATTTGAGTGTAAAATTCCCCCACTCAACGCATTTATTATACAATAAGAGTAAAAAAAAATCAATAAAAACCTGCAAACTAATTTGTGCATTTTTCTACAAATTTTTCAAAATCTTTTTGTGCAACATATACAATCGAAAAATGCAAAAAAATACACCCTATTCCGCGTGGAATAAGGTGTAAATCTTGCTTTTATTCAGTTATCATCCAAACTTCTTTTTGTAGCCTTCAATTGCGTCTTCAATAATATCAACTGCTGCAAGAACGCCTTTAGCTTCATCAATTGCAGTATCTTTATTTTCAAGCATTTTATAAACCTTGAAGAAGTGAATCATTTCATCAAAAATGTGTTTTGGGAGTTGGCTTATATCTTTATATTCATTATAAGTTGGATCACCAAATGGGATTGCTATGATTTTATCATCAGCGTGGCCGCCATCAACCATTGAAATTACGCCGATCGGATAGCAACGCACAAGTGCCATTGGTTCAATCTGCTCTGAACAAAGAACAAGCACGTCAAGTGGGTCATTATCGTCAGCATATGTCTTTGGAATAAAGCCATAGTTTGCAGGGTAGTGAGTTGATGTGTGAAGAACACGATCAAGTTTAAGAAGACCTGTTTCTTTATCAAGTTCATACTTCATTTTACTGCCCTTTGAAATTTCAATAACTGCTTCAAAGTCTTTTCTTGTAATTCTGCCACTGTCAATATCGTGCCAAATATTCATTATTTCTTTACTCCTTTATATTCTTCAATTAATTCTTTACGTACCCGCCAAAGTTCTTCTGAAAGGTCAACATAATAAGCATGCGGATTTTCAAATCGTTTAACTTCTTCCCACAGATTATCAATCTGTTCTGAACAATAATCACGGATTTCATCAACTGACGGCTCGGTATAAACACACTCGCCTTTTGCAAAAACGGGAACAAGCATTTTGCGGGCAACAAAATTTTCTACTTCTTTACGCTTCCAAGTAAAATCAGGGTCAAAAAGTGTATACGGTTTACTATCGTCAATCTTTTCATTCTCAAGAGTGAGAACATCGGCTATCGCTTTACCTGTATCACAGTCAAAAAGTCTGTAAAGCATTTTCGAGTGTGGGGTTGTAATTTTGCTTACATTTTCGGAAAGATTGATTTTCGGAATAATTTCGCCATTTTTCTCAACTGCACAAAGTTTATAAACGCCACTGAATATTGGTGATGATGCAGAATTTATAAGTCGCTCACCAACCACAAAGCAGTCAACCTTTGCACCTTGAAGAAGCATATCGTTGATAATATGTTCATCAAGCGAGTTTGACGCAGTAATGCTACAATCAGGATAGCCTGCCTCATCAAGCATTTTGCGAGCCTTTTTAGAAAGATATGTTATATCACCTGAGTCAATACGAATGCTTACAGGTCTTTTGCCCATAGGCTTCAGCACATCGTCAAAAGCTTTTATTGCATTTGGTACGCCTGAACGAATTGTATCGTAAGTATCAACTACAAGTGAGCAATCATCGGGGTATTGTCTTGCATATTCACAGAAAGCATCGTATTCGCTGTCGAACATCTGCACCCAGCTATGAATCATGGCATTCATTGTAGGAATACCGAAATCCTTGCCCTGAACAACACCTGAAGTACCAACGCAGCTACCGATATAAGCGGCACGGGAACCGTAGAATGCTGAATCATAACCGATGGAACGGCGTGTACCGAACTCAGCAACCGCTGTACCCTTTGCAGCACGTACAAGTCTGTTTGCTTTTGTAGCAATAAGACTTTGATGATTCATACAAACAAGAAGCAAGGTTTCAATAAGCTGAGCCTGAATGATAGGTCCGCGAACTTTGATTACAGGCTCATTGGGGAATACAGGTGTTCCCTCGGGAACAGACCAGATATCACACTCAAATTTAAAATTTCTTAAATAGTCAACGAATCCGTCACAAAGTCCCAATGACGAAAGATATTCAAGATCAGACTCTGTAAATGAAATATTTTTAATGAGTTCGACAATTCGCGAGAGTCCCGAAAAAATTGCAAATCCGCCATTATCAGGAACTTTTCTGAAGAATAAGTCAAAATACGCGATTTCATTTGCCTTGCCACTCATATAAAGACCGTTTGCCATTGTGAGTTCATACAATTCGGTCATTAAAAAGCAGTTTTTATCAAGAGAAAGATGTGCCATTTAATCACTCCTAAACATACAATATTATTTTAACAAAGTTTTATTGAAAAGTCTACAAAATTATTGAATGAAATTAAAATTAGGTATATAATTATTCTCAGAAAGCCGAAAGGAGAATTTTTATGAACTTTAATGAACTTATTTTAAAACGTGAAAGCTGCAGAAATTATAACGGCGAGCCTGTCAGCACAGACTTACTTTTAAAATGTGTTGATGCGGCACGCTTAAGTCCATCAGCCTGCAACTCACAGCCTTGGAAATATTATATTGTAAACAGCGAAGAAAATGCAGAGAAAATCAGAGATTGCATTCAACCAAACGGTGCAAATAAATTTGTTGAGCATTGCCCTGCATTCGCTATTGTTACTGAAAAAGAGGCAACACTTAAGTCTTTTGTTCAGGAAAGAGTAAAGAACAGTCAGAAATGGGCTGAAAATGACATTGGACTTTCAGTTGCACACTACTGCTTGCAGGCGGCAGATTTGGGACTTGGCACTTGCATTATCGGTATGGTTGAAGAAGATAAGCTTCGTGCATTCTTTGGAATTGAGGGCAAAATAAGGCTTGTTATTGCAACAGGCCATTCGGCGGATGAGAGTCCAAGAAATAAAGTGAGAAAGTCACTTGAAGATGTTTGTGAAGTGATAAAATAAGTGCAAAATGCAAAGCGCAAAGCGCAAAATTAACGGCGAGGTCAAATGACCTCGCCGTTTTTATTTTATAAAATTATTTATTATTCTTTATCTTTTTATTTGAAACAACATAATACACAATCGTTGCAATAAGCATTGCAATATGTATGTATCTAAACAACGGATTAACTAAAAAGCCAAGTGCATTTGAAAGTGTTGTGATTGCAAGCAAAAGAAAAAATATTGCACTTTGATTTCTTAAAGCTTTTTTGTTCATCTTTGCTCTTTCTTCTTCAGTTGCATTTGTATATGTACTACTCAAAATTAAATCTTTACCTAAAAAAGCAAGAATACTGAACACAAGCGAAATAACGGCAATAGCAATAAGCCCTATTACATAAAATTTCAACCTAACACTCCCTCCCATATTTTTATTTTACAAACACAGTATAGCACATAAAAATTCTAAAATCAACAATCTTAAACGGGCGATTCGTGAATCATCCCTACATTTTGCGCTTTGCGCTTTGCGTTTTGCATTTTGCACTTTATAATCTTACTGATATTCCGTTGTCGCGGAGATAGTGTTTTAAGTCCATAATCGGAATTTCGTTGAAGTGGAAGAGTGATGCGGCGAGGACTGCATCGGCTTTGCCTTCGTTGAATGCGTCGAGAAAGTGGGATTTTGCACCTGCGCCACCTGATGCGATTACGGGCACGCCTACACACTCTGAAACTGCACGGTTAAGGGCATTATCATAGCCCTGTTTTTGACCGTCGCAATCCATGCTTGTCAAAAGTATTTCGCCTGCGCCCCTTTTAACTGCTTCTTCTGCCCATTTAACGGCATCAATGCCTGTTGGAATTCTACCACCGTTAAGGTAAACCTCCCAACCTTTATCATTGCGTTTAGCATCAATGGCACAAACTACACACTGACTACCGAATTTATATGCAGCCTCGTTTATAAGGTCAGGATTTCTCACAGCAGCAGAGTTTACTGAAATTTTATCAGCACCTGCGCGAAGTAATTCTTTGAAATCGTCAACAGTGCGAATTCCACCGCCAACTGTAAATGGAATAAAGATATTATCGGCTACCTGACGGACAATTTCAAGCATTGTTCCCCTGCCCTCGTGAGTTGCGGTTATATCAAGGAGTACGAGCTCGTCTGCGCCTTTTTTGCTGTATTCAATTGCACATTCAACAGGGTCGCCTGCATCACGAATATTTACAAAGCTGACACCTTTGACTACTCGTCCGTTTTTAACATCAAGGCAAGGTATAATTCTTTTAGCGTACATTATTCTACCTCCATTGATGCGAAATTTTTAAGGATTTGCAAACCCACATCACCGCTTTTTTCGGGGTGGAACTGTGTTGCAAAAATATTATCTTTTCCAACTGCAGAATGGAAATTAATTCCATAATTTGTAACGGTTGCAACATCTTTTTCATCTTCAGCGTGAAGATAATAGGAATGGACAAAATAAACATAACTGTTTTCGGGAATACCTTTAAAAATGGTATCATTTTGTTTGATACTTAACGAATTCCAACCGATGTGTGGAATTTTAAGTCTCATATCAGACGGAAATTTCTTGATTTTGCCTTTGAATATACCAAGACCTTTAACGCCCGGTGATTCTTCGGACTCCTCAAAAAGAAGTTGAAGTCCTAAGCATATACCTAAAAACGGCTTGCCGCTTAAAGCGTTCTGCTTTACTGTTTCAACAAGTCCTTTTTCAGTCATTGAATTCATAGCATCACCAAACGAGCCAACGCCGGGAAGAAGAATTTTATCACAAGCGTTGATAACTTCGGGATTATCTGTAATTACACTTTCGGCGCCTATAAAATCAAGTGCTTTTTTTACACTTTGCAGATTTCCTGCGCCGTAGTCGATTATTGCAATCATTTTTGTCATTCCTCTGAAAATAATAACTTATTTTAGCACATTAAAGTGACATAATCAATAGTATAATACATTGTTTTTTCGGTTGACTTTTACAACGTTTTCCATTAGAATGATTTTGACGGAGGTAAACCAAAATGAATAATCTTTTAAATAAAAAAGGCTTTATCAGCGATATGGATGGTGTCATATATCACGGCAATAAAGTTCTTGACGGTGTTGTTGACTTTGTCAACTGGATGATAGATAATGATAAAAAATTTGTATTCTTAACAAACAGCCCTGAAAAAACTCCCCACGAATTAAGTATGAAGCTTGAAAGAATGGGGTTAAAGGTGTCGGCTGAGCATTTCTATACAAGCGCCATGGCTACAGCGGCATTTTTAAGCAGCCAGAAGCCTAACTGCACAGCGTATGTTATTGGTGAAGCGGCACTTACAAAGGCACTTTATGACCAGGGAATTTATATGAACGATGTAAATCCCGATTACGTAGTTGTTGGAGAAACAAGAACATACAATTTCGAGAAAATTGAAAAGGCTATTGAATTAGTGTTAAAGGGAGCAAAACTTATAGGTACTAATCCTGATATTACAGGTCCTACCGAGCGTGGACTTATGCCTGCGACGGGTTCACTCATTGCGCCTATTGAAATTGCGACAAATAAAAAAGCTTATTTTGTTGGCAAGCCCAATCCATTGATGCTTCGTCACGGACTTCGCAAGCTCGACTGCCACAGTGAAGAGATTGCATTTATCGGTGACAGAATGGACACAGACATTATTGCAGGTATTGAGTCTAACGTTGACACGGTGCTTGTACTCAGCGGTGTTACATCAATGAGTGACATTGATTTATTTCCCTACCGTCCGAAATACATTCTCAATAATGTTGGCGAGATATTAAAATAAAGCGAACGACCTTGCATTTTGCAAGGTCGTTT
>CAYXMF010000018.1:0-17577 GCA_964465845.1 uncultured Eubacteriales bacterium | reverse complement strand
TATTTTGCGGACTTTAGGTGAAAGCTGTTTATCGCTAACAAAGTCGGGTAGTATGAGTGTTATATCCGAAATCAAATCCCAAAAATCCATAATATTTACTCCTTCTCAATTTCTGCAACCTTTGTATTCACCGCAATAATTCTATCATAAATTTCATCATCGAATTTGCGTTTACGGTCATAGGTGTAAAGTCCGTTTTGCTCCTGCTCAATATCATAAAGCTGAGTATAGCAGAAACCAAACATCTTGCTGTTGCTCACAATAACATCAGTAAGACCTACATATCTGTCAGCAAATTCTTCGGGAGTTTTAACGTCTTCACCGTAACCCCACGACTTAATTGACTGGTCGCTTACCCATTTAATTCCGCCGTATTCGCTGATGAATACAGGCTGTCCGCCGTATTTCTGACGGCCCGGATTATCATTAAGCACATGCTCATACAGATAGCCCTCAGTCATAAGACGCTCATAGTTATTTTTGAAAAATTCAACGTCATAACTGTAATCGTGAACATCATAAATGTCAGTTTTTACGTGGAAATTGCCACTTGTATCAATGCAAGGACGAGTGTTGTCAACAGCCTTTGTGTAATCATAAACTGTTGCAAGTAACGGGTCATATTGACGTCTGCCCTTGTAGTCCCAAGTTTCATTAAACGGACACCAACCAATAATTGACGGGTGGTTAAAGTCACGTTCTATGGCTTCTTTCCATTCATTCAAGAATACGTCAACACTCTTTGGGTTTGAATAATCAAGTCCCCAGTTAGCATATTCGCCCCATACAATGTAGCCCATTTGGTCACAGAAATATAAAAACCGTGGGTCAAATACTTTTTGATGAAGTCGCGCACCATTAAAGCCTAAATCCATTGAAATCTTAATATCATTAAGTAAATCTTCATCGCTTGGCGCAGTATAAATACCTTTTTTATAAAATCCTTGGTCAAGAACAAGACGTTGGAATACGCTCTTTTCATTGATTAAGAATTTGAATCCGTCAAGACGTATATTTCTCAAACCAAAATATGAATACACCTTGTCTTCACCGAATGTGAATTCCAAATCATAAAGTTTACCATTGCCAACTTCCCAAAGGTGAGTTTCGTCTAACTTAATCTGCATAATTGCATTGTCAGATGCATCTGTAAATTCAGCTTTGCCAACACTTTTACCTTCGTAAAAAGCCTCACAAGTAAGATTTCCTTTACCTTTAAGATTAAAGTTGACAGTCACAAGACCGTTTTTATGGTCAGGGTAAATTTTGAAATTCTCTATGTAATTTTCGGGTGCATATTCAATATAAACTGTCTGCCATATACCCGTGGTTCTTGTGTAGTCGCAAGCGTGACTCTTTTTCCATTCACTTTGCTTGCCACGAATTACGAACTGATTTTTAACATCATCTTCGCAAAGTACAAAAATCTCGTTTTCGCCATCAAAGACTAAATCCGTAATATCAAACTTGAATGAAGTATAACCACCCTTATGTCTGCCTGCAAGTTTACCGTTAACAAGCACAGTTGTAAGGTGGTCAGCCGCAACGAAATTCAAGAAAACGCGTTTGCCATTCTTCTTGATTTCAACGTTTCTCTTATACCATACCATATTGATAAAATCCTTGTAGCTGATGCCCGAAAGTTCACTTTCAATACAGAAAGGCACATTGATTTTATGTGTATATTCGTTTTTGTTCCTTATTTCAAGAGCCTTGCTTTCATCAGTTGAAAACTTAAATCCAACTTTTGCTTTTTGAAATCCAAAATCCCATTCACCATTGAGAATTTCTATCTCTTTTCTCTCAAATTGGGGATTAGGGTGTTTTGATACTGCAAAATCCATTTTTATTTACTTACCTCTATTTCTTAATCACAGTCAGAATGCTGTTTTCATTAACTGTAAAAGTATTTTTATATACACCGTCATAAACGGTTTTTAATTTGTATTCTTGCGTGGATTCAATGATTTCCATTTTGCTGAAATCACCGTCAAGCGTAATTTCAGTTGTTTCGCCTTCGTTTACAATAACCGTAATAGTCTTATTGTCAGGTGTTAAGAAACTGAATACATTAAAATCATTCTTTTCATTTGGGAAAAATCCATTGTCAAGACAAATTGAATTTATTGGTATGTATTTTGAAAAATGTGCAAAGCCGTAATAACGCTCTGCAACATACCACTCGCTGTAATCAGTTGTTGCAGTAAGTGTAGCGTCAGAATAATCAAATCCGTCTTCCTTAATTGAATATTGATTTATTGCTACCCAACTTGTCCAGCTACGTGCTCCCGCATAGATTAAATCCTGTCCAATAATTCGTGCAGTAATAAGTGCGCCTTTAAAGTTTTTGGTGTGGCTCTTGTTAGGTAACTCACACCATTCACTCATATCAAAACGAAGTTCAGGGTGGGGGACTACCAATTGATTTTTAAAATCGACACGGATTTGCGGATTGTTATCATCGTGATATGAATGGTATGCAAAAATTGGCATAACACTCATAACCAACTCATCTTTAGTAAGCAAATCAAGGTATTCAGGTGTTAAGCCCATCATTTCGCCACTTTCAGGACCATAGAGTTTAACATTCATATTGCGCTTGATTATTTCTTCAGCAAAAATGTGCATAACCTCTGCCATTTCTTCAGGTTCATAGTGACAACCCTCTTGCCATACATAAGAGCCGCCCCATTTCCATTGTGGCTCGTTTATGGGACTTACATATTTAACGGGAAATCCCTCGTCAATTAATCTTTGAGTAGCAGTTAAAAAATAATCAGCAAATTTTCTGTAATTGGCTTTTGGCAGATTACAAGTGTGCATCATTAAACTGCCTGATGCCTGTCCCGTTGATGTCTGTGACCAATGAGGAGAATTTGCAAATACAATAAGAGTATCAATATTGCCCTTTTGGAGACATTTCCTCATAACATCTTTTGCGGTTTTGTCGAGAGAATAATCCCAATAACCCTCTTGGCTTTCTCGGTCGTAAACATACATACTTTCAGTTCTTCGCCAAGGATTTTGAACTCTGTAGTTGCCCTCGTCAGTACCGCCACCGATGTTGTAACGGTAGATGTTAAGTTTTAGTCCCGTATCACCATATAAAAGTTCCGCAATTTCGTTTTGTGTTTTCTCGTCTTTGCAGTAGTGACTCCACCAGCAAGCTGATGTGCCAAAGCCCTTTATACTCTGTAATTTTTTTGCACTTGAAAGATTGATTTTCATATCTGTCATCCCCAACACCACAAGGTTCGACTCTTCTCACCTTATTATAAAAGCGGATGCTGAAACATCGCATCCGCCTCGCTTTAGTTATAATATAAGTTGTCGTTTTTCTTATATGGCTCGTATGTGGCATTTGTGCCAAGCTTACGGAGTGTTTCTTTGTCAGTGTCAGAAAGCACTACTGTAGCGTGAACATCGCAACCCTTTAAGCCCTTAATTGCTTCAAGAGCTTTTTTAGCAAGCGGATTTAATGTGGCACAAATCGAAAGCGCAATAAGAATTTCATCAGGATGCAAACTTGTGTCACGTTCGTGCATTCTGATTTTGAGTTCTTTGATAGGCTCAAATACGGTAGGTGAAATAAGCAGGATTTCGTCACCAATATCAGAAAGTGCCTTTAATGCGTTAAGAAGCATAGCAGACGATGAACTGAGAAGCTCGCTTGCCTTACCTGTAATAATTCTGCCATCGTGAAGTTCAATCGCCGTAACAGGGGCATTTGTCTTTTCTGAAATGTTAAGAGCCGCCGCAACAACAGGTCTGTCATCACTTGTAATATTTAGCTGTTTCATAATAAGCTCAATTTTATAAAGCTCGCTTGAAACCTTCTTGTTGTTCTTTTGCTGAACAAGGTAGTTACAATGACGACGTAAAATTTCTTTCTTTGATGCAGCAAGCACAACGTCATCATCAATTATGCAGTTACCTGCCATATTAACACCCATATCAGTAGGTGACTTGTATGGTGATTCACCGTAGATTTCTTCAAATATTGTATTAAGAACAGGGAAGTTCTCAACATCACGGTTATAATTGACAGTAGTCTCACCATAAGCTTCAAGGTGGAACGGGTCAATCATGTTAACGTCATTAAGGTCAGCAGTTGCAGCCTCATAAGCAAGGTTTACAGGATGCTTGAGAGGTAAATTCCAGATTGGGAATGTCTCAAATTTAGCGTAACCTGCCTTGATTCCTCTTTTATGCTCGTGGTAAAGCTGTGAAAGACAAACTGCCATTTTACCGCTACCCGGACCGGGTGCTGTAATAACAATAAGTGAATGGTCAGATTCAATGTAATCATTTTTGCCGTAACCCTCGTCACTTACAATCAACTGAACATCAAGAGGGTAGTTTTCAATAGGGTAGTGACGGTAAACGTTAATGCCAAGACTTTGAAGTTTCTGTTCAAATGCAATAACAGACGGCTGATTTGAATATTGAGTCAGCACAACACCGCCAACATAAAGACCAAAACCGTGATAAATATCAATAAGACGAAGTACGTCAAGGTCATAAGTAATGCCTAAGTCACTGCGGATTTTGTTCTTCTCAATATCTTTAGCACAGATTGCAATAATGATTTCGGCATCGTCCTTAAGTTGAAGAAGCATCTTCATTTTACTGTCAGGCTTAAAGCCCGGAAGTACACGTGCTGCATGGTAATCGTCAAAGATTTTGCCACCAAATTCAAGATACAGCTTACCGCCGAATTTACTTATTCTTTCCTTGATATGCTCAGATTGCATACGAAGATATTTATCATTGTCAAAGCCTAATTTACGCATTTTTTACTCCTCTTGTATTTCTGCCGACGGTTCTGTTGTATCGGGAACTTCGTCTGAAATTACTACTGTTTCTTTTTTTCTTTCTTTAAGCCATTCAACTACAAGAGCATAAATGGCTGATGCTGTGGGAACACCGAGCAATACGCCAAGAATTCCGCCTACATTGCCTCCAAGTATAACTGCAATAAGTACCAGAATACCCGGAAGACCTACTGATTTACCAACAATTCTCGGATAAATAAAGTTGTTATCAATCATTTGTAAAACAAGAATAAATATTAGGAAAAGTAACGCCTTAAGGGGACTTTCCATAAAGATTATAAGACAACCTATAATCTCACCAACAATCGGTCCGATTACGGGTACAAGCGCCGAAATTCCGATTATAACAGATACAACTGCGGCGTTGGGAAAACCGAATATAAGCATTCCTATGAATGTAAGAACCGCAAGAATAAGTGCATCTGTAAACTGACCTGTAATAAAGTTTGAGAAAGAATTTGATGCAACTGAGCAAACATTGCAAATTTTATTGTATGCCTTTTCAGGTAAAATTGCTTGGAGAATTCTGTTTGTAAAATTACCAATTTTCTCTTTTTCTGCAAGAATATAAACTGCAATTACAAAGCCTAATGCAAGATTGACAATAGCAGAAACGACTGAAGAAGTAACACCCATTGTAGTGTTCACAATATTGCCTGTAGCTTCAAAAGTGAAAAGCTTTTCTGCCATAGCCATAATATCTTCAATTCTGATTTGCGGATTGTGAAGCATTTCTGTGCTTATATCAAGGCCGAATTTCAGAACAAGAGAGTCAACCCATGAAACAAAGTTTGCATAATAAACAGGTACTTTTTCAACGAGCAACATTATCGAATCTTCAAGTTGCGGAATTATGATGAACATCAAAAGTATAATAAATCCGAACATTGCAATGATTGTAGAAAAAAGGCTTAAGGGGCGAAGCAATGAACGAACAATCTTCTTTTTGCTTTTACCCATTGCTTTGAAAACTTTTTTCTCAAAGAAGTTCATAAGAATATTAAGAATAAAGGCAAGACAAAAACCAACAATTACAGGTGCTAAAATTTTCAAAATTCCCGACAAAAATACTGCAACAGATGCCAGATTTTGTGAAACAGAAAACAGTACGATTGCAAATGTGATTAAGCCAAGAATTGTCTTGACATTTTTCTTTGAAAATTCCATATTTTTCTTCCTTTAATTATGATTTTCTTCAAACGCCCATACCAATAAATATTATATACCATAACGCTTGACAATTCAAGAAGTATATATCATTTAACACACAAAAAAATGCCGTAAAATTTATGAAATAATAACAAAATAAAATGTATTGACAATAATTGTAAACTGTTGTACTATTGTATTAGCACAATAATACAAGCGAGGTGATATTATGGCTTGGAAATTTTCTTCGGACAGACCCGTATATCTGCAGATTTCAGAAAGAATTGTAAAAAAGGTGCTGTCAGGGGAATACTCGGCAGGTGAGCAAATTCCTACAGTGCGACAAATTGCATTGGAGGCAGCGGTAAATCCGAACACAGTTCAGCACGCTTTTTCAGAGCTTGAAAATGAGGGACTTATTATTTCAAAAGGAACTCTCGGCAGATTTGTTACGGAAGATACTCAGGTAGTTGCCGCTTGCAGAAAACGAATGGCAGAACAGCTTGTTCATGAATTCTCAAAAAATATGGAGCAACTGTCAATAACAAAAGAACAAGCTATAAAAATGATTGAGGAGGTAATAAAATGAGTGTTCTTGAAGTAAAGAACTTGACTAAATCATATAAAAGGAATTTTCCTGTGTTAGAAAACTTGAATTTAAGTATTCCTGCAGGTAAAATTGTAGGACTTTTAGGTCCAAACGGTTGCGGTAAATCAACACTTATGAAGTTAATTACAGGACTTTTACAAGCAGATAGCGGTGAAATTTTTGTTGACGGAAACGAGGTAGGGGAGAAAAGTAATGCACTCATTTCTTATCTGCCCGAGCGTACATATTTTAATCCGTCAATGAAAGTTGACGATATTATTTCATATTTTGAAGATTTTTATAAAGATTTTGATAAGGAACGAGCATACAAACTTTTAAATGATTTGCAGATTAATCCTCAGTCAAAATTAAAAGCACTTTCAAAAGGTACAAAAGAAAAGGTTCAGTTGATTCTTGTTATGTCAAGAAATGCAAAACTCTATCTTCTTGACGAGCCTATCGCAGGTGTTGACCCGGCAGCGAGAGAGTATATTTTAAGCACAATCGTAAGTAACTATAATCCTGAAGCATCAATTATAATTACAACACATTTGATTACAGACATTGAACAGGTGCTTGATGAATTTGTATTCTTAGGCTTTACAGGCAAAATTCTTATGTCAGGCAATGCAGAAGAAAAGCGAAATGAAACAGGAAAATCTCTTGACGAGTTGTTTAAGGAGGTATTCAGATGTTAAGAAAACTTTTGAAATATGATTTAAAAGCCTTATTCAAAATGTGGTGGATTCCTGCAGTTACCACAATAGTTCTTTCAATATTCAAAGGCTTTACTCAGATGGCATACAACAGCGATAAAATGTTGCCTGAAATAGTATATGGTGTTATATCTTTGTTTTCGGGACTTGTAACATTAAGTTATGTAGTATTTGTTGTCTTGACAATTGTCTTGGTTTTTTCAAGATTTTATAAAAACTTTTATACAGATGAGGGGTATTTAACCTTTACCTTGCCCGTAAGCAAAGTACAACATATCAATTCTAAGCTTATATCAAGCACATTGGTAAGTTGGGCAACAGGGCTCGTTTTGGTTATCAATGCCATTGTGACCATTCTGATTAGTGAATTTAAGTATATAGAATTTGATAATTTTTTTACCGAACTCAAAGAACTACTTTCAGATATTCCGACTTATGAATGGGTAATGTTTTTTGAGGGCGTAGCTATAGCGTTGTTATTGCCAATAGTTGCAAATCTTTTCTTGTTCTTCTGTATAAGTATAGGCTCAACTGTGGCAAAAAAAGCAAAGGTAATAACATCGGTTGCAATCTTTTATGGAACAACAAGTGTTCTTTCTGTTGTATTTTTCATTCTGATGATTTTTGGAATAGACAGTATTGAGGGTTGGTTTGTTGATTTAGACGGAACAATGTATGATGTCGCAATGAATTTAATACTGCTTGTTGTTATATTGCTTATAGTAATAATTGCCAGTGTCCTTTATGCTTTGCAGTATTGGATTCTTGACAGAAAACTCAATTTAAGCTAAGGAGGAAGAACTATGAAAAAATTTATATCAGTTTTAATTGCAGTTTTATTGCTTTCTTCCTGCTTTGTAGTGCCCGCTTTTGCACAAGCGGTTGACGAGTGGGGATTTCCCGTTGACCCTGTAATCGAGTTTTCAGATGATTATACTAAAATCTATTATGACGGTTATACCTTTAAACGAGTAGATGCAGATGTACTTGATATTTACTTTCTTGGTCTTTATTGGGATGTGGTGCTGACTGACGCCCAACAATCATCAATTAAAAATGTTGAAGTGGAAATCAACAGCGAAGATACGGTAATATTTGCAACCATCAATTTTAAGGATGGTATGACTATGTCATCAGCGTATCTTCGTGAAGATTATATTGACGATTATAATAGGATTGCCAGTACTGAGTGCGAAGAATATACAATAGATTTTACATACCCTGAAGATAATACAGTAATAGCTAAAAAGTCAGATCTTTTTGGTGAAACTGTTGTATTCAATAAAAGTAAACTTGGACTTTGTGATGCTTATGAGGTAAAAGCAACTGTTGAAGAAGCAGGGCTTACAGTAATTAAAGGATTCCTTTTAATCTATGAAAGCAAATACTATTATGTAGATTGCTATGAAACAGGTTTGCCTGCCAATACATATTTTGATTACCATAATTTCAACGAACTTGAAATTCATAAAATTACCAACGAGGAACTTTTTGCAGATATTGAATTTGCAGCAGAAGAATTTTATGAAGATGATTACGGTTATCTTTATGATGATGAATTCACCGATACTACATCAGCAGCTTTAATTATATTCTTGTTTGGTGTTATACCGTTTGCAATTTTTGTAATTTTCCTTATTAAAGCAATTCGTGGTAAAGGCGTTTACAGAAAAATTAATATTGCAGTTTGTACTGCTTGCGGGTTAGAACTTGTAGCTTTTATAATTCTCGCCGTACTTGTTGCATTGAATAACTGAACTAAATAAAAACGGACAGGGGAATAACCTCTGTCCGTAACTTTTTTATGTGTATATTAAAGTAAGTCATCAAAAAGTCTAAAGTTTTCTTTCTTAGCTTCAAGCTCACCATTCTGGATTTTCTTGATAATCTCAACAATTCTGTCGTTAATTGGTGTGGCCACACCGTACTTCTTACCAAAATCACAAACAACGCCATTGATTGCGTCAACCTCGCAAGGCTTGCCTTTCTTTAAATCCTGAAGCATTGATGGTTCAATATCTCTGTGCTTTTTAAGTGCAATAGGAAGTAAGAAACAACCGAATGCACGCTTTAATGCGCCTTTCCAATAGAAAAGACCTACAATGTTTTTACCCTGAACAGGTGCGAATTCAATGCCCGACGCGTGACCAACATCAATAATTTCTTTCATACAACGAATTGCAACTTTCTGACCTGCTTTGTCTTCAGTAACATCACCGAAAACACCGCCAACAACTGTACCAAGACCTGAAAATGTAGAGTTAATCAGCAACTTTGACCAACGAGCGCCCATAAGGTTTTCTTCTTCGTGAACAGGACACATCATTTCGAGTAATTCTTTAACCATTTTGAACTGCTCGTCAGTAATTCCGTCCATTTTTCCCATATGGAATGAAAGTGAGTCTTTGTCGCTTGTAAGCTCACAAACGCCTGGTTCAACTAACGCTGCGCCCCATTCAACTGCACAACCCATTGTGTGTTCTGTGCCTATAATTTCAGCAATTCCTGGCTCAGGAATACCATTCTGTAATGTTACAACAACACCGTCGTCTGTAAGGTAATCTTTAAGCATTGTTACAACTTCTTTGTTGAACAACTGCTTTGTAAGAAGAACAATAACATCATATTTGCCTTCCATCTGGTCGGGTGTAATTGCTTTAACGGGAACAGTCATTTCAACAGTACCTATAATTTTTGCACCATTTGTGTTAAGCGCTTCAACGTGTGCTTTGTTACGGTTGATAAGGTCAACCTCGCCACCGTTTTTAGTGATAAATGCACCGAGTACAGTACCGAGTGAACCTGCACCGTAAATTGCATATCTTGCCATAAATAAACCCCATTTCATGTGATTACTAATATTACAAATTTGTCAAAGTCATTATATACTTTTTAGAAATCAAATTCAATAGAATAAATAAAAATAACGGCAAGATACATTTAATAATATCAGGTCGATGAAATAACATTGTTATTTGCCGAAAAATATACAATATCTTGTATTTTGTAAATTTATTTTAAACATAAACTTTGACTTATTGACGAACGGTACTATTTTCCGTTATAATAAGTATAAGATGAATTTATAAAAACGGAGAACTTTGCTTTCTTAAAGAACTCCGGTATTTTTATTGTGTTTTTTAATGGAGGTTGTTAAGTGAAACAAATATATGGTTCTTTAAAAGAATCCCTTCAATCTGTTTTGCCCATAACTGCAATTGTTTTGTTGCTCAGCGTTTCAGTATCTCCTCTTAATTCCGGAGTGCTTGTGCTTTTTGCTTTCGGCACATTACTTTTAATTGCAGGAATGAGCCTTTTTAATATCGGTTCAGGTATATCAATGGAACCGTTGGGCGAGGGTATAGGTAAACAAATAAGCAAATCAAAAAAGATAATATTGCCCGTGGTTATTTGCTTTGTTCTCGGTGTATTGATTACTATTGCAGAGCCCGATTTGCAGGTATTGGCAGAGCAGGTGCCGTCTATTCCGAATACCGTTTTGATTATGTGTGTTGCTGTTGGAGTAGGTGCGTTTCTCGTTATAGCATTGCTGCGTACACGCTTTGGTATTCCTCTTGCAAAACTGCTTATTGTTTTTTATTCCGTCGTTGTTCTGCTTGCATTTTTTGTTCCCGATGATTTTGTCCCTACCGCTTTTGACTCCGGCGGAGTCACAACGGGACCAATAACCGTGCCGTTTATTATGGCACTCGGTACGGGTATGGCAACAATGAGCCGTAAAAAGAATTCGGGTGAGAATAGCTTCGGTCTGGTGTCTCTTTGCAGTATTGGTCCTATTCTTTCGGTTTTGATTCTCAGTATTTGTTATAATCCCACACCGGAAACAAGCGAAACTGTAATTCCCGCGGTTGAAACAACAAAAGACGCTTTTATGCAGTTTCTGCATGCATTCCCCGAATACGGAAAAGAGGTGCTCGTTGCATTTCTTCCCATCGTGGTTATGTTCGTTGTTTTCCAGCTTATTTCACGCAGATTTCATAAGCATCAGATTGCGAAAATATGCGTGGGCTTTATCTATACATACATAGGGCTTGTGTTGTTCCTTACAGGCGCAAATGTGGGCTTTATGCCGGCAGGTAAGCTTATCGGGTCAACAATAGCTGACAGCAATTATAAATATATGATTATTCCCATCGGTATACTTATGGGTTATTTTGTAGTTTCGGCAGAGCCGGCAGTTCATTCGCTGAAAAAACGGGTTGTCGAGGTTACAAACGGTGCAATTACGCAAAAATCCGTGGGCTACGCATTGTCAATCGGTGTCGGCGTGTCAGTGGGAATTTCAATGCTGCGTGTGCTTACGGGTATTCCGCTTTTGCCGTTTCTCATTGCGGGATATGCCGTATCTCTCATTATAAGCTTTTTTGTACCGCCTATTTATACAGGTATCGCTTTTGACTCGGGCGGAGTTGCGAGCGGTCCTATGACAACAACCTTTATGCTTCCACTCGCAATGGGAGCCTGCGAGGTGCTTGGCGGAAATGTGATGACAGATGCCTTCGGTCTTGTGGCAATGGTTGCCATGGCACCGCTGATTACTATACAGGTGCTGGGCTTCAGCAGTAATATCAAACGCCGCAGACAAATTAAAAAGGCACGCGATGAATTTATGGCGATTGAGGATGATATCGTTTATTTTGAGGAGGAGTGTATATGAGTACAGAACAGCCAAAACGCGTTATGACGTTGCTGTCCACCGTTGAACTCGGTAAGGGCAAAAAGCTTATGGAAAAGCTCAACAGTAAAAATATTCGTATGCATTTCCAATGTGTAGGCTTTGGTACGGCACCCACTGAAATGATGGATATTTTCGGTCTGGGCAGTAATGATAAAGACATCATCATAAGCTTTGCCGCTGAAAATGCAGTAAAAGAGCTTATGGCGGATTTCGGGAAAAATTTCAACAGCTATTCCGAGTTCGGCGGGCTGATGATTGTATTGCAATTGACTGCCGTAAACCGTTTAATTTCAGAGATACTTAATCATAATTTACCTGAAGACACATTAAAAGGGGACGAAACTAAAATGAAAAATGAACATAAGCATAACCTGATTATGATAGCTGTAGGGCAGGGATATGTTGATGCCGTAATGGAAACTGCTAAAAAAGCAGGTGCCACAGGCGGAACGGTAATCCGCGGAAGATTAGCAGAGTCAGAAAAGATTAAAGAAGCTGTACAGATTGACATTGAAGAAGAGAGAGAAATTATATTTATTCTCGCTCCCGCAAATGTCAGCAATCAAATTATGGATGATGTAAACAATAAATTCGGGCTTCGTACAGAAGCAAGAGGAATTTTGTGTACTGTTCCTGTTGAAAAGGCATATAAGATATAAAACTTTACATCAAAAAAGCTCCGTCATGTTTTGTGACGGAGCTTTTTGCTGCATATTAGTATTTAGTCTTAATGTGTCAGAAGAAGCATCGCAATAAACAGGAATGCGATTACCCATGAACTGCCCTTAATCTTTTTAATGTCACCGCAGAAAATGCTGATAACAATATATGAAATAAGACCAAAAGCAATACCGTAAGAAATGTTGTATGTAAATGGCATTACTGAAAGTGTAAGGAATGCAGGAACAGCAACCTTCAAATCGTTCCAGTCAATGTTTTTAATAGAGGCTACCATAAGAAGTCCTACATAAATAAGAGCCGCTGCAGTAGTACAACTTGGAACAAGCTGTGCAATAGGACTTAAGAACATTGCAATAAAGAAGAAAATTCCGCAGAAAACGGAGGTAAGACCTGTACGTCCGCCTGCCGCAACACCTGCATTTACTTCGCTGAATGTTGTAACAGTTGATGTACCGCAAATCGCACCTGCAGTAGTAGCAATAGCATCTGAAAGCATGCCCTCGTTCATGTTAAGTGGCTCGCCATTTTCGTCAAGTAAGTCTGCACGCTCACAAGCCGCATAAAGAGTACCGAGAGTGTCGAACATATCAACCATACAAAAAGCAAGAGCAGTTGTAAGAATTGTGAGAATAAGGTTTGCAGTTCCGTGTTCAGCCTCAAATGCAGAAAAATCAAAGCCTTCTTTAAAGACTGTAAAAAGTGACTGTTCACCAAATTCTTTGAAAGCCTGAACAGGACTAACCACATTAAGAGTGAATTCAGCGTAAAATCCCTCAACAGTAAGACCTAATAAATAATAAAGTCCCATACCACCAAGAATACCGATAAGTACCGCACCCTTGATTTTCTTGTGGCTCATAATTGCAATAGCAAGAAGTGTGAATACGGTTACAAGCATGGGCATAATGTCGCCCCAGCTTTGAGTGAGAAGATTGAAAGATGCCAAATCAACAGCAGTTGAACTGTTAGGAACAACAATGCCTGCATTTTGAAAGCCTAAAAGTGCTATGAAAAGACCAATGCCTGATGGAATTGCAACTCTTACAGCGTGGGGGAGTGCTTCAAAAATCTTTTTGCGAAGTCCCGTTACAGTAAGAAGAACAAAAACAATACCCTCAATAAGTACAAGTACCAATGCGTTTGCGTAAGATAATCCAAAACCGATACAAACCGTGTAAACAAAGAATGCGTTAAGTCCCATACCGCTTGCCTGTGCTAAAGGCAGATTTGCAAGCACACCTGCAAGAATTGTACCTACAACCGCAGAAATAGCAGTCGCAATATAAATTGCACCGTATGAAACACCGAGCGGATTTGAGCCGTCGCCAAACGGGTCAGAAAACATATTTGCATTAACCATAAGAATGTAAACCATTGCAAAGAATGTAGTCATTCCTGCAATGAGTTCTGTTTTTACGGTTGTCCCACGTTCTTTAAGCTTAAAAAACTTTTCCATATTACATTTCTCACTTTCAGAATATTAAAAATAATTATAGCATATTTTTCACATTTTTCTACTATTTTCTACACAATTTTCAAAAAAATAGGTGGCAGGAAAAACCTGCCACCATCTAAATCTGTTTTATTCTATTTCTGCCTCATATATTCCAATACATTCTCTGCCCGTGAGATTATTTGACACATTTCTTGCATTGAAATAAAGTCTTAATTTGCCTTTGTAATATGTAAGACAACACGCGTAAACATATTGTGCCATCCATTTGCTGTTGCCTTGAATCCCAGGTACTAAAAATGGTTTTACAAACTCAAAATTAACACCGTCTTGGGATTTTAACAGCATAATTGCCGAATGACTTTTTCCATCTTTTTCAAAAAGTCCGTTTTGAAGTCCTATGTAGCAGTCTTTAAGCTTATATACCTTCAAACAACCTGAGCAAAGGTTCAAATATTCAACATTTTTGTCAGGGCTGATTATAGGCTCTTTTCTTGAAATATAGCCACTTGTAACGTTTTCACTCTCTGCAAAGCTTACGTGAGTAGGCTCACAAAAACCACAGTCAGGAATAAAAGTCTGTCCACAAGAGTAATACATACGATATCCGTTTTCTGTATTCATCAA
Organism: uncultured Eubacteriales bacterium; assembly: GCA_964465845.1. Taxonomy (GTDB): domain Bacteria; phylum Bacillota; class Clostridia; order Oscillospirales; family Acutalibacteraceae; genus Fimenecus. The sequence continues at coordinate 2,828 of CAYXMF010000018.1, read as the reverse complement.
AAATGGATTAGAAATAGCAAACCCATTCTTATATTCTTCATAATCACGAGTTTTACCGATTACCAAGTATGGCTTTGTCCAATCAATAAGATTTGTTGACTCAACACAGTAAATCTCTGATTTCCACTTTGCACCCACAAGACTTAAAAGATTAAAGATTACAGGCCGTGTTCTCTCATAAAAAAGATAGTATTTTCCATCAATATAATTGATATTTGGACGCATTGCACGATTTACAATCTTACCTGTGTTCTTAAAACTAATTCCTTCATCACTCTCATATCTGTAAACACCAAAAAATGTGTGACAAAACAAATGCCACTTTCCGTCGTGCGATACATCTGGAGTCAAAACACTTGGGTCAGCAATAACAAAACTGTTAAACGGATTTTTAAGTATAGGGTTATTTTCATAAAGTCTGAAATCTGCATTAAGAAAATCATTAAAACTTAAATTCTGCATTTTGTCACCAACTTTCATTTGTATTTTATCACTAAACTAAAATTGTATCAATAAAAGATTCGTTGTTTTTATTATTACTGTTTTTGATGGACGCATCTGGAATACATAAAGGCTTTCTGTGATGCTCAAACTCTCGTACATTCTTGTCGTACATTCCTCTTGAATACCACTTGTTACCAAATAATTCCCAAATGAATAAACACATCTAATTTATCGTGCATATATCATTCAGGTACTTTGTGTTGAGAAAGAGAAGACCACTCCGCCTTAAAATTTCCCTTTTCATTTACTTCGTCAATTTGTTTTAAATATTCCCCAGTTGTCATAATTATCTCACCTTTTTCTGTAAAAGTATAATATCATAAGCAATTCAAATTTGCACTATTTTTGTTTACAAAAGTCAAAAGAAATGATACTATTTTTATGGTGATAAAAATAAAGGAGCAAAACCATGGAAAAGTATTTAATTAACCCAAATCAAAAAATCAGTAAAATCAGCAAAGACATTTACGGTCACTTTAGCGAGCATCTTGGCAGATGTATCTATGAAGGTCTTTATGTTGGTGAAGATTCTCCAATACCTAATGTAAACGGTATGAGAAAAGACGTTGTTGAGGCTCTTAAAGAGATGGGTATTCCTGTTCTCCGTTGGCCCGGCGGTTGCTTTGCTGACGAATACCATTGGAAAGACGGCATAGGCCCGAAAGAAAACCGCAAAAAAATGATAAATACCCATTGGGGCGGTGTGGTTGAAGATAACTCTTTCGGTACTCACGAATTTTTTGAGCTTTGTGAACAGCTTGGTTGTGAGGCTTATGTGAATGGTAATCTCGGCTCAGGTACTGTTCAGGAAATGAGTGAATGGGTTGAGTATATGACCTTTGACGGTGTATCACCTATGGCAGAGCTTCGCAAGGCTAACGGCAGAGAAAAGCCTTGGAAAGTTAAATACTTCGGTGTAGGTAACGAAAACTGGGGTTGTGGCGGTCATTTTCTTCCTGAAGATTATGCACAGGCATATCTTAGATACAACACCTATGTAAGAAATTATGATAATAACAATACGATTTACAGAGTTGCTTGTGGTCCTAATGCAGAGGATTATCATTGGACTGATAAGGTAATGTGGAGAGCACACCATAGAATTGACGGACTTTCACTTCACTATTACACAGACATCTGGGATAGCGAAACAAGAACCAAGAAATCTGCAACTGATTTCAACGAAAAACAGTATTACGGAATTCTTGCAAGAGCATATAAAATTGATGAAATCATTACCCGTCATATTGAGATTATGAATAAGTATGACCCGAAACACAGAGTTGACCTTATTGTTGACGAGTGGGGTACATGGTTTGATGTTGAATCCGGTACAAATCCCGGTTTCCTCTATCAGCAGAACACAATGAGAGATGCCATTGTTGCAGGTCTTACACTCAATATCTTCAACAAGCACAGTGACAGAATCAAAATGGCTAATATTGCACAGACCGTCAATGTGCTTCAGGCTGTGGCTCTTACAGACGGCGAAAAAATGGTGCTTACTCCTACATATCATGTTTTCAAAATGTTTAAAGAGCATCAGGAAAACACTTTGCTCGGCTCATTTATTACAACTGATACAAGCATTGTTGACCACAAAAAATATCCGGGTGATGAGGGTAACCTTAAACTTCCTCAGCTTATTGAATCTGCTTCTGTGGATGAAAACGGTGTTATTTACTCAACTATTGTAAACACTTCTGCAAAGAAATCTGCAAAAATCAAGTGTCAGATTGCCGACACAAAGATTAAGAGTATCAAAGCTGAAATCCTTACCGGCGATATTCACGATAAGAATGATTTTGACGATACTGACAATGTAAAAACTGCAGAATTCACCGATTTCAGAAAGATTTCTGACGGTTTCTATGCAACACTTCCACCTTGCTCTGTTGTGAAATTCGTGATTGAATAATATGCAAGAGTGTAAAAGATGTCTGCTTCGCGAAATGGCAGAGGAAGATGTGCTTGAAAGCATAACTACAAGAATTGATAAACTAAAACCAAATGAAAAAGCTGATGATGAGCTTTATTCTCAACGCTTGAACGAATGCAAAAAATGTGAGCATTTAATTTCAGGTGTGTGTATGAAATGTGGTTGCTATGTTGAATTCAGAGCCGCATTTAAAAAGCAAAACTGTCCCAACGCAAAAGACAGAAGATGGTAAAACAAAAAGCAAGCATAAATCCAAAACGGATAAATGCTTGCTTTTTTTCTTGTTGTTTTATCTTATGATAAAAGATTTTGACCTATTAGAAGATAAATGAAATTGTCTAATTTATAGTAACCTTGCACTTTCTATTGTACAACAATTAAAATT
>CAYXMF010000017.1:0-17830 GCA_964465845.1 uncultured Eubacteriales bacterium | reverse complement strand
CTCAGTCTCGCTATCGCTCGACAGCTCCCTCGTCAGAGGGAGCAAATTATAAATCAGCAACGCAGTTCCGACACTTTGCACTTTGCACTTTGCATTTTGCATTCACATCGACAAACTCCAATTTGTAGAAATGCAAAGAGACAGGGCAATTTGCTCTGTCTCTCTTTTTTATAATTATATTTACTTTTTAAGTGCTGATTTTGCGTTCCAAATGTTTGCGGCATACTCGTTAATTGCACGGTCTGCAGCAAATCTGCCTGCGCCTGAGATATTCATAAGTGACATCTTGTTCCAGTTATCACGGTCAAGGAAATCCTTAGAAATTCTCTGCTGAGTATTTCTGTAATCCTCGAAATCAGCAAGAGCCATATATGGATCATGGTGAATAATCGACGCTGTTACTTCGTGGAACATCTTTCCGCCAATGCCGTTTGCATTTGCAAAGTCAAGAATCTTATGAAGTTCTGCATTGTTGTTATAGAACATTTCAGGATTGTAGCCACGCTTTTTAAGTTGCTCAACCTCAGGAGTGCTCATACCAAAAATGTAGATGTTTTCGTCGCCAACCGCCTCATAAATTTCAACGTTTGCGCCGTCCATTGTACCTAACGTCACTGCACCGTTAAGCATAAGTTTCATATTACCTGTACCTGATGCCTCAGTACCCGCAAGTGAAATCTGCTCTGAAATATCAGCCGCAGGCATAAGCTTTTCAGCAAGTGTAACGTTGTAATCTTCAACATAAACAACTTTAAGTCTGCCCTTAACATCAGGGTCGTTGTTGATTACGTCAGCAAGCGCACAGATGAATGAAATAATCTTCTTTGCCATAAAGTAGCCTGATGCCGCTTTTGCACCGAAAATATATGTGTGAGGAATAAACTCACCATTTGGATTTTCTTTGATTGCAAGGTACTGTGAAAGAATATTGAGTGCGTTAAGCTGTTGACGCTTATACTCGTGCAATCTCTTAACCTGAACGTCAAAAATTGAATCCGGATCAAGCTGAATTCCGTTGTGCTTAAGCACATACTTTGCAAATTCTTCTTTATTAGCACGTTTGATTTTGCCAAGCTCTTCGAGAACTGCCTTGTCGTCCTTATACTTTCTCAAATCGAGAAGTTTGTCTGCATCTTTAATAAATCCGTCACCAATAAGTTCTGTAAGGTAATTTGTAAGTTTCGGGTTAGCCTGACAAAGCCAACGACGATGAGCAATACCGTTTGTAACGTTTGTGAATTTGTTTGGTGTAAGTGCATAGAAATCTGAGAAAACAGTGTCTTTAAGAATTTCGCTGTGAAGCGCAGAAACACCGTTTACACAGTGAGAGCCTGCAACGCAAAGGTTTGCCATTCTTACAATGCCATTTGACATAATCGCCATACGCTCAACCTTGTCAGCATCGTGTGTGCTTTCCCACACATAAGAACGGAAACGGTTATCAATTTCCTTTGTAATCTGCCAAAGACGAGGCATAAGACGCTTGTAAAGGTCCTCAGGCCAGCACTCAAGAGCCTCTTTCATAACCGTATGGTTTGTATAAGCAACTGTATTTGTAACAATGTTCCATGCTTCGTCCCAACCGTAACCACACTCGTCAAGCATAATTCTCATAAGTTCAGGAATTGCCATTGTAGGATGAGTATCGTTAACGTGGATTGCAACTTTTTCTGCAAAGTTATCCATTGTGCCGAACTCACGAAGATGATGCTGAACAATGTCCTGAATTGATGCAGAAACAAGGAAATACTGCTGACGAAGACGAAGTGATTTGCCTTCAGGATGATTATCTGCAGGGTAAAGAACCTTACTGATAACCTCAGCCATAGCGTTTCTTTCCATAGCTCTCATATAGTCACCCTGATTAAAGAGTGCCATATCAAGACCCGGTGCTTTTGCTGACCAAAGACGAAGAACAGAAACACCCTTACCGTCTTTACCTGCTACGCACATATCATATGGAACAGCCTGAATAACTGTTGGATTTTCAATTTCAACGTGATGATATTGATTTTCCCAAATATCACGAACCTCGCCCTCAAAGTTAATATTGATTGCGCTTTCTTCGTGAGGGACAAGCCACACGTCACCGCCGGGAAGCCAGAAATCAGGAAGTTCTGTCTGCCAGCCATCAACTAATTTCTGTTTGAAAATACCATATTCATAAAGGATTGAGTATCCCTTTGCAACGTAACCCTGAGTTGCAAGACCGTCAAGATAGCAAGCTGCAAGACGACCAAGACCGCCGTTACCAAGACCTGCATCAGGCTCACAGTCATAGATTGACTCCATCTTGATGCCGTAATCCTTTAACACGCTTTCAAAAACCTTTGTAAGATTTAAGTTGTAAAGGTTGTTTTTAAGTGAACGGCCCATAAGGAATTCCATACAGAGATAATAAACTCGCTTTGTTCCTTTTTTAGAGCCTTCCTTTGAAAATTCTGCTCTGCCCTGACTCATCATATCGCGAACGATAAGGGCAATAGCTTTATAAAATTGCTCATTTGTTGCTTCATCGGGATTAACACCGATAAAATGAGAAAGCTTTGATTCAACAAGTTCTTTTGCTTGTTTCTTTGTAAGGCTATAATTCATACAAATCCTCCAAAAAAATTTATAAAAAACATTAAAAATTAAAATCTGTTTGTATATTTTACACTAAAATCAAGCTTTTTTCAACTGTAATACACGATTTTTTATAATATATTTCAAATATATGAAAAACATTAGTTTTAGCATTAAAAATTTACTTGATTTTGCAACTTTTTAACAACAAAAAAAGAGCGAGGAAAACTCCTCGCTCATATAAACTCATTATGCATCAGGCTCAATTGTGCTTGTCTGATGATTTTTGTAACCTTTTGTCTGCCATACAATTGTAAATGTGTTGCCATTTCTGATATAGTAGTCATAGCAATCTGCAGGTGTGTTTGATCCGTATTCAACAAAGCCACTTACTTTAACGCCGTTTTTGTCAGTAAGTCTGCGAAGACCTGATTCAATTCCGTCAGCCATTTCTTCGTCATAAGCCTTAAGGGTTGCCTTAACAACGCTTGAGTTTGAGTCTGAATTTGCCACATAACCTACCTTAAAGCCTGTAAGCCACCAGTGCTCTTGCTCCTCACGATAGAAAAGTCTGTTTTTGTTTTTGAAATCTTTAGCTGTGCGGTAATATTCAAAGCTCATTTCAAGAAGCTGGTCATCGGCTGCACAATCGTAGAAATCAGATGTAGATTCAGGGTCTTTTGTATAAACACCCATTTCAGCGCCTTCAAGAATACCATACTGACCTTTCCACCACTGAAGTCTCCAGAGAAGTCCGTCATATTCAAAGTCTGCCTTGAAAGTAGTATATCTCATATTAGCGTATGCTGCTGCTTCGTCATAAATATCGCCAAAACCGAAATGACGCTGCCACGGATTAAGTGTTGAGTAATACACCTGCTGTTCTTCATCATAAGCATAGCCGGCAGCTGTAAGAGCCTTTTGCATATCTTCCTTTGTGATTGTAGAACTGCTTGATGAACTACTTGAAGAAGAACTACTGCTCGATGAACTGCTTGAAGAACTGCTTGAAGAAGAACTGCTACTTGACGAACTGCTGCTTGTTGTAGGCGCTTTAGTTGTAGAAGTAGTAGAACTTGTTGAATCCGAAGCAACTGTTGTTGACGGATCATCCCATTCAACGCCGTCTAAATCAATAAGGTCATCGTCTTCATCAGGGCCTTCAACATTTGCAGGCTTTGTTATTTCGTCACCATCGCCATTGTTTGAACAAGCTGAGAAACAACAAACCATCATAACAAGAGCCATCATAGCGGCAAATATTCTGAAAAGTGTAGATTTCATACTTAAATCCCTCCACATTAAAATTCTTTATTATTAATTCATTATCTCATAAAATAAAAACATTGTCAATATTTTCAGAATGTTCATTTACCGTTAACTTTTTATAATTGATTTTTTATAGGCATTGTGATAAGATATATTTTAAACAATACATATTATATGGAGCAAAAAAATGAATCTTATTCGTGATATTTCCCTGTATGAATCAGGCCAGCGTAAAATTGACTGGGTTAAGGCACATATGCCTGTGCTCAGAAGTATAGAAAAGGATTTCAGCGAAAGTAAGCCTTTTAAGGACTTGAAAGTTGCACTTTCAATTCATCTTGAAGCAAAAACTGCGTATCTTTGCACAGTTTTAGCCTCCGGCGGAGCAGAAATGTATGTTACGGGTTCAAATCCACTTTCAACTCAGGATGATGTTGCAGCGGCACTTGCACACAACGGACTTAACGTTTTTGCCTGGTATAACGCAACAAGTGAAGAATATATGTCTCATCTTCGTGAGGTTATAAAGGTAGGTCCTGACGTAATTATTGACGACGGCGGCGACCTTGTAAACCTTATTCACAACGAGTACCCTGAACTTTTAGAGAATGTACTGGGTGGTTGCGAAGAAACTACAACAGGTATTATTCGTCTTGTTTCAATGGCAAAAGACGGTGCACTTAAATTCCCGATGATTGCCGTAAATAATGCAAAATGCAAATACCTTTTCGACAACCGTTACGGCACAGGTCAATCGGTTTGGGACGGTATTAACCGTACAACAAACTTAATTGTTGCGGGCAAAAAAGTAGTTGTTGCAGGCTACGGCTGGTGCGGTAAAGGTGTTGCAATGAGAGCAAAGGCTCTCGGTGCACAAGTAATCGTTACTGAAATCGACCCCATTAAAGCTATGGAAGCAAGAATGGATGGTTTTGACGTCTGCGAAATGGTTGAAGCTGCAAAAGAAGGCGATTTCTTCGTTACAGTTACAGGTTGTAAAGATGTTATTACCAAAAAAGCCTTTGAAAATATGAAAGACGGTGCAATCTGTTGTAACGCAGGTCATTTCAACGTTGAAATTAATCTTCCTGATTTGGGAGAAATGGCGGTTGAAATCAAACAACAGAGGAATAATATAATGGGCTATGTTCTTCCCGACGGCAGAACTATCAGCGTGATCGCGGAGGGCAGACTTGTGAACCTTGCTGCAGGTGACGGTCACCCCGCCGAAATTATGGATATGAGCTTTTCTATTCAGGCTCTTTGTGCTGAATACATTGTTAAAAACCATAACAGTCTGACTGCAGAAGTCATAGATGTTCCTGAGGAAATTGATAAAAAGGTTGCTTTGAGAAAACTTAACAGTTGGGGAACAGAAATCGATGTGCTCACCCCAGAGCAAGAAAAATATGTTAACAGTTGGAATGTGTAAAAATGAGCAATAATTATTTCAGATACTTAAATCAAAAATGTCCTGTATGTGAAAAGGAATTCAATGGCGAAGACGATATTGTTGTATGTCCTCTTTGCGGAACACCGCACCACCGCGAATGCTACAAAAAGAATGGCGAATGCGGAAATTTTGACCAGCACAGTAAGGGTTTTCGATGGACTCCCGAAGAAAAGGGGCAGCCTGTCTCTGAGCCTGTAAAAGAGCAACCCATAAACGAGGGAAATCCCGTTTACAGTTCACAGCAAGCACCTACAACAGCATTCTTCGGCAGCAGACCTGACCCTTTATCTCTTTTCCCGAAAGAAATAGAAGACGGAGTTGCCACTGAAGAAGTTGCGGAATTTGTGCAACTTAATGCATTCAAATATATTCAGAATTTCTTTTATGCAAAATCAAAAAAGAATACTTTCAGTTGGTCTGCATTTTTACTTGCGCCATACTGGTTCTTTTACAGAAAGCTTCATAAAATCGGTGCAATATTGCTTGCTATAATGGTTGCATCTTCTATTATTTTTTCTTTGCCATCAGCATCAGAAAAACTTTCAGAAGATTTGTATAACTTTGTTATTCAATATGAAAATATAGAGCAACCTGAAACAGAAGAAGATGCAGAAGAATTTTTGACTGAATACAGAAGCGGATTTGTTTCTGTATTCAAAAACAACGTGGCAGGTACTGTTCTTCTTGTTTCACAGCTTGGCGTTTTGCTTGCAATTCACTTGTTTGCAGGCTTTAGAGCAAACAAAATGTATTACAATCATACAATCAAAAGCATACGAAAAATAAAAGCTGAAACTCAAGATGAAAACCAACGGAAACTTTTATATTTCAAGCAGGGCGGTATTTCAGTTTCTGCTACCGTGCTTGCAGTTTTATCTTATGAATTTGTTATGATGGCAGTAAGCTATCTATTTCAATATATTTAACGAGGAGAATTTGGTATGAAAATTACAAAGGCGATTATCCCCGCAGCAGGACTTGGAACAAGAGTTCTTCCTGCATCAAAGGCAGTTCCGAAAGAGATGCTCAACATTGTTGACAAGCCTGCAATTCAGTATCTTGTAGAAGAGGCTGCAAAGTCAGGAATTACTGATGTGCTTATCATCACAAATCGTGGTAAGGGCGTTATTGAAGACCACTTTGACCACGCTTATGAGCTTGAAGACAAGTTAAGTAAAAATCCTGACAAGAAAGACCTTTATGAGTCAGTTCTTGAATGCTCACAGCTTTGCAATACATATTTTCTCCGTCAGAAAGAAACAGGCGGACTTGGTCACGCAGTTCTTTGTGCAAAGAATTTCGTTGGTAACGAGCCATTTGCAATTCTTTACGGTGATGACGTTTTCATTTCTGATAAAGAGCCCGTTACAAAACAGCTTATTGACGCTTATGAAAAATATGGCAAGGGCGTTGTTGGTGTTAAAGAAGTTCCAACAAAGGATGTTACAAAATACTGCTCACTTAAAGTTGAACCGATTGAAGATAACGCTTTCAACTGCACAGATATGATTGAAAAACCAAAGCCTGAAGAAATTATGTCAAACTATTCAATTCTTGGCCGTGTTGTTATGCCACCTGAAATTTTTGACATTCTCGAAAGCACACCAAAGGGCGCAGGTAATGAACTTCAACTTACAGACGCTATGAAAACTCTTGCACAGACAAAAGGCGTTATTGCTCTTGATTACTACGGCACACGCTACGATATGGGTAACAAGATGGGCATTATGAAAGCAAACTGTGAAGTTGCTCTCAACCATCCTGAAATCAGCGAAGATTTCAAAGCATATATCAAAGAACTTGCAAAGACATTATAAATCACAAAAAATTAAGGCGGTCAAACGACCGCCTTTTATTTTTCATATTGTTGTCCTTTTTGTTCCTTAATTCTTTTCTAACCAATCAAAAGCAAAATCCATTACTTTTTCATAGTCAACCTTTAATACTCCACTATCCCCTTTGTCTCCAATGGTAAGATTAACTAAATCATTACCAGACATAGCGACTATTCTAATATATGAACCATCATTTTTTAAAATATAATATCCAATTATATTTTCTTCATTTATTTCATTCAATGTTGCGCGTCCATCTTTAACATAGCTGGATTTTTCAAGTTGGCTAACTTCTTCGTCATATATTTCTTTCACAGCCCATCTTGGACAATCCTTCATATAAGTGTAAAAAGCTATACCCTGACTATCACCGATTATTTCGCCCTCTATGGTAGCCGTATTTTCATAAAAATCATATAACGGACCACTTGTAATTATTACGGCAGGTAATGTGCTCGCAAAATATGTAGCATTTAAACTTACGGATGCCGTATCAACATCAAGATTAGTATAATTTTCAATTGTAAAATCTTTAAAATCATCTTCTAAAACATTGATTGTTAAAAGCATAGAAAACGATGACCACAAAGACAACAAAACACAAACTACAACGGTGATTATAGCTGTTAAGCGATAAATTCTCTTATGTTTTTTGGGTAAATTTGATGCAACATCAGAATATTTTTTAAATTCAATTTCAGAATTGTATGTACCGTGAATATACACTATTGTACGAATGATTTTAGAAAGTCCTATTATGATAAATATTGGTAATTCTAAAGTTGACGCTAACACAATATTACTTGCTGAACCGGTGTCAATCCAATACGATGCAATTGCTATTAACAATACAAATGTTATTGCTTGATAAATAAGTTTTCTTTTAATTGCTTTATCGTTTGTCATATGCCTATAACCCCTTACTTTCTAAATTTCCCTACAATTCAAATATATCACTCACAATAAAAAGTGTCAACAAAAAACGGTGGGAGCAAGCCCCACCGTTAATCGTTAATTTTATTTGCAGAAGTAGTTTTTAATTCTTTCTACTGCTTTGATTGTATTTTCTGTTGAGCCGAATGCTGTTAAGCGGAAATAACCCTCACCGCTTGGACCGAAGCCCTCGCCAGGAGTACCAACAACCTGAATGTTTTCAAGAAGTGTGTCGAAGAATTCCCAGCTTGACATTCCGTCAGGAGTTTTGAGCCATACATAAGGTGAGTTTACTGCACCGTAAACTGTAAATCCGCACTCTTTGAGTCCGTTGTAGATAATCTTTGCATTGTTCTGATAATATGCAATAATCTCGCGGATTTGCTTTTTGCCCTCTTCACTGTAGCAAGCCTCAGCCGCACGCTGTGTAATATAAGAAACGCCGTTGAACTTTGTTGCCTGACGACGAGCCCAGAGCGCATTAAGTTCTACACCGTCAACCTTAATGTCGTGAGGTACTACTGTATAACCGCAACGAACACCAGTAAAGCCTGCAGTTTTTGAGAAGCTTCTGAACTCGATTGCACAACTCTTTGCACCCTCGATTTCATAAATTGAATGAGGAACATCATCTTCTGTGATAAATGCTTCATAAGCTGAGTCAAAAAGGATTACTGCGCCGTTTTCGTTTGCATAATCAACCCATTTTTTAAGCTCGTCTTTTGTTGCTGCCATACCTGTTGGGTTGTTAGGGAAGCAAAGATAAATAATATCAACCTTTTCTTTTGGAAGTTCAGGTAAAAAATTATTTTCAGCAAGGCAAGGCATATAATAAATATTTGTCCAGCCGTTTTCTGTCTTGTCGCCTGAGCGTCCGCTCATAACATTTGTATCAACATAAACAGGATAAACAGGGTCGCAAACTGCAACTTTATTGTCAGTTGAGAAAATATCACCGATATTACCGCAGTCACTCTTTGCACCGTCTGATACAAAAATTTCGCTGTTGTCAAGCTCTACCCCACGAGCCTTGTAATCGTTTTCGTTAATAGCGTTTAAAAGCCACTCGTGACCATACTCCGGTGGGTAGCCCATAAATGTTTTTTCGTTACCCATTTCGTCAACAGCCTTGTGCATAGCATCGATACATGCGTCTGCAAGAGGACGTGTAACGTCACCGATACCAAGACGAATGATTGACTTGTCAGGGTTAGCCGCTGTATAAGCCTTTACCTTTTTTGCAATATTTGAGAAAAGGTATGAACTCTGAATTTTTAAAAAGTTTTCATTTATTTTCATAATTGTCCCTCCGACAACATTTTTACATATTTATATTTCGCCGTCAAACACCTTGACTGCGTTTCCGCTTAAATACACATTGTCATTTTTGTGCCATTTTACTGACAATATTCCGCCCTTTGCGTGAATTTTTATTTCTTCATTCTTTGAACAAATCCCGTTTATTACCGACGCCACTGCTACCGCACATGCACCTGTACCACAGGCAAGAGTTTCGCCACTGCCACGCTCCCACACACGCATTTTAAGATTGTTTTTGCTTATAACCTCAACAAATTCCGTGTTTATTCTTTCGGGAAACATTTCGTGGTTTTCAAAAAGCGGACCGATTTTTTCTAAGTTCAATTTATGTATATCACTATGAAATACTACACAATGAGGATTGCCCATACTCACACAAGTTATTTCATAATTTTTATTATCAATATTAAGGATTTTGTTTTTGACGATACTGTCACCGTATCTTGTAGGAATCTGATGTCCGTTAAATACAGGCTTGCCCATATTTACTCTGCCACCCGTTGCAATTCCGTTTTTTGTGAAGATTTCAACGGATTTTACTCCGCTGAGAGTTTCAACATTTATTATTGATTTCTTTGTTTTATTGTCAAAAATATACTTTGCGGTACACCGCACCGCATTTCCGCACATTTTTGCACGAGAGCCGTCTGCATTATAGATGTCCATAAAGCAGTCTGCATTTTCTGACGGTTTTATCAGCACAATTCCGTCTGCACCAACGCCAAAATGTCTGTTACTTATTTTTTTTGACAAATCCTTTGGATTTTGGACATTTTCCGTAAAGCAGTCAATGTAAATATAGTCATTTCCTGCCCCGTGCATTTTAGTAAATCTCATTATAATCCCCCACTGCATTTTTTTAATTTTATGCAGTAGGGAATTTGTACTATGAATTATTCGTATAACGGGTATTTCTTGCAGATTTCAGCAACACCGCTTTTGATATACTCTTTTTTGTTCTCAAAATCAGTTGCACAAAGATAAATGAACTCTGCAATCTTGTCCATATCTTCAACCCCAAGACCTCTTGTTGTAACGGCAGGTGTACCAAGTCTTACACCGCTTGTTACGAATGGTTTTTCAGGGTCGTTTGGAATAGCATTTTTATTTGCAGTAATATGAACTTCATCGAGTCTGTGTTCAAGTTCTTTACCTGTAATACCAACTGAACGAAGGTCAACAAGCATCAAGTGATTATCTGTACCGCCTGAAACAAGGTTGATTCCACGCTTTGTAAGTCCCTCAGCCAATGCTTTTGCATTGTCGATTACTCTTTGCTGATATGCTTTAAAGTCGTTGCTTAATGCTTCGCCGAAGCAAACTGCTTTACCTGCGATAATATGCATTAAAGGTCCGCCCTGTGTACCGGGGAAGATAGCCTTATTGAACTGCATGCCGAATTCTTCGTCTTTGCAAAGAATAATACCGCCACGAGGACCACGAAGTGTCTTATGAGTTGTTGAAGTAACAACATCTGCATAAGGCACGGGTGATGGGTGAAGCCCTGCAGCTACAAGACCTGCTATGTGAGCCATATCAACCATAAAGTAAGCGCCTACGCTGTGAGCAATGTTTGCCATACGCTCAAAGTCGATAGTTCTTGGGTATGCAGATGCACCTGCTACGATAAGTTTAGGCTGACATTCCTTTGCTTTCTGTTCAAAAGCCTCATAATCAAGGTAGCCGTTTTCGTCAACACCGTAAGGAACAAAGTTATAATATTTACCTGACATATTAACAGGTGAGCCGTGTGTTAAGTGACCACCTTCTGCCAAATTCATACCCATAACTGTATCGCCGGGCTGAATAAGTGCAAAGTAAACTGCCATATTTGCCTGAGCGCCTGAATGTGGCTGAACGTTTGCATAGTTTGCGCCGAAAAGCTTTTTAAGTCTGTCGCGTGCAATATCTTCTACAATATCAACATGCTGACAACCGCCGTAATATCTTTTTCCGGGATAGCCCTCAGCATATTTGTTTGTAAGTACACTGCCCATTGCTGCCATAACTGCAGGAGAAACAATATTTTCACTTGCAATAAGTTCAAGATTTTCTCTTTGTCTTTTAAGTTCAAGACCCATTGCAGCTGCGACTTCAGGATCAGTATTGTTTATAAATCCGATTGAATCGATTAAATCTTTAAACATATCTACAATTCCTTAACTTAAATATTTCCTGAATAGTTAGGAGCTTCTTTAGTGATATAAACGTCGTGAGGATGGCTTTCTTTAAGACCTGCGTTTGTAATTCTGATGAACTTAGTCTTTGTTTTAAGGTCTTCGATTGTAGCACAACCGCAATAACCCATACCTGCTTTAAGACCGCCCATAAGCTGATAGATTGTATCTGAAAGAAGTCCCTTGTAAGGAACACGACCTTCAACGCCTTCAGGAACAAGTTTTTTGTTGTTAGCCTGGAAGTATCTGTCTTTTGAACCGTTGTTCATAGCAGCAATACTACCCATACCACGATAAACCTTGAACTGACGACCTTGATAGATTTCGCTTTCTCCTGGTGACTCTTCACAACCTGCTACGAGTGAACCAACCATAATAGCAGAAGCACCTGCAGCAATAGCTTTAACGATTTCACCTGAATACTTAATACCACCGTCAGCGATAACAGTAATTCCGTGCTTTGCAGCCTCATTTGCTGAATCATAAACTGCAGTAATCTGTGGAACACCAATACCTGCAACAACACGAGTTGTACAAATTGAGCCAGGGCCGATACCAACCTTAACACAATCAGCACCTGCGTCAATAAGAGCTTTTGTAGCTTCTGCAGTAGCAACATTACCTGCAATAAGTGAAAGGTTTGGATATGCTGCCTTAACCTTTGCAACGGAATTGATGATGCCTTGGCTATGGCCGTGTGCTGAGTCAAGAGTGATAATGTCAACACCTGCTTCAACAAGAGCTGCAACTCTGTCAAGAACATCGGCAGTAGCACCAACTGCAGCACCGCAAAGAAGTCTACCCATTGAGTCTCTTGCTGAATTTGGATATTTGACTGCTTTTTCAATATCTTTAATAGTAATAAGACCTTTAAGGAAGCCTGCTTCATCAACCAAAGGAAGTTTTTCAATCTTATGCTTCATAAGAATCTGTTTTGCTTCTTCATGGCTTGTACCAACGGGAGCAGTAACAAGACCTTCACTTGTCATATAGTCCTTGATTTTGCCACTGTAATCAGCAATAAATCTCATATCACGGTTTGTGAGAATACCAACGAGTTTGCCGTTTTCATCACAAACAGGAACACCTGAAATCTTATAACGATGCATAAGATTATCTGCTTCTTCTACTGTATTTTCAGGAGATAAGAAGAATGGGTTATTGATAACGCCGTTTTCACTTCTCTTAACCTTGTCAACCTGTGCTTTCTGTGCATCAATTGACATATTCTTATGAATAATACCGATACCGCCTTCACGTGCAATTGCAATAGCCATATTGCTTTCTGTAACAGTGTCCATAGCAGCTGTGAGAACGGGTGTATTTAACTTGATTGTCTTTGTAAGCTGAGTTGAAATATCAACATCGCTTGGAAGAACGTTGCTTTCTGCAGGAATGAGAAGCACGTCATCAAAGGTAAGACCTTCTTTTGCAAACTTGTTGTCTGTTATCATTTTTATATCTCCTTCACTTTAAAAATCTTTATAAAATAGAGAGAAACTAAATTGTTTCTCTCTAAAATTAGTCATACTTACTCTGCCGGGAAGAATGCTTTGTGAATTGCACTTACTGCACGGTCAGCATCCTGGAGGTCAATAAGAACTGAAATTTTGATTTCGCTTGTTGCAATCATATCAATGTTAATGTCACGCTCGTAGAGTGCTTCAAACATTTTTGATGCAGTACCTGGATGAGATTCCATACCTGCACCTACGATTGAAATCTTAGCAACTGATGTATCGCAGATAATGTCCTTATCTTCAATATCAAATACGTTCTTTACGCACTCAACTGTTTCATCAGCATTGCTCTTTGAAACTGTGAATGTAATATCTTTTGTGCTGTCACGACCTACTGACTGCAAGATAATGTCAACATTGATTTTATGCTTTGCAAGAACGTCGAAAAGTTTGAAAGCAACACCTGGTGTGTTGGGGATTTTTGTAACTGAAATACGTGCTACGTCTGTATCTTTTGTAACACCTCTGATAAGCATTTTTTCCATTTTGGTAACCTCCTTAACGATTGTACCGGGAACTCTCTTAAGACTTGAGAGAACTTCTAACTCAACATTATATTTTTTTGCCATTTCTACTGAACGGTTATTAAGCACCTGAGCACCAAGAGTTGCCAATTCAAGCATTTCATCGTATGTGATTTCCTGCAATTTCTTTGCATTTTCAACTTTTCTTGGGTCTGCTGTGTAAACACCCTCAACGTCTGTAAAAATCTGGCAACGGTCAGCACGAAGAGATGCTGCAATAGCAACTGCACTTGTATCAGAGCCGCCACGACCAAGAGTTGTAAGGTCATCATATTTGTTAAGTCCCTGGAAACCTGCCACAACAACAATGTTATGACGGTCAATTTCAGAACGGAGTCTGTCAGTTTTAACATTCTTAATTCTTGCTGTTCCATAAGCAGAGCTTGTGTTGAAACCTGCCTGCCAGCCGAGAAGTGAAACCACAGGGCAACCTAACTTTTCAATAGCCATTGCAAGAAGTGCTATTGAAATCTGCTCGCCTGACGCCATAAGCATATCCATTTCTCTTTTTGATGGCTTAGAATTAATTTCATAAGCCTTTTCAATTAAATCATCAGTTGTGTCACCCTGTGCTGATACTACAACTACAACGTCATTACCTGCACGGTAAGTATCAGTAACAATCTGGGCAACATTCATAACTCTTTCGGCGTCACGAACACTTGATCCACCGAACTTCTGAACTATAAGTCCCATATATGCCTCCTAAATGGATTAATTACTATTAATAATCAGTTACTCTGATAAGAGATTTAATGCTGATTGAAGAAATACTGTTAAGTTTTTCTGTAAGTTCGCCCTCAGCCATTGCTGATGTTACAAATGCAAGTTCATTTGACTTGCAGCCTGCAAATTCAAGCACCTGAACTTTGCCTATAGTAGCAACAACATCCTGCAAAGCATTCGCTCTGTCAGTAACTTCAGCACGAATATAAAGAGGATTAACTGCCATTTTGTAATCAACAACGTAATTTTCTTCTGCTTCGCCCCAGCCAAGAGGTTTCTTTCTGTCCATATTTCTTGCACAGTCAATAACGTCAGCCACAACTGCTGATGCAGTAGGAAGTTTGCCTGCACCTTTACCGTAGAACACAACATCACCCGTTGCGTCGCCACGAACAAGAATTGCATTGAAAACATCGTTAACAGATGCCAACTGACTGCCGTCCATAACGATTGCGGGAGAAACAATAGCGAAAATTTTGCCGTTGTCCATTCTCTTTGCTCTGCCTAAAAGTTTAATCACGCCGCCGAATGCACCGATATATGCAACGTCGTCAAGTGTGATTTTTGTGATGCCCTCAGTATAAACTGATTCAGGGTAAACGTGCTTGCCGAAGCAAAGTGAAGCAAGAATACAGATTTTTCTGCAAGCATCGTGACCTTCAACGTCTGCCGTCGGGTCTTTTTCTGCATAGCCATTATCCTGAGCAAGTTTAAGTGCATCTTCAAAGCTCATATTCTTTTCAATCATCATTGTAAGAATAAAGTTTGTTGTGCCGTTAAGAATACCTGCAATTTCGTCGATTTCATTTGCTGCAAGACACTGTGAAATTGGTCTGATAATCGGAATACCGCCACCAACTGAAGCCTCAAACAAGAAGTTTACATTGTTTTCTTGAGCAAACTGCAAAAGCTCACAGCCCTTTGCCGCAACAAGTTCTTTATTTGATGTAACAATGCTTTTGCCTGCTTTAAGACAAGATGAAACAAACTCATAAGCCGGGTGAAGTCCGCCCATTGTTTCAACAACAACTTTAACGTCATCATCATTAAGAATTATATTGAAGTCTTTTATCATTTTACTCTCGTGAGGATCTCCGGGGAAATCTCTCAAATCAAGAATATACTTAACTTCCATTTCATTTTGTGTGCTTCTTTTTACAATACTGTCGTGGTTTTTTGTAAGCACCTCAACTACGCCTGAGCCAACTGTGCCGTAACCCATAACTGCAACATACATTATAAATTCACGTCCTTACCTCTGAATGTTTCAGTGAAAAAAAGGTATAATTAATCAGTTTAAAAAATACTTTTAAATATTCTATCACAAAACTCTTTTTTTATAAAGGGGTAATATACAATATATTTACAATAAATTTTATGGATTTTTTAGAAAAATTTGCATAAAAATAACACTTTTTAATTGATACTTAAGAGATTTTGGTTTATTATATTATTGAACAATATTTTATTCTGGAGAAATTAAATTATGACAGGAACAGAAAAAAAGAGAAGATTTATAATCAACACTGTTTATGCAGCTATTCTTATTGCGCTTTTCTATTTATTCTTTAAATATGCGTTCGGAACTGTTTTTCCAATTTTGTGTGCTTTGGTAGCGGCAATGCTTTTGCAAAAGCCCGTTAACTATATCTGTAAAAAGACACCTCTTAAAAGAGGCTTGGTTTCAGCATTGTCTGTTCTTTTAGGATTTGGCATTGCCGTTTCCGCACTTGCTCTTTTAATTATATGGGTAGGCTCTGAATTTAAGGGCTTTTTCCAATATATTATGATACAGCTTGAAGATATTCCTGCACTTATTGAGAAAATCGAAGGTTATCTTTCAAACGCACTTTCCTTTTTACCTGAAAAAATAGAAACTTCTATAATGAGTTTCATAAACGAAAAATTAACGGCTCTTGTGAATACTCCCGAAGCACCGGCAGAACAGAGTATGAGCTTTGACCTTTCTGCGCTTTCAACTCCGCTTTTGGGAATATGGAACACAGCAAAGCAAATTCCTACAACTCTTGTCTCAATTGTTGTTGCTATTGTTGCCTGTTGTTTTATGACTGCTGATTTTCAGTCTGTTAAAGGGCTTATTCTTGGATTCTTCCAGCCGGAAACACGCACAAAAATTGTTCGTGCAAAAAGACTTCTCTTTCCGTCCCTTGCAAAAATGGCAAAGGCTTACGGAATAATTATTACAATTACTTTCTGCGAGTTGTCTTTAGGACTCTTCCTTTTAAAACTTATGGGAATTTATGACAGCGGTTATATTTTTGTAATTGCAATTCTTACTGCAATTATTGATATTGTTCCTGTTTTGGGTACAGGTACTGTGCTTATTCCTTGGGCGGTTATCTCACTTCTCAACGGCAACTTCCCACTCGCAATAGGGTTACTTGTAATTTACGGTTGTATCACAGTAATACGTCAGATTATTGAGCCAAAACTTGTTGCCGCTCAGCTTGGAATTCCTGCATTCCTTACAATCGTTTCAATGTTCATAGGCTCTCAGATTTTTGGTGTTATTGGTATTTTCATTTTGCCGATTACAATCGTTATGCTCAAGCTTTTAAACGATGAAGGCGTTATTCATATTTTCCACTACGGTGAAAAAGAAACGGAGGACACGAAAAAAGCATGATAGATATACACAATCACATACTTTACAATATTGATGACGGTTCTCCTGACATTGACACTTCAATTGAATTATGCCGTGATGCTTACGAAAATGGTTATAAAACAATAGTTGTAACTCCGCACTTTGCTGATTACCGACATATCGATGATTTTATAAGCGAGCGCGATTATAAAGCAGCCAGACTTCAAGAAATTCTTGAAACCGAAGAAATACCGATAACAGTTAAAGCCGGTGCGGAACTGTTCTTAAGTGACGGTATTCTTAATGCCGGCAATCTTGACGACTTAACAATCAACAACTCCCGTTATATGCTTTGCGAATTTCCGTTAGGTCCGTTCAACATAAAGCGTGGGCTTATGTGGATTGACGAATTGATTGAGCGCGGTTACACACCAATTCTTGCTCATCCTGAAAGATATGTCGAAATACACCGCAATCTTCATATTGTTGATGAGTTGCTTGAACGTGGCGTAATCTTTCAGGTTAACATTGACAGTCTTGTTGGTAAAAACGGTTCAAATGCACAAAGAATGTCTGTCGATATGGTTTGCAGACGAATTGCACTTCTTATCGGAACAGATGCTCACGACTTAAAATTCCGTCACACACGAGCAAAAGAGAGAATTAAGGATTTGCCTTACGATATTTCACACGACATTTTTATTGATTGTGTAAAAACAAATCCGCAAAAAATTCTTGATGATGAAGAGATATAAAACAAACAGCTCCCGAAGTGTTTTCGAGAGCTGTTTATTTTTTACGGGTAATTTAAAATTTGCCCCTATAGAACAATTTAATAAATTGGGGTTTGTCGAACTAATTAAATAGCGTTATTTTTCCTCCCTCTGACGAGGGAGGGGG
>CAYXMF010000016.1:0-18144 GCA_964465845.1 uncultured Eubacteriales bacterium | reverse complement strand
CCTAATTTACCCGCATTTGAAACGGTTATCTCAAAATCAGAATAGCTTACGCTCTCTCCAAACTGAACACCGCCATCAGCAACAAGCAAAACCTGTGCCTTGTAAAAGTCATCAGTAATACTTGATGGGTAATAGCTTAAGCCTGAAGATGTACTTGCACCATCAACCGTTATGTATGAATCATTAGGGTTGTCAGCATCAGAAAATAATAAATCGCCCTTAAATGCATCTAAGTTGTCACCAAGTTTTGCATTTGCTGTACTTACAACAGCACCTGTGGTGCCGTTTCTTGAAAGGGTTGTTCCGGCATTTGCCTGAAGTGATAAAGGTATGTTACTAACCGCAGTAGAATAGCCGTCTGCACTACCGGACACGCCAATGACCGTCTGCATTATGCCGGATTGCATATTAACAGTTTTAACTTCTTCACCAGCAATAGTGATTGATTTAAGATAAGATAAAAATAAAGGGGCAAAGCAGAATATTACAAGCGAAATAATTGTCATAGCTGTAAGAACTTCAACCAATGACATACCTTTTATATTATTGAAATAGCTTTTTATTCTATTCTTCATATATTTTTCCCCTTTCTTGTTTAATTACCCAATTTTGAGTTTGTAGGCTGTCCCCAATGAATGTTTGAGGACTGTGAAGCAATAGGCTCCTGAATATATCTTAATAATTTTGTACCATTAACCGTCTCTGTAATTTTTCTATTATCAATTGACATACCTGTGCTATCAAGTGATGAGTTATAGTCAACATCAATTACTCGTAATGGTCGTGTTATAACATTATTACCGTTTTTTGTTATGTATGAAGCCTGGTCGCCATAATAGAACTCGCGAACTGCCTCAAGATTTTTCTTGACAGATTCACCATAATGTGCATAATTAGGGTCCCCGTCAACAACAGAGTCAACGAAGAACTTTAAAAGGTCAACACCATAGGTTACATCGTCTGATGTTTCATTTTCATACCAGCCGTCAAATAAGCAAATATCACCGGCATCAAAAATTCTATAGGTTTCAGCCTTACTACCCTGCATATAAATTGTA
The DNA here is from genome assembly GCA_964465845.1 of uncultured Eubacteriales bacterium. Taxonomy (GTDB): domain Bacteria; phylum Bacillota; class Clostridia; order Oscillospirales; family Acutalibacteraceae; genus Fimenecus. The sequence continues at coordinate 17,086 of CAYXMF010000016.1, read as the reverse complement.
ACCGTTACATTTCCTTTAAAGAATATGCGGTTTGCATTATTAACTGTTACGCCGTCTTCATCTGTAATTCCACCGGAGCCAACAGTTAAATATTCAGCATAATCGCCACCCGATTTAGCACCTGAACCAATTACTACAGTACCCAGACGATAACGGTCACCAAATGTTGAAATAATACTGCTGAGACCTTGCAATGCATAGTCAGGGTTGTTAACATAAACAGCCATTTTAATATCGCCGTTAACAACAATATCCTTACCAAAAAGGCCGACTGTTGCATATTCACCCTTATCAGTAGTAACATCAAGACCTGCTTCCAAGAATAAGGTTTCAGATGTTGCGAAAGCGTAAGCATAAGCTTTCTGACCCGATGCAAAATCAGGGATCTTGTATTGGTCAGAATTCGCAGGAGCAGAGAAAATCAAGTCGCCACCGCTTAAATATTGATAAATTTCAACATTAGTTGAAAATGTATCCGTATGATAAATTGCACTATAAATAGTCTTTACAATACCATTCCATAGTTGTTTTAGGAATGTTAAAATTCGTTTAAATAAGCCGTCGTTCTGGTTACTTGTAACATTACCGCCTGAATCGATACTAACAGTTTCAGTCATATGTTCTGAAAAGTCGTCAGCATCTGTAGAAAGCACACCATTTGCATCAGAAATAGTTTCTGAAGACACCTGCTCTGCAGGATAAACAAACCCGCTAAGAACATCTTTTACTTCGTTTTTGCTGCCGTCATAGCACACTGCCGTACTTCTAAATTCAACAACGGGAAGCTCAGTTTCTTCCTGTATAACATTACCATTAGAATCTACCTCGTCAGTATCTTGAAGAACGGTATTTGTTGCGGCTGATGCCTCAACTGTGAAATAACCGATAACGGTATCTGATGTCGGATCAAAGCCCTCTGTTCCGTCAGCTATAAAGTTAAGACCTGTCCAGATACTACCATCTGTTATATCATTTTTATCATATACAACGTAAACTTTATTACTTGTAACCTTACCGGGCTTATCAATAAGGTTGCCATTACTGTCAGTTACATCCTGCAAAACGGACACAACCGCATCTATGCCATTATATGAGCTTGTAGTAAAACTTGAATAAGCGTCACTTGTTTTAAGTGATGCACTTTGATAAGCATAAGCACCTGCTTCTACACCAACACGGGCAAGATAATAAGCCTGTTTCTGAGCATCCATATACTTAACCGACCTTAAAGATTGGTTTGCATACAGCATGAGGCTTGATGCCAACATTGTTAATATCAACATAATGATAAGTGCCATTGGCATAGCCATACCGTCTTTATTATTGAGGTATTTTTTCATTTTGTCTGCTCCTTTCTGTAACGGCATCCAAATATAACAATTTTATACGATAACACGTAATACTTCTTCAAGAGAGGTTGTTCCCTCCATCATTTTATAAAGACCTTCGTCTTTAAGTGTCTTCATTTCTTGCTGAACGGCTAAGTCACGAACTTCTGTAACTGTTGCACGGTCAAGAATAAGACGTTTCATTTCTTCTGTAACTGTAAGGAATTCAAATACAGCTTCTCGTCCCTTATAGCCTGTATTATTACATGTAAGACAGCCCTTTGCTTTATAAAGCTTGTAAGATGGCTGATTATAACCATATTCTTCAAGGTCGGGAACTATCTTTTTAAGTTCAGCGTGAGAAATTTCATATTCTTCTCTACACTTTGGACAAAGTTTTCTAACAAGACGCTGTGCAAGAACGCCAACAAGTGATGATGCTGTAAGGAAAGGTTCAACGCCCATTTCATCAAGACGAGTAACCGCGCCGGGTGCATCGTTTGTATGAAGTGTTGAAAGAACCATATGTCCTGTAAGAGCAGCTTCAACGGCAATTTTTGCAGTTTCACTGTCTCGAATTTCACCGACCATGACAATATCAGGGTCAGAACGAAGAACTGAACGAAGAGCTGCAGCGAATGTCATACCTGCACGGTTGTTCATCTGAACCTGGTTAATACCTGACATTCTACGCTCAACAGGGTCTTCAAGTGTAATAACGTTCTTTTCAATTGTACTGATTTCAGCCAATGTTGCATAAAGAGTTGTTGATTTACCGCTACCTGTAGGTCCTGTAACAAGAACGAAGCCGTATGGCAAATGAATTGCGTAATTAAATCTATCCCACTGACGCGGACTGAATTTAATATCTTTAATTGTAACTGTTTGAGTATTACTACGTTCCAAAAGACGCATTACGACTTTTTCGCCGTAAACGGTAGGCATTGAAGCGATACGAACGTCCATAGTTTTATCTTCGAACTTAACTGTAGCACGACCGTCTTGTGGGATTCTACGTTCAGCAATATCCATACCGCCGATAACCTTAATTCTTGAAATTACGGCTGCATACATTTTGATTGGATTTTGCATAATCTCTTGCAAAACACCATCAATTCTAAAACGTACACGCATATATTTTTCAAGTGCTTCAACGTGAATATCAGATGCACCTGCTTTAATAGCATTATTAATAATCTGGTTAACAAGCTGAACAGCAGGTTTATCGTCGATATCAAGGTTTTCAGCTTCAACAGTTTCTTCCTCTTCTTCATCGTAATTATCAACACCGCTGTTCATATTAGCGAAGTTTTCAATAGCTACCTGAAGTTCCATATCCGCTGCAACAACAGGACAAATTTCATATCCTGTGAGCATGCGCAAATAGTCAACAGTTAAAATGTCGTTAGGATTTTTCATTGCTACATAAACAGCGCCTTCCTCTTCATAAAGAGGCAAAATGTTGTTTTTTATAGCAAGCTCAGGTGTGATAAGGTTTGCAACTGCAATATTCACACCTACTTCGTCAATCGAAACGAATTTGAAACCTGTTTTATTTGCAAGCATTCTTGCAACATCTTCTTCAGTACAATAACCTAACTGTGTAAGAATTGTACCAATAAGCTGTTTACTTGTTTTTTGTATTTCGAGGGCTTCTTTTAACTGCTCTTCTGTTATAATTCCGGCATCAATAAGTCTAGCACAAATGCTACCGGGAATAATGATATCGTTGGACATAGAAATACCTATCTTTCGTGTTACAAATCTGTTATTTAGTAAAGTTTACGATTGTCATTGCTGTAATAACTGTGCCGTCATCCTGCTGAGTCATTGCGATGTTATCAATTCTTGCAATTTCTTTCTGTGAAACAATATGTTCAGCCATGCGTTTAACATTTAATTCACTACCTGTTACTGTAATTGTAGTTGTAGCCTCATTCACATTGCCGTTTGGAGCCATATCGCCAACTGAAATTTCTTGAATTGTAAGCTCATATGCTTCACAAAGTTCTGTAAGCTCTACATAATAATCAACTGTATTGTATGTTCCATTCTCTGCAATAACTTCATCATATTTTTCTTTTTGAGCAAGATAATACTCTGAATTTGCCTGAAGATTTTTAAGGTTTTTCAAGAGTGTTTTGTTGTTGTTATAGTCCTGTACATTTGCATAAATACTATCTTGTAATTGTATACCTTCTTGGAAAGTATAATAGCAAGTATACGCAAGAACAGCCGCTAAAACGACTAAAACAATGGTAATTACAACGTTTCCATTAATTTTATCTTTAAGTTGAGAAAGATTTATGTTTTTATTCATTTTTGCATCCTCCTCTTATTCTGCCGCTGTTGTTGACTCCGTAGATTCTGTTTCTGATGGAGCCGTAGTTGTAGTGGTTGTTGTAGTTGTAGTGGTTGTTGTAGTTGTAGTAATTAAATTACCTGAATCATCAACTGTGATTGGACCATTCAATGAAATATAAATTCTAAAAGAATAAGTATCTCCATTTGAGTCCTTGTTAATAATAGGCATATCGTTTACAACTTTTACCTCTTTCACAAGTTCACCGAATTCTTCATTTGTCTTAAGGAATTCTTCATATGCGCGAAGATGGTCAACTGCATCGCCTATCTTTTGTGCAGCTGAAAGGTCGCCCTCTAAAACACAAATAGCATCACCTTGCCAATCAGTCACTGAAATCGCTCTTATTTTAATATATTCGGGACGATTAGCCTGCACAAGTGTTAAAAATTTTAATGCACTTGGCTCGTTAGCTTTTATACTTTCAAGTCTCTTCTGTGAAAGTACAAGTTCATCATAAACTGTCTTATACTGTTGTAACTCATTAATTTCCGATGAAATTATTGAATTCTGCTTGTTAATTTCTTTAAGATGGCCCTTCAAAATCAATGTTCTAATGAAGAAACCAGCATAAATTACTAACATACACGCAAGAATAAGCAACGCAACTTTAAGAATAAAGTCTTTTTTCTTTTTTCCTTCAAGATATTTTCTATAACTTGCAGGTAACAAACTAACCTTAAACAATTTTATCCCTCCAAACTTGATATTGCAATTCCGATGCAACTTGCATATTCACCTAATGGTGTTACGCTTGCAGACTGCAACTCAGGATAAAACTGAGGTACTTCCATCGGTACATAAATATTTTCCTGTAATGCAGGCATAATTTTTGAAGCCGCACTTGAGTTAATTATGAGATAAATTTTGTCCATTGGGACGCTATTCTGCATTGAATAATAGCTGATAGTTGAAGATGTTTCTTGTGTAAGGAATGAAATTACTGAAGCCACATCTTCCTCAGTGTATGCCGCGTCACGAGAATTCTTAAAGATTGATATAACTGCATCCTGCATTCTTTCAGGAATTGTAATTGAACGAACCATTGCAATTTCTTCGCCCTGAACAACCATGAAGTTTAAAACATCATCTGTAAGATTAACAATTCCGTATCTGATTCCATCACAAATCTGATTAATTCCACGGCAATATGAAAGCAACGATGAATCAATTTCTTGAATCTGTAATCTTGATGCTGTAAAAATATTTATGTAGCCTTCAAGCATCTGCTTTCTTGCCGCAAGAAGCATAACATTTGTCTGTGGAACATCGTTGTCGTCTTTAGATTCGCCCGCCACAACATAATCAACTTCCATTTCCTGAATAGGAATTGGAATGAATTCCTGTGCTTGCAAAAGAACCATATTGCGAAGTCTGTCGTTTTCAACTTTTGGGAAAGCCGCATAACGCATAAGAAGATTTTCGTTATTTACACCAATTGCTACATCTGTCGTCTGGAAATTTCCGGAAGCAAACAACTGTGTAATAGCATCGTTAAAACGGTCAGCATCTCTGATGAATCCCTCTTCAACAATGCCATCTTCCAACGGCATATATCCCATTGCAAGAATTTTGTAAGCACCATTTTCTTTTGTAATTTCAACTGCTCTTATCTCATTTGTTGATATTTCACAACCGATAATGCTTTTAAGTTTAGCCATATCTATCATTCTCCTAATTGGACTGAGGATTTAACTGTTTTATGCACCCATTGATGTAGACGCCGTAAGCATAGGAACATAAAGTGCTATAAGCATACCACCAACAACTATACCGACGAATACAAGTGCGATAGGTTCAATCATTGCACGAAGATTTCGGGAAGTATTTTCAACGTCTTCTTCAAAGAATTCAGCAACCTTATCAAGAAGCTCAGGCAACGCACCTGATTCTTCACCGATAGCAACCATACCGGTAACCATTGGTGGGAAAAGACCGCTCTTTTCCAATGCATTTGAAATCGGTGAACCTTCTTCAATGTCAGTAATGGCATCTTCAACCGCTTTTGCCAATTTATCACTACCAGCAGTAGGTCCCGCACTCTTCATTGCATCAACAGCAGTAACACCGCCTGCAAGAAGTGTGGCAAAAGTACGACAGAAACGCGCAACTACCATCTTTGTCATAAACGAGCCGAATATCGGCATTGTAAGTTTTGTGTTTTCCCAAAGCATATGAGCTGGTGGGCTTTTGATTATTAAGAAAATGCCACCTACTATAGCAATACCAATTAACGCCCAAGTTCCTGTATTTTCAATCAAACTATCAGAAGCATCAAAAATAAATTGTGAAAGTGCGTTAAGCTCAATACTATCATTCATCATTCCTTTAAAAGTTGGAACCATGAAATAGAGCATGGCAATAAGAATTACAATCGCCATAATACCAACGCTTCGCGGATATGAGAACGCTGACTTAATGTTCTTCTGGAGATTTTTTTCTTTCTGCATCTGGTCTGCAAGACTAACCAATGATTGTTCCATAATACCACCTGTTTCACCAGCTGCAACCATGGCAATAAACAAAGGTGAGAAGATTTTAGGATATTCCTTAAATGCTTCAGACATTGGCGTACCGCTTTCAATGCTCTTTGCAATTGAATCGATAGCATCTGCAAATTTTCCGTTTTCGGTTTGTTTTGCAAGTGTAGTCAACGCTCTTGTTACTGGAACACCCGCAGAAAGCATAACCGCAAGCTGTCGACAGAAAACTGCAACGTCTTCTGTAGTTATCTTGCCGCCCTTTCTTGATTTTGTTCTGTTTGTATTTCCTTTTTCTTTAATCTCCGTAACCATAACGCCTGCTTCACGGAGTTTATTTATCGCTTGAGACGAGTTGTCAGCAATAACTTCGCCACGAACATTTTGACCTTGTCGGTTAAGTCCGTCATAAGTAAAGGCTGCCAAAAGATTTCCCCCTTTTTAAGGTGTTTAATAGCCCATTGTGGCCATAAGACGTAAAACTTCCTTCTGGTCGACGCAAAATTCAACCACTGAATCCTTGGAAATTTTCTGCTGTTTAAGAAGTGTAAGCAATGCCTGGTCCATAGTCTGCATTCCCTGCATCTGACCAGTTTGCATTGTCGCATAAAGCTGATGCTCTTTTTCTTCACGAATAAGGTTTTTAATCGCTGGAGTATCAACCATATATTCAACGGCGGCAACTCGGCCTTTACCGTTAATTGTCGGAATTAATTGTTGAGAAATAACCGCTTTCAAAGAGTTTGCAAGCTGTGAACGAATCTGTCCTTTCTGTTCTGCAGGGAAAGAGTCGATAATTCTCGAAATAGTGAGTGGTGCTGTCTGTGTATGAAGTGTTGAGAAAACTAAGTGTCCTGTTTCAGCCGCGGTAACTGCAATCTGAATACTTTCAGGGTCACGCATTTCACCAATCATAATTGTGTCAGGGTCGTGACGAAGAACCGTACGCAAAGCATTCGCAAAGCTCTTAGTGTCCGTTCCGATTTCTCTTTGACGAATTGTTGATTTCTTATGTGTATGTAAGAATTCTATAGGGTCTTCAACCGTTACAATGTTAGTTTCATAACGTTCATTAATATAGTTTAGCATTGCCGCAAGTGTTGTTGATTTACCACTACCTGTTGGTCCTGTAACAAGAACAAGTCCTCGAGGCAAATTGCAAAGACGCTTAACGTCTGAAGGAAGACCTAATTTGTCAAGTTCAGGAATATTGAATGGAATTGCTCTGAAAACTGCTGCAATCGAGTTTCTCTGAATAATAACATTTCCACGGAAACGAGCACAGCCGGGAACTGAAACTGCAAGGTCAAGTTCCCATTCTGTTTCCAACTCTCTTTTTTGGTCATCTGAAATAACCTGAAGAAGAAGTGCTTCAACATCTTCCGGAAACATTCTGGGTAACTCTTCCTGTCTTACAAGGTCACCATTAATACGAATACACGGCGGAATACCACTGACAATATGAAGGTCCGAACCTTTTTTTTCAACTGTAAGTCTAAGAAGGTCTTCAAGAGTTACAGGATAATTACTTGGTTTACCGGAAAACTGCACACCTTTTCATCTCTTTTCTGTATTACTTTAATAAGCAGGTATAGGGGTGCGAGTTTCGCACCCCACTTTACTTTAATTATGCATTATCAAGAGCATCAAGAAGATTAGACATTCTTGTTGCCTGGTCTGATGTAACATTTACATATGTAACAACTTTATAGCTGTCACCGTTTTCAACAGATACATAATTAGGTTCAACATTGAATACTTCAGGATAAAGTGACTTCATAATATCATATCTTTTCTGAACAGCGTCCTTTGCTAAAGCTTCATCCTCATTTGTTGCTGAGTCAATCGGAATCCAAGTTGCCGTATCAGGAGATGCAGAGTCAATAGTCTGAAGTAATGGTTCAATTTCGTTTTCCCATGTTATTTTATCACAGTAAACAATAATACTGTTAGTAATTGATGAATGGTCGTATTCATAGAATGAAACGTTTTCATACTTAACGCCTGAAAGTCTTGCCATAAGTTCATCAACTGTGCAATTCTGAGCAGTATATGTATGAACTGTGCTTGCAGCAGATGCAACACTTCCGTCGATTGTGCTGATTAAGTTTTTAACATTTGAGATTGCAGACGCAGTACCAAAGATCCAAAGTGATTTTGTCATTCTTTCGTGACCGTATGTTGAGATTGACTCGCCTGATTTAGCAATAAGTGATTCAGCGTCACTTCTTGAAATGTTAACAAGGTCAATCTTTTCAAATACTGTTGGTTCTTCAACTGTTTCTTCTGTTGTTGTATCATCGGGATTTGTTGTTGTAGTGTCATCTGATGTTGTATTATCTTCAGTATTTGTGCTGTTGTCAGTTGAATCATCAGGATTAGTAGCAACTCCGCCACTAAGAACATTTCCAAGAGCCGCTTCTGTATCAACAACCTTTTTAATTGTCATAATATCTGCAAGCTGTGTACCACTTACATATACGAAAAGAGTCATTGGGTAAGATGACATTGTGATACCAGTGTGAAGTCCAAGATTTCCAAGTAAGCTTGAAAATTCTGAAGCTGAGATATAGTCGAGTTCAATAGGGGTGAAAGATGCAGCAATACTATTGCTACCTACGCTGATATTTTCAGGAGCATCAAGTATATCAACAAGTTCCTTAAGTTTAGCCATTTCCTTTGGATAAGCTGAAATCCAAACATCTCTGCTGTTGTTTGACTGAGAAACTGTCTTCATACTTGAAAGACCAAGAGCACTTGCCTGACCAAGAAGTTCATCGTATGTAATATACTTGAATGTGAACTTTGTAAGAACAAGACTGTCAACAAATGTTGTATTAAGGTCTTCAGGAGTAGACACTAAAAGTGTATTACCGTCTTTAATATATGAAAGACCTGCAAAACGAGTTACATAGTCAATCGCCTTGAGTGGTGATACATTTTCAAGTTCAACAGTAATTGTAGCATTGTCTGAGCCCTTGTAAATTACAGTATAGCCCGCATTATAAGCAATAGCTGAAACAACATCTTTAACATTTGCATCTTTAGTCTTAATTGTAAGAGATGAAGATATAATGTTTGTAGACTTGTTCTCTGTTGTAACAGGAAGTTTAAGAATTTGCCCTCTGTAAATCTTATCGTTGCTGTCAAGATTGTTAAAGGTCATAATATCGCTTACAGTCACACCGTTGCTTGATGCGATTGATGCAAGTGTGTCACCTGCTTTAACTGAGTAATAACAATACTGACCGAGGCTTGTTCCTTTAGAACCACCGCCATTATTTTCTGAACCCATTACAGCAAGTGGTGCAACAGCACTTACCATGAGTATCAATGACAAAACAACTACAAGAATTGATTTGCCAAACTGCTTAGAACCTTTCATTTTTAGTTCCCCCTAAAAAACATTATATGTAAATTATAATAATTACCTTAATTAAAAGTCTTAAAACTTAATTGTAACTTCTTTTTCACCCAATGCAACAACTACGCATTGTTCGTTAATCTCTATAACCTGCCATGATGAACCGTCAATGTAATCGCCAACCTGAAGATTAGGATATGATTTTGTATCGGTCACCATTGTTGCTGTATAATATCCGTCTTGATTATAATAAATTGCCGTGATTTTTGCATTTGCAACCGCAACATCATCAAAAATGTTTTCGCCTTCAACATCGATATCTTCTAAATCTCTCACATCTTGTGGAAGTGCATCAACGTTCTGAACTTCTCCACTAGCCACAGGAGTTGTATCAATCTCCGGAGAAGAAGTTGTAACAATAATTATAATAGCCACAAGTATAGAAATAGCAGCAAGAATTGACGGAATAATGATTTTCATCTTAGGGTTTTTTTCGAAGAATCCCGTTAATCCTCCGCCCCTTTTGTTACCGCTGCTGCCGCCTTTAAGCTTCGCGATCAAGTCTTTAATATCCATATTCATTCGAAAACAGCCTCCCGACAAGTTAATAGCACAACATATAGTGGTTAAGAGATTTTTAACGCATATTCTAAAAAAGAATATACTACTCCCTATTGTGCATAATTACACATAATCATTTTACTATAAAAATTCAATAAACTCAACCCATAATTTTACTTTTTTGTGTATAATTTACTATTAATATTTTGGCTATTTTGACATAGTTTTTGGCAAAAATTGGCTATTATTTTTTTAACAAGCTTTTAGGGTATAAAAAAGCCCCCTGACGAATTACCGCCAGGGGAAACTTTTAATTATTTAATCAGCAATATTCAAATTAATATTTGAAGTTTGTGTACTTAGCTGAAACTTTAGCTGCACCTGAACCTGAAGCACCAATGCTGAGGTTAAGAACTGCTGAGAAGTTATAATCAAGCTGGTAGCTTACAAGGTTACCGTTTTCGATAACTGCTGTTACCATAATGCTTGTGTAATTTGAGCTTGAGCCGTCTTCCTTAACAGAGATAGCGTCAGTTACGCTTGCAATACTTGTGTTAACTTCGCTCAATGTGATGTAGTCGTTAGTAGCGTGCTCAATAGCTGTAGCGCCGTTACCAGTAGGAGTATTTGAATCATTAAGCTGAACTTTATATGTGTTTCCGCTTACCTGGAACTTCTTAACGTGTGACTCTGTAAGAGTTGTTGCGATAAGAAGATATTTTTCATCCATACCTTCTTCGGGAGCTTTACCGTTTGTAACATCAGCTGTCTTTGTGCCACCGTTGATACCAAGGAAACCACCAACAACAGAGTTAAGGCTTGAATTTTCGTCAACAGCCTTGATAATGCCGTCAACAACGCTTGTAAGGATAGATGGGTCAATTGCTACGTCTTTTGTGAATTCACCGCTTCTTGTCCATGTGTAAGAAGCCTTTGCAGCCTTTGCTGTTGCATCGTTAATAGCCTTTACTGCATCAGCAGCTGTTGCTGATGTTGTTGCTGAAGAACTGCTTGAAGAACTGCTACTGCTTGAAGATGATGAACTGTCAGTAGATGTTGAAGAACTATCAGTTGATGTTGATGAGCTATCAGTTGAAACTGATGAATCACTGCTGTCTGCCCATGGATCATCTTCTGCTGTGCTGTCTGTTGATGTATCTGATGTCTGAGCGCTACCTGTCTGCTCTGCAATAGCATCTTCAGCTGCTGTTTTACCCATATTTACAACTGCAATTGTGAGAACTGCTGCAAGAAGAACTGCCCAGAACTTAGTCCAGTTTTCGCTCTTCTTTGCTTTTTTCATAGCCTTTATTTCAGCCTGTTCGGGAGTTAAAGGTTTCTTTGCCATAATTATTTTCTCCTTTCACTATTCGAAAACGATTAGTGCTTATTTAAAGTTTGAATATGAGCACTCCATCTTACCTGCGCCTGTACCTGAAACGCCGATTGAAAGCTCAAGAGAATTAACGTCCATTGTGTAAGAAATGCTGTACTTAACAAGGGTTCCATTGTTGATTTCTGCCTCAACAACAATAGCCTTAAAGTCAACATCACAGCTCTTAGCACTGATAAGGAAGCTAAGTGAGCCGAGTGCGCCTGAAATACCGGAATTAACTTCATCAAGAGTAATAAAATCATTTGTTACGTGAGAAAGAGCATTGTTGCCGTCTTTTTGTGGGTTGTTGCAAGCATTAAGCTGGAACTTATATGTATTACCATCAACTATAAACTGCTTAACATCGCCTTCGGTAAGCTTTGTTGCAATCATAAGGTACTTATCGTCATTCATCTTTGTGCCTTCAGGACGAACACCGTTTGTTACCTCAGCTGTCCAAGCAGGATCGCTTGCGGTACCTGTTATGCCGAGGAAGTTACCTACAACAGAATCGAGGTCTGCGTTCTCATCAACTCTGTGAATAATGTCGTTGATTGTACTTGTTGCATTGCCAACATCAATCGCTTCTGTAAAATAGCATTTTCTTGACCAGGTGTAGCTCTTTTTAACTGCAGCTGCTGTTGCATCGTTAACAGCCTTAACTGCGTCAGCCTTTGACACACCTGTGCTTGAGCTTGAGCTGCTTGAGCTTGAGCTACTTGAACTGCTTGAGCTGCTTGAACTGCTTGAGCTTGAGCTACTTGAGCTTGAGCTGCTTGAGCTTGAGCTACTTGAGCTTGAGCTACCACCGAAATCAACGTCATCATCACTGCCGTTGTCAGTAGATGTGCCTGACTGAGTTGATGAACCGCTTACAACTGTACCTGATACAGCTGGAGTGAATGCGATTGCTGCAAGTGACCATGCAATTGCAATAGCAAGGAAGAATGCTAATGCCTTTGTAAATGTTCCAAAGAAGAGTTTTCTTTTAGCGGCTTTTTTATCCATTTTAGCCTGAACTTCTTCGGGTGTTAAAACCTTTTTAGCCATTTTTAGGTTCCCCTTTCAATGATATGTATTCATATACATACTAAATTTACAACAAATTTTGCAAATTGTCAATCAAAATTTTACTAATTTTTAAAAAACTTTTCAAACTTTTTATATATTGCACTTATTGGCAATCCAACAACGTTAAAGTAGTCGCCATTTATACGTCTTACAAATTTCGATGCAATCCCCTGAATTCCGTAAGCACCAGCCTTGTCATAAGGCTCGCTCGTATCAATATACGCATTGATTTCGTCATCGGTAAGCGGTAAAAACTCCACCTCAGTTTCTTCTGCGAAGGTTATTGACCTACCCTTTTCAACTATGCAAACCCCTGTAAAGACCGAGTGAACTCTGCCTGAAAGACTTTTAATCATATTAAATGCTTCGTTCTTATCTTTCGGCTTACCGAGAATCTTATTGTCAAGCACAACAACAGTATCAGCGCCCAATACAGTTTCATCTTCTGCACGCTCTACTGCCATAGCCTTTCGTGTTGCAAGGAATACCACTGCTTCTTCGGGAGGTGTTCCCTCAGGGATTGTTTCATCGGCGTCAGCAACACGTACCGTAAAGTCAATGCCTGCATTTTTAAGAATTTCACTTCTTCTTGGAGATTTTGATGCAAGAACCAATTTCATATCTTACCCTCGTTTTTCAGTTGATTAATTTTTAAAATCATTGTCTGAGTTTTGCTGTCGGGCAATTCGCCGTTCATAACCATCTGAACTGCTTTTTCCAAGGAAATTTTGTAAACCTCTAAAAATTCGTCTTCATCGGGACTTTGCTCACCAAATTCAAGTTCAGTTGCAAGATACATATGAATAATTTCTCCACAATAACCCGGTGTTGGGTAAAGTTTTCCCAAATCCACATATTTGTTCGCAACTGCACCTGTTTCCTCTTTAAGTTCACGCTTGCCTGCCTCAAAAGGATCTTCACCCTTTTCAAGCTTACCTGCAGGAAGCTCCGTCACGATTTCCATATAAGGATAGCGGAACTGCTTTACAAAATACAAATTATAATCATTATCAAGCGGTGCAACACACACTCCGCCGTTATGCTCAACGATTTCACGCTTTGCTGTTGTGCCGTTGGGAAGAAGTGCATCGTCAACACGAAGATTTATGATTTTACCCTTAAATTTATATTCCTGATTTATTGGCTTTTCTGTTAAATACATTTTATTTCCATAGCCTTTCCGGCTACAAATCTTTCTGCAATAAAATAACTATATCACTCCTTGATGTAGCCGGACAAGGCGTGATGGAAATTTAGTCCATCTCGAAATTTGTGATTAACAAATTTCGAGGGACATATAATCGGAATAGCGTGATTTTCACGCTATTCACCGTATTTCTTTATGAGTTCTTTGTAGTGTCTGCCCTTTTCCTCAAAGTTTTTGTATTCATTGTAGCTTGATGCTGCAGGTGAAAGAATACAAATACCGTCTTTGGTATTTTCGTAAGCAGATTTCACTGCTTCTTCAAGATTTTCCGCTTTAATAAGATTTTTCTTTGTACCATTGGCAATCATCATATCAATAATCTTGTGTCCTGTGGTTTTTGTACCGATTATCACACTTAAATTGCTGTTTTCAAGGTCAACTGCAAAATCGGTATAATCAATTCCCCTGTCCTTGCCACCGATTATAAGAGTATTCGCTTTGATTGCGTTCACCGCGCACATTACAGCGTGTGGGATTGTAGCAATACAGTCATTATAGAATGTAACACCTTTATATGTGCCTACATTTTCCATTCTGTGTTCAATGCCCTCATAATCATCAATGGCTTTTTTTGCAGATTCAGCGGTTACACCGAATTTTGATGCCGCCGTAAAAGCATAAAGCACGTCGTGACGGTTATGCTCACCTGCAAGGTGGATATTCTCAATTTCAAAAGGCAAGTATGCATCTTTTTTGACAGCAATCGCATTTGATTGAACCGTGTTCAAATCAAGGTAAGGTGCAATCCCTTGAGTGCCATTATATATAAATGTATTGTTTTCATTCTGATGACGAACAATGTTGAGCTTTGCATTTACATAACCCGTCATTCCGCCCTTGTAGTGTTCAAGGTGTTCTTCATAAATATTTGTAAGGATTGAAACATCGGGTGAGTTCCTTGTAAACTCAAGCTGATGTGACGACATTTCAATAACAGCGATTTTATCAGCAGTCATTTCTTCAATGTAGTCAAATACGGGAAGTCCCATGTTGCCCATAAGTTCACAACCCACACCACCTGCACAAAGCATTTTATATGTAAGTGTGGACGTTGTAGTTTTACCTTTTGAGCCTGTAACACCAATTTTCTTGCAAGGTGCATATTTAAGGAACAAATCTGTCTGGCAAGTAACATAAGTGCCGTCGGGAACATCAACATTTACAAATGAAATGCCGGGACTTTTCATAACAACGTCGAATTTACCGATATGTGAAAGATAATCTTCACCGCAGAAATACTCTACATTTTCATCGTCGATTTTCTGTTCTCTGCCATCACCGATAGCAAGTGTTTTTTCAGGCAAATATTTCCTTATATAATTGTATGTACTTTTTCCTTCTCGACCAAAGCCAAGAATAAGCACTTTTTTGTCTTTAAGAAATTCAATTACGGGAGGTAACATAAATTTTCAACTCCTTTTTTGTCGCATACATATTCATTATACAGTCCGCATATTAAAAAATCAACAGAAAAAGAACGAATGCACGTATAAAAATATATTTAAAAACTTATTAAAACATAGTTGCATTGCTTGGGCAATTATGCTATAATTCCTTTAAAGTGCTGAAAAATTCTATCTATTTTTCACATAAAACGGTAATTCAACGAAAGGCAGGGAAGGGCTATGAAGGCTTATACCTCAAACAACATCAGAAATATTGCTGTGCTTGGTCACGGCGGAAAAGGAAAAACTACACTTTGTGAAGCAATGCTTTATGTAGCAGGCGCTACTGACAGACTTGGTAAAGTTGCTGACGGCAACACAGTTCTTGACTTCGACGCTGAAGAAAAAAGAAGAAAGTCATCAGTTTCATCAGCAATGGCAGCTATTGAGTGGGACAACACAAAGTTAAATATTATAGATGCTCCAGGTCTTTTTGACTTTGAAAACGGCTCAGCTGAAGCAGTTCGCGCAGCAGAGGCAGTTCTTATTGTTACAAGTGCAGGCTCAGGCGTTGACGTTGGTACAGAAAAAGCATTTAAGGCAGCTGAAAAGAGAGGTCTTGCAAAGTTCTTTGCTATTACTAAGACTGACTCTGACCACAGAAGCTTCTACAAAACATTTGAAGCATTAAAAGAAGTTTACGGCAACAAACTTTGCCCAACAATTATTCCTTATATGGAAGGTAATATTACAAAATCTTATGTTAACCTTATGACAGGTATGGCATATGAATATGATGCAGAAGGCAAGGCAACAAAAGTTCCAATGCCTAATGACCCTGTAATCGAAGAAATGACATCAGCATTTATGGAAGCTGTTGCTACAACTGATGATGAACTTATGGAAAAATTCTTCGAGGGTGAAGCATTCACACAGGACGAAATCCTTAAAGGTCTTTGCACAGGCATTTTTGACGGCTCAATTTACCCTGTATATGCAGTTGCAGGTCTTACTTGCGCAGGTGTTGACCAACTTCTTTACAACCTTGCTTGGTCAGTTCCCGGTGCTTACGGTTATGCAGGTGAAACAGCAAAGACAGAAGATGGCGAAGAAACAATTCTTCCTTGTGATATTAACGGTCCTCTTGCAGCAGTTTGCTTTAAGACAGTTGCTGACCCATTCGTAGGTAAAATGTCATTCTTTAAAGTAGTTTCAGGTAAACTCACTTCTGATACTCAGGCTTACAACGTTCGCACAGGCGAAACAGAAAAAATGGGTAAATTTGTTACTGTTAAAGGTGGCAAGCAGGAAGACGCTAAAGAAATCATCGCAGGTGACATCGGCGTAGTTACAAAACTTGCAGGCGTTAAGACAGGTGATACCCTTTGCGATGCAAAGAATATTGTAATTCTTGACGGAGTTGACGCTCCTAAGCCTTGTCTTTCAATGGCAGTTAATGTTCGTAAAAAGGGCGAAGAAGAAAAGGTTGCACAGGGACTCTTCAGACTTATGGAAGAAGACCCATCAATCTCATTCGCAATCAATAAAGAAACAAAAGAACAGGTTCTTTCAGGTCTTGGCGAACAGCATCTTGATGTTATCGTTTCAAAACTTAAGAACAAGTTCGGCGTTGAAGTTGATTTGACAGTTCCTAAGGTTGCTTACAGAGAAACAATCCGCAAATCTGCTGAAGCACAGGGTAAACACAAGAAACAGTCAGGCGGTCACGGTCAGTTCGGTGACGTACATATCCGCTTTGAGCCTTGCGACAGTGATGAACTTGTATTCGCAGAAGAAGTTTTCGGTGGCGCAGTTCCAAAGAACTTCTTCCCTGCAGTTGAAAAAGGACTTCGCGATTGCGTTCTTAAGGGCGTTCTTGCAGGCTATCCAATGGTAGGCGTTAAGGCTACACTTTATGATGGTTCTTACCACCCTGTTGACTCATCAGAAATG
>CAYXMF010000015.1:0-18511 GCA_964465845.1 uncultured Eubacteriales bacterium | reverse complement strand
TCAAAGTGTTCATTAAAAACAACACCTTTTTTACCAAAAGCATCGGACTCACCTAACGAGTAAGCTTCATAAATTCTTTTAACAGTTTTTTCTGACTCGTTTTTTGGCGGATTTGAATCAACAAGCGCTTGAACATCAAAGTTTTCGGGTAAAATAGCTTTTACATTATCATCACTTATAAAATATGAATAACCAATCGACCCAATAGATGAAGAAATTAAATCTCGTAAAAAACGATAAATATATTTATCAGAGACATTTGCTGAAATATAATCTTTTATTACACTGTTTTCATCAATGTCAGGTAAATCTTTAAGATACCTGTAATAAGAGAAAACATTTCTCTTATAATAATTATCGTCTTCATAAAGATTGAGCGAGTTGTTTTTAATTTTTTCACACATTTCTGCAAAAGTATCTTTTAAAAGGATTAGCCTGTTTTGATTAGATTCATCTTTATTCCAATAACACATCTCATCAATAATATGCAAACTTGAATAATTATTTTTTAATATATCAAGGAATTCAAGTGCTTGAGTTTCTTCAAGCTTATTGAAAAGATTAGATAACAATGCAAGAGCTCTTTGGTCAGCACTTAACGCGAAAAACTCAGCTTGTCTATCGACCCTCGGCAACACTTGATATATTCCCAGCATTATATGATATATAATGTTAGAAGAAATAGCATCCTTACATAAATATAATTTTTCAAACCATTCTTTGTGTTCATTATTAGCTAATTCATTAAATTTGCTTATGAAATATAAGGTAACTTCATTTGGGGTTAAAGTTTCAAACTTTTCCATCATTTTGTTAAAGCAAATACTTATATTAAGAAAATCATTTGTGCTATAACTAAAATATAAATCAAAATACTTGGCACTATTAACTCTCGAATTCATAGAAGTATCTTTGTATTTTGATTCAGCAGAACCAAAACTACCTTTTATGCCATAATTATGTTGATAATTATAAACATAATCAAATAAATGCGATAATAATTCTTTATAGCTTTCGTCTTTGCTATTAAAAAAGTTATTAAAAAATTCTTTTGCATTTTTATTAAATTCATCCGTGTTAAAAGAATTTTTATATACTTCAATATCGTATTGACAATCACAATTTATAAAATATGTACGATTTTTATATATTTCTTCATACATTTCAATATTAAAAAACTTAATCACTTCTAATGCTAATAAATCAGGCTTATAGAGATAATTATCATAAAATGTTGTAGAGAAAACGGAGTTAATCAATCTTTTAAAAATTCTAATGTCGGTTGTATTTGAAATAATAAAATTTATTACAAAACCAAATTGTGATAACTCATTTTGATTAACCCCGTGTGCCTTTAACAAATTGTGCAAACAAGTTGTTAAAACACTGCTTATGTAGTAATTATTAAACTTAGGAACTTTGATTTCCTGTTGCACAATTTTCTCAATATAATGGGGGTCGATATCCAATGTATCTTGTAAGATATTGTTAATTCGTTCTCTATCGTATGATAAAACATACACAATATTATCTAAATCGAAAATAGTTCCAATTAATTTAAAAAGAAATATAATGTTTTTTGCGTCAGCTCTATCAATATTGTCAATAAAAAATACAATCTTTTTATTGTGGCTTTTTAAGTATTTGTTAATATGATTTTTTAAATTACTAATATTGGATTCGGGGGTACTTTGAAACAATATGCCTTTTGCCATACCGCCGAGTGCACTATTATCAACTATAGCAGTACCTACATTTTTAATTATTTCTCGGCTAGACCAATTGCTATATTTTATATCAGTATTCCTCAATATAGCTTCAAGCATAAGAGCCAATAGAGACTCTTGCGTTCCACAAGCCCACATATCAAAGTCATCAATAATAACGATATTGCTTTTGTCCTCAAAACGCTTTTTAACATTATTTAATATGGTTGTTTTGCCACTACCCCAAGAGCCTTCCAAACCAATAACAAAAGATGTATTGGATTTGCTACATACTTCTATTGATGTGCATAAATGGTCAATAATATGTCCACGATTAAATAAATCATAATCTACCGCTTTTTCATTAATTAGTATCGGTTGATTGTCCTCTTTTTGAATCTTATTATCAAAAACATCTTTCAAATCATATATGTTTTGAGTTTCACCAAAGTTATCATTGTAACCTTGAAATCTTACCCAACGAACAACTGTCAAAGCAAAGATTAAAACAATAAAAATTAATATTAGAACGATTTTATAAAATTTTGCCTGATTGAAAACGAATAAAACATCAAGAGAAACAACGGTAAAAGTTAAAGAAATAGCTAGTATTCTGTCAACGATATTAACTGACTTAACCTTAAAAACCAAGTCAATCATATGGTTGTGTATTAACCAAATTAACGCAATTATAAAAAGTCCAATTAATATAATAGAAAGAAATGAAATGTTATATTTTTCAATTAACTTTGTTGGGACATTTATTGCGTCAACAGATAATATAAAGACAAATAAACTCACTATAAATACTGCCACTTTATACACTTCGTTACTGCTAAAAACTTCATTATAATATGTATGTAATTTTCTAAAAGCATTTTTCATTTCTGCATTTTCTTCCTTCTTGTAATAAAAATATCTTCTAATTTAAGTATAGCAAAATTAAAGTTAAAGTCAACATAACAAGCAAATTGTAAGTCCGTTTTTTTGAACACTATAAATTAGGGTTTACAACCGACATTTAACCATTATATTAAAATAAAATTTATTTAAAAAACTCATAAAATAATGATTATTTTTGTAAGTTGGGAATTTTTTGGGAATTAATTATGAGTTTTGAAAGAGCATTTTTAAAGTTTAGCAAGAATATGTGCCAAAAAGAATTCGATACTATCAATCCTTATTTTTTTAGCGGATTACTATTAGACCCGTGTTCAAGTCCCGTCTCTCGCACCAAGACCTAGTTTCTGACTAGGTCTTTTTTTGTGTTTAAATATGGCCAACGGGATTGAGCCCGAGATTTTTTTGGCTAAATAAACCTCTTTTATTTCGTTAACAATTATGGTATAATCATTTTTAGATTTTATTGCAAAGGAGTTTAATTATGATTACAAACGATATTAAATATATTGGCGTGAATGACCATAATATTGACTTATTTGAAGGTCAGTATATTGTTCCTAACGGAATGGCATACAACTCATACATTATTGAGGACGAAAAAATCGCAATTATGGATTCTGTTGATGTTAATTTCAAGGACGAGTGGCTTAATAACATCAAGTCTGTTTTAGGCGACAAGTCCCCTGACTACCTGATTGTTCAGCACATGGAGCCTGACCATTCTGCAAACATTCACGAATTTGCAATGGCTTACCCTGATGCTACTATCGTTGCAACAGACCGTGCATTTGTTATGATGGGCAAATTTTTCGGTACAGATTATGCCGACCGCAGAATCGTTGTAAAAGAAGGCGACACATTAAGCCTTGGCAAGCATCAGCTTGTATTCTGCATGGCACCAATGGTACACTGGCCTGAAGTTATGATGACTTATGACGCTACTGACAAGGTACTTTTCTCCGCTGACGGTTTCGGCAAATTCGGTGCATTGGACATAGATGAAGACTGGGCTTGTGAGGCTCGCCGTTACTATATCGGTATCGTAGGAAAATACGGTGCACAGGTACAAGCAGTTCTCAAAAAAGCCGCTAATCTTGATATTCAGATTATCTGTCCTCTTCACGGACCAATTCTCACAGAAAATCTTGGTTATTACCTCAATTTATATGATATATGGTCATCATACGGCGTTGAGAGCGAAGGCACTTTAATCTGCTACACATCAGT
This sequence comes from uncultured Eubacteriales bacterium, assembly GCA_964465845.1. GTDB lineage: Bacteria > Bacillota > Clostridia > Oscillospirales > Acutalibacteraceae > Fimenecus. The sequence goes on along the minus strand of CAYXMF010000015.1, from coordinate 14,675 downwards.
TTACGGAAACACAAAAAAAGCAGTTGAAATGCTTGCAGAAGAATTAAAGGCTAACGGTTGCCCTAAAGTTGTAGTAAACGACCTTGCTCGTTGTGATATGGCTGAGGCAGTTGAAGATGCATTCCGTTATGGCAAAATCGTTCTTGCAACAACAACTTACAACGGCGATATCTTCCCCTTCATGAGAAACTTCATTCACGAGCTTACTGAAAGAGGCTACAAAAACCGTAAAATCGGAATTATTGAAAACGGCACTTGGGCACCTGTTGTAAAGAATAAAATTACAAAGATGTTTGAAAACAGCAAGGATTTAACTTTTGCAGATACAGTTGTTACCGTTCATTCAGCACTTAACGATACAAGCCGTGAACAGATTAAAAATCTTGCAAAAGAAATGGCATAAAAATAAGGAGTAGCTTTTGCTACTCCTTTTATATTTGTATTTTTATCAGCCTTCAGCTGCCTGCTGTTCTTCAAGCTCGTGTTTTGCACGAAGGTCAGCGTAAATAGGCTCAAGCTTTTCTTTTGTAAGCGGATAACCAAATCTGAAAATAAGCCAAACGCCTGTATAAACGATTGCAGGAATAATTGTGCAGATAAACATAATCTTCTTACTTACATCGTTTTCAGCAATAAATCCGTTGCCTGCAACAGAAGCGTCATAACCTACCCAGTAGTCGAGCAAGAGCAATCCGCCTGCATCAGCAATAGCCTGACCGAACTGACGGCCGAATGTGTATGCAGAATAAACTGCGCTTTCGTTTCGGATGCCTGTTTTCCATTCCTGATAGTCAATAACGTCCATAACAACAGCCCAGCAAGTAAGGCTTACGAATGTGTAGCCGAATCCGATAAGGAGCAAGCAGAGCATATAAAGCCATGCAGGGTAAATTCCCTGACTTGGGTTAATCCATCTGATAAAGCTTTCGCTGTTTGCTGTAACAAAAAGGAAAACCGATGTTATTGCAGAAATAATTGACATTCTTCCGCAAAGTTCTTTTTTACCGTATTTTGCAGCAAGTTTCGGTGTAAAAAGAATAAGTGCTGCCATAGGAAGATAAGTACAGATTGTACCTACTACGCTAAGACTTGTATTTGTAAAATAGTTTTTATAAAGATATGCGTTAAATGAGCCGAATTGAAGCTGACCGCTGATAAGCACGCCTGACAAAGTAAGCATAACAAATGGTCTTGATTTGAAAAGTCCCTTATAAGTTGATTTCAAATCAACCTTTTCATCGTCAACAGCAGGAACACGCTCTTTTACCATTTTGTGACCGATAAGATAAACAGCAATAGACAATACACCCATTAAAAGAGCATAAATAAACATTCTGTTACCGTCAGCAACTTCATTTTCTTTGCCTGTTACTGCGTTGATTTCGCCTGTACCTACATAAATAATAAACGGAGCAATAAGGGTAACAACTGCACCGCCAACACCACTACCTACTGAACGAGCAGTTGAAAGAAGTGTTCTGCCCTTAGGGTCATCAGTAATAACAGATGCCAATGAGCCGAATGGAATATTCATAGCGGTGTACATTGTGCAGTATATGAGGTACAGAATAATGCAGATAGCAAAAACAAGAGTCGGATTGTTTGCTATGGTCTGATTATAGAATATTGAATTCGGGTCACCAAAAGGAATAAAGCAAATAACCGTTGAAATGCCTAAAGGCACAGCAACAAGTCTTAAATACTGACGGTATTTTCCGTCTTTACCTGCTTTTCTCTTTGAAACAACTGCACCCCAGATCGGGTCGTTAATAACGTCCCACAGACGAGTAATGATAAACATAATTGCAACCTTACCGCCATTGATTCCAAGAACGTCAGTCATAAAGATTTTAAGATAGCTTGTAATATATGTGAGGTTGAACATATTACCTGCTTCAGCAATAGTGTAACCTGCAACATCTTTAAAACCTATTCTATTAGGATGATTGTTAACTTCTTTTGGCTTCTTTTGTTTTGCCATGAAGATAACCCCCTTTTTTCCATTCATTAAAATGTATAATAACATTTTTTTACGGAAAATACAATAGATAAAAGGTTATTCGTCATTAAATTGAATTTTTACTGCCGCAACAGTTATGTCATCACTTCTGCTTATATTTCTGCTTTTTGCCAGTACACAAAGCTTTTGAGGCAAGTCGTATGAAAAACCATTTTCTGTAATAAATGCCTTAATTTCATCAAGACTGTTGTCAGCCGCACCGTCTGACATCATAATTATGACGTCACCGTCTTTAAGTCCGCCACGCACGGTTGCGAATTCCGCCTGCCTTAAAATACCTATTGGCATTGCGGATTTTTTTATTTCGCTGACCTTTCCCTTTCTGTATAAAAGAGAAACAGTCGCACCTGCTTTGTAAATTACGGATTGTCCGTTATACAAATTGATTTTAAGAATATCAAGCGTTGCCAATGACTCTTCACGGCTTTTCACAAGCATTGCAGAATTTACAAGTCGCAAAGCACAAGGGAATGAAAAGCCCGAAATGATAAGTCTTGAAAACAGCGAAGATGCCATAGCACCGTCTATGGCGGCACGATGTCCCGTACCCATACCGTCGCTTAATACCGTTATGAAATTACCTTTGCCGTCATAAAACGAGTCAAGACAGTCGCCACAGATATCATCCTCTTGAGTAGGCAACTGATAAAACACACATTCCGCTGAATATGATGGTATTTCCCAGAACATTAAAGTTTTTTCATATTCATTCTTAATAACTGACGGCTGAGAAAAATCTTTTTCAGTCACTTTTTCAATACATTCTTTTATTTCACCGTCAGGCACCTTATTATTGATGCTTACCGTAAGATTTACAATCATATTAAGGTCATCATCTTCATAGCAGTTCACAAAGGCAGGCACGCCAATATCATCAAGGCTGTTTTTAAGTGCATTTGATTTGCTTGCAAGCGGTTTCATACCATTTTCAAAATCTATAAGCAAATCGTCAAGCATTTCGCAGACCGTGTCAAACTGGTCAGCAGTGATTTTTCTCATTTCATTAATTCTCCCCTCTGCACCAAGCCGTGCTGAATACGATGAATAGTTTTTATTAAAACTATCACACAAGGACATTATTCGAATACATCTGTTTTGAAGTGATGAAGGAGCAAACGACGGAGTAATGCTGCCGTTTTTACGGATTTCTTCAATTACTGCATCAAACTCACCTATTGTGCCCGGCATACCGTTGTGCCAGCATTTGTCGAAACTTCCGCAACCGTTACAGATATTATCACGGACACGCAAATACACGCCCGTTGTGTCAGGTACGGCTTTTTCTTTCAAAATTTCTGACACCTTTGATACTGTCCCCGACATATCTCCTACTGCATTTTTTACCATTCTAAGTCGTGAAACTACCATATTCCTGACAGCAAGTCCGTCGCCTGTAAGAGTTGAAACGGAAAGTCGCATTTTTATCTGCAAAAACACCTTTTGCGGCACAATAACAAACAAAACTGATCCTATTGCTGTTTCAATAAGCTTTGATAATTCGTCCTTTGTTCCGCCAAAAAGCAGAAATGCTGAGCCGTATGAAAAAATATATGAAAATGCACAAAGCACCCTGCCCGAATAGGAAAAAAGTCCTGAAAATAATCCCGATATACAATAGCAGAACGCCGTAAGATTACTGTTGCCCGTCATCAGAAAACCAAGACTTGCACCTGTGCCCATTATGGCGCCTCCGCTTTCGCGAAAAAGATATGACGCACTCATCACAATAAAACTGCACGCTATTCCCGAAACAGAAACGCCGAAAAACGTCAGTTTGCTTGCAGACAAAATCAAAATAAGTACAGCAATTACCGTTGAGGTAAGTTCACGATTTGTTATATGCTGATTATTTTTCATTCTTTCGACAGAACTAAATCCTACCGCAAAGAAATATGCTCCGCCAAAAGCCGTTGCCGACTCTGCAACACGCAAAAAGATTTCATTCAGTTCAAAAGGTGTTGCAATTGTTGCCACAATGCCTGTTGATATTGTGCTGAAAAGAGAAATTAAAGGCGGAACAATGATTTTCCCACGTACTTTTGGAAAACTGTGAATATATATTTTCAGAATGTATACAAGTATAAGCGCCATAACATAACGAAACGCAAAAATATATTCATTTGAAACTATATAGCCAAGCATTGCGCCTAAACAAGAAAACAATGTGTATTCTTTTTTTGTCCCGCTGCAAAATGCAATTCCCAATGGTGAAAAGTACTCTTCTTGCCCGACAGATGCCATTAAAATTGCCACCCCGAAATGTGCAAGATTTATGATAACTGATTTTGCAAATTCCGACAATCGTATTCTCTCGTTGCCCTCGCTTAGCCCGAATTCCTGATTGCTCATTATTTCACCACCTGATAAAGTCATATACAAGTATTATATGCTTGTCCTATATACATTTTTTGGCACATTCAGTCAGTAAAAAAAGTTTTATTATGGAAAATTATGCAAAAAAGACTCCCTCTGACGAGGGAGTTGTCGCAAAACAGGCAAAAGAGAAAGAATTCAATTAGAATCAAGTTTCAATTTATGCTTTATTACGTTAATTTTTCTTACAATTTTACTTCTTATACGCTCATAATAATTGTCAACTTCAGGGTGTGGAATATGTGAACCTCCAAATATTTCTCTGCATATTCTGTTTATTTTCCTCTTGCCCCTTACAGAAATCTCATATTTTGGTAACGAATCATAATAATCAAAAGCCTCGTCCATAAATAATCACCTCATCTATGTCAATAATAACCCATATGGAGCATTTTAGTCAACCCCATTCGGAGTATTTGCTACAATCATTTTTGTGGTGATATTATGGATACAAGATTAAAAGATTTACGAACTGACCACGATTTAACACAAGAACAGTGTGCTAAAATCGCATTCATATCTAAAAATTCTTATATACGATACGAAAACGGCGTAAGAGTTCCGCCACTTGATACGATAAAACTCTTTGCCGAATACTATAATGTATCAATAGATTACATTGCAAAATTAACTAACGAAACAAAACCATATAAAAAGTAAGCGGAAAGTGGAACACTTTTCGCTTTTTTATTTACTCTTTTCTCATAAAAATATCTTTTCAAACTTTTTGTTTTATGATAAAATTAGAATGGTAATTTTTGAGAACGAAACGAGGGGCAATTTATGGCAAAAATTCTTACTGTTGCATCAGGCAAAGGCGGTGTAGGTAAATCCACATTCTGCACAAACGTGGCAATTGCTTTATGTGATATGGGCAAAAAAGTGCTTTTAATTGACGGTGACGCTACACTTCGCAGTCTTGATTTGCTTCTCGGTGTTGACGAAATGGTTTTATATGACTGGCTTGACGTTCTTGAAAACAGATGCGACCACGATAAAGCTCGCCTTTTCTATAATGAAAATCTGCAGCTTTTGCCTGCTCCACTTGAATACCCCGAAAATTTAACTTATGAACAGTTTAAAGAACTTTTAAATCTTTATTCAGAAAATTACGATTACATATTCATTGACGCTCCTGCAGGTGTAGGTGATTTGCCCAAAATCTACGCTTGTTGCTCTGATATGTGCGTAATTGTCGCAACTGCTGACGAAATCAGTGCAAGAAGCGCCTGCATTACAGGTAACAAGTTAATCAAGTTGGGCATTAAAGAAGAAAATCTTCGCCTTATTATTAACAGATTTGATAAAAAAGCCGTTAAACAGGGCAAACTTTTAAATATAGACGATATTATTGATAAAACTTATATCAGGCTGCTTGGAATTATACCTGAAGATAAAAATTTAATGTATGCATCTGTCACAGAAAAGCATATTTCAGCTTACAGTGACGTTAAAATAGCATTTTCCAACGTAGCTAAGCGAATTAACGGCAAAGAAATCCAACTTTATTTGTAAAAAAAATGTTGAAAAATTCCCAGTTTTTTGTTATTATAGTTATGATTTAGGTATTTTACCAAAGGGGATTTTTTCACTCGGCAAAATATTATGAAAGAAGGGGTTAATTTATGAACATAGCTCTTATGGCACACGACTCAAAAAAAGAACTTATGACTCAGTTTTGCATTGCATATTGTGGAATACTTTCACGCCACAATCTTTGCGCAACAGGTACAACAGGCAAAATGGTATCTGAGGCAACAGGGCTTAAAATCCAACAATTTTTAAGCGGTCCTCAGGGTGGCGACCAGCAAATCAGTTCGAGAATTGCTTGTAACGAAATTGACTTGCTTCTTATTTTCAGTGATCCGTTAAGTCCTAAACCTCACGAACCTAAAGACCACACACTTCTTCGTCTTTGCGACGTTCACAACGTTCCCGTTGCTACAAACATTGCAACCGCTGAGGCTCTTATTCACGCTCTTGAGCGTGGCGACCTTGACTGGCGTGACATTGTAAATCCAAAAAATAATTAAATAAAATTATATCGCCTCCCCTTTACTTACGGGGAGGCAAAAACATATTATAAGTTGGCAAACATAAAAAGGAAGAAATTTATGGCATTGATTACTAACGCTATTAAGGGAACACAAGACACACTCCCTAAAGAAAGTTACAAAATTCAATATGTGGAATCTGCAGTAAAAGAAACTGCTGAAAATTTCGGTTTTCACGAAATGCGCACTCCTGTTTTTGAACATACTGAACTTTTTCAGCGCGGTGTTGGTGAAACTACCGACGTTGTTCAAAAAGAAATGTATACTTTTGAGGACAAAGGCGGAAGAAGCATTACACTTCGTCCTGAAGGTACGGCAGGTGCAGTTCGTGCATTCCTTGAACACGGTCTTTTCAACGAAGGACTTCCACAGAAAATTTATTATCTTACATCTTGCTACAGATATGAAAAGCCACAGGCAGGCAGACTTCGTGAATTTCACCAGTTCGGTATTGAATGTTTTGGTGCAGGTGCACCAAGTGCAGATGCTGAAGTTATTTCACTTGCAAATGAAGTGTTCAACTATCTTGGCATTAACAACTTAAGCCTTGAAATCAACTCAATCGGCTGTCCTGAGTGCAGAAAGCACTATCACAAAGCACTTAAAGAATACTTTGAGCAGTACAAGGGTGACCTTTGTGAAACTTGTTTAGGCAGACTTGACCGCAATCCTATGAGAATTCTTGACTGTAAGAGTCCCGTTTGCTCAGGTATCGCAGAAAAAGCACCGACAGTAATTGAATTCCTTTGCGATGATTGTAAAGAACATTTTGAAAGCGTTAAGAAATATCTTGATGCCATGAATATAGAATACACAGTAAATCCGCAAATTGTTCGCGGTCTTGACTACTACACAAGAACTGTTTTTGAGTTTGTTTCAAAAGAAATCGGCGCTCAGGGTACAGTTTGCGGCGGCGGTCGTTATGACGGTCTTATTGCAGAAATGGGCGGACAACCCTTACCCGCTTGCGGATTTGGTATGGGACTTGAAAGACTTCTTCTTTTAATGGAAGCACAAGGCACCGCATTCCCTGAACCAAAAAAATGTGACCTTTATATTGCGTCAATGGGTGAAAATGCAAATCTTAAAGCTGCCCAGATCGCAACAGAACTTCGCAACGAAGGTATGAGCGTTCAGTTTGATACTGTGGGCAGAGGTTTGAAGCCACAGATGAAATACGCTAATAAAATCGGTGCGTTATATACACTTGTTTTAGGTGATAATGAAATCGAAACAGGCAACGTTAAACTTAAAAACATGGAAAGCGGTAACGAAACAGAAATGACACTTGACTCTTTCGTTGATAGTTTCCAGACAAAAGTTATTTCAGACGCTATGTCAGGCTTTGAGTCACTTGGCGTTGAAGGACTCGACTTATCAACTCTTCTTGGAGGTGCAGAATAATGGATACAATGAACGGATTAAAAAGAACAAACTACTGTGGCACACTTAATGCCCGGAATGTAGGCAATGAAGTTGTTGTAAGCGGTTGGGTACAGCGTCGCCGTGACCTTGGTGCACTTATCTTTATTGACTTGCGTGACAGAACAGGCGTTGTACAGTTGGCTTTTGATGATAACACAGACCGTGAGGTTTTTGATAAAGCATTCACAGTAAGAAGCGAATATGTACTTATGGCAAAGGGAGTTGTCCGTGAACGTTCTTCAAAGAACAAGGATATTCCTACAGGCGACATTGAAATCGAAGTTAAAGATTTAAGAGTACTCGGTGTCAGCGAAACTCCTCCATTTGAAATCGTTGAGAATTGCCAGACATCAGAGGTAACTCGTCTTAAATACCGTTACCTTGACCTTCGTCGTCCTGACTTGCAGAAGAACATTCTTCTCCGTCACAAGATTACAAAAATTACACGTGACTATTTTGACGAGAACGGATTTATTGAAATTGAAACTCCAATGCTTATTCGTTCAACTCCCGAGGGTGCTCGTGACTTCCTTGTTCCGTCAAGAATTCACAACGGAAGTTTCTATGCTCTTCCACAGTCACCCCAGCTTTACAAACAGCTTTCAATGGTAGCAGGCTTTGACCGCTATATGCAGATTGCTCGTTGCTTCCGTGACGAAGATTTACGTGCTGACCGTCAGCCTGAATTTACACAGATTGACCTCGAAATGTCATTCGTAGATGTTGACGACGTTATGAATATGGGCGAAGGTTACATTCAGCGAGTATTCAAAGAGGCTATGGGTGTTGACATTCAGTTGCCACTCCCCCGCCTTACTTATAAAGAGGCTATGGAGCGTTATGGTTCTGACAAGCCTGACACACGCTATGCTATGGAATTAGTTGATTTAGGCGATGTTGTTAAGGGTTGTGGCTTCGGAGTGTTCACATCAGCACTTGAAGCAGGCGGTGCAGTTTACTGTATCACAGCTAAAAATGCAGTCAATACTCTTACAAGAAAAGAAATTGATAAATTAACAGAATTCGTTCGCGGTATCGGTGCTAAAGGACTTGCATTTGCTCGTCTTATGCCTGACGGACTTGCTTCATCATTTGCAAAATTCCTTACAGAAGACGAAATGAATGCACTTCTCACTAAAGCAGGTGCAGAAACAGGCGACGTTGTTCTTATTGTTGCAGACGGAAAGAAAAACAGCGTTCTTTCAGTTCTTGGTGCACTTCGTCAGGAAGTAGCAAAGAAGCTTGACGTTATTCCGACTGACAAATACAACCTTCTCTGGATTACAGAGTTCCCATTCTTTGAGTGGGACGAAGACTCACAGACTTTCGTTGCTATGCACCACCCATTCACCTCACCTATGGACGAATGCCTCGAATATCTTGAAACAGACAAAGCACAGGTTCGTGCAAAGGCTTATGACCTTGTTCTTAACGGCGTTGAGCTTTCAAGCGGTTCAATCCGTATTACCGACCCTGTTCTTCAGAAGAGAATGTTTACACTTCTCGGTCTTTCGGACGAAGAGGCATATGAGAAATTCGGTTTCTTGACAGACGCATTCAAATTCGGTCCACCACCACACGGCGGTATGGGAATTGGTCTTGACAGACTTGTAATGCAGATGATTGGTGCCGAGTCACTTCGTGATGTTATTGCATTCCCGAAACTTCAGAATGCAAGCGAGCCAATGACAGAATGCCCGTCACCTGTTGATACACTTCAACTTGATGAACTTGGAATTGCAGTAAAAGTAGAGGAATAATTATGAAAAAAGGTATGAAAAAACTGAATACTTTGCTTTTTTCGGTGATTTTATGCCTTACCTTTACCGTTACGGCATTTGCTGAAAAAACAGTAAAGTATTCAAACGAATTAACGGTTACGCCTATTCGTGTTTTCTTTACAATTCTTGTAGTTGTGCTTTTCATTCTTATGGAAATTGCATTCGAGAAAATCCGTGAAAAACGGGTCGAAAAAAGAAATAAGAATTACGGAAAAGAAGATAAATAAAAAACAACCTCGGTGTCATACCGAGGTTGTTTTTTGATTAGTTATCTTTATTCATACAAAGTTTTAATACCCATTTTGCATTTTTCTGCATTTCGTAGAGTGTAATTCCGTCTTTTTTACCATAGGTTTTGAGGAGTGTGCCGTCGGGTTTTCCTTTTGATATTCTGTCGCCACCCGGCATAAGCACATTAACGCCTGCACGAACTCTGTATGCTTGGTCACGAAGATTCGGGAATTCAGGGCTCTTTGACGGGCGCATCCACCAGTCAGTCATTACAAGCCCCTCAAAGCCCCACTCATCGCGAAGAATACGCTTGCAAAGGTCATAATTGTAATGTCCCCAAACGCCGTTTATCTTGTTATATGAGGTCATAATTGTCTGTGGTTTTGCGGTCTTTACACAGATTTCAAAGCCTTTAAGATAAATTTCGCGTAATGCTCGCTCTGAAAGTCTTGAATCGTTGCGTGTACGGTTGACTTCCTGATTGTTACATGCAAAATGCTTTGGGCAAGCCTTTCTGCCGTTATGCTGAATTCCTTTAACAGCCGCCGCACCAATAAGCCCTGTAACTACGGGGTCTTCTGAATAGTATTCAAAATTCCGTCCGCACAGGTGATTGCGATGAATATTCATACCCGGGGCAAGCAGAATGTCGCTACCCTTTTCTTTTAATTCTTCGCTGATTTTTGTGTAAACCTCTTCAACAAGCTCTGTGTTATATGTACTTGCAAGCGCTGTGCCATTCGGAATAAGTGAACAATATGAAAGAAGACGAATGCCAGAAGGTCCGTCAGTTGTAATCATTGGTGGAACGCCCTTGTCACGCAAGCTTTGAAGCACGCCACCCATAGCACCTGCATTGCCTTTGGCACCGAGAGGTGAATCCATTTTGTAGTCGCCGCGAGAAATTGCCTCTAATTCATCAAGGCTTAATTGTGCAACGAACTCATCAAGAGTTGCTTTTCCATCTTTAACATCCTGAAGTTTAATGCCTTTATCGCCTGTTTGTGGAATACCATCTTTAATGTTATCAAGAATAATCTGCTTCAAATCATATTCACGGAGTTTAACAGGCTCTTTGTCTGCTTTTCGAACTCCGTTTTCTTCTGTTGCTATGTATCTTTCAAATGCAACTTGTGGTGCACCTGCTTGTGTGAGTTGCTCTTTGAGTTCAGTATTTTTAGGAGCAAAAGAACAAACTAAATCTGCATCACGAACAGATGTGCCAACATAGAAGTTATATTCGCCCTTTTCCATTACATAAGCGTGAGCAAAACCACTCTTACCGCTATCATCATAAGACCAGATGCGATTTTCAGGGATTGTAATTACAAGTTTTTCACACTCATTTGGTGCTAATTCTTTTGTCTTTGTGAAACCAATAAGCTCGCGAGCAGGATTACCAAGGTTTCCGCAAGGTTTCTGGGCATAAATCTGTACTGTTTCTTTACCCTTGTAGTCCCCTGTGTTTTTAACATTACAAGTAAATACAAATTCATTGTTTTTCTGTTCAAACTTTTCAGTTGTAGTTTCAAATGTTGTGTATGAAAGTCCGTAACCGAATGGGTAGAGAACTCTGTCTTTTGCAAAGGTTTCAAACCAACGATAGCCAACATAAATATCTTCAACATATTCATTATATTTTGGATTACCGAAATACTGTGCTGACGGATAATCTTCATAATTGATTGCAATAGTATCAGTAAGCTTTCCGCTTGGAGTCACTTTACCGCAAAGCAAGTCTGCAACGGCGTTACCGCTTTCCATACCGCCTTGCCACACAATTAAAATGGCGCCGATTTTGCTGCCAAATTCACGAAGCCAACTCATATCCATAACAGAGCCGATATTGAGAAGAAGTGTAACCTTGTCGAACTGCTCACAGATTCTGTGAAGTGCCGTTCTTTCTTCATCAGTTACATAAAAACTACCTTTTTCAAGCGCATTCTCACGGTCTTCACCTGATGAACGGCCGATTACATAAACTGCGCGGTCACTATTTGCACGGGCATTTTTTACGATTTCCGCATTGAGTGGCATTTCGTCATAAAATCTTGGCCAATGTCCCCAAACACCATGGTCGACAGGATTTTCCTCTGTCCATTTTTCATATAAGTCAGCAAGTTCAGTATTAAGAACTAAATCTTCACAGTTTTTAAGTCCGTCAATAAGATTTACGCCATAAGGCTTTTTAACATCACCGCCTGAGCCGTAACCTGTGAAAAACCAATCCTTCTGCACTCTGCCGAAAAGAGAAACACGACTGCCTTTTGCAAAAGGTAATGTGTTGTCATTTTTAAGAAGAATTGCAGTTTCTGCTGCTGCCTCACGTAAGATTTCGGGCATTCCGTCGGTAACGGTTACGTCACCTAACACCTGTACTGCTTCTTCCTGAGAAACATCTGCACCGATGATTTTCATGCCTAATTTCATAGCACCAACAACGATTTTTTCTGTAAACTTAGCCATAATAATTCCCCTTGAAATTTTATACATTTATCATAGCACAAGAAGAAAAAAAGAGCAATAAAAGAACTGCAAAAAAGCACAGTCACTAATATAGCAACTGTGCTTTATAACATATAATATTTTTCAATTATGCAATCTCTAAAAGTTTTTGACTAACTCTATTTTGAACTTGAATATAATATGCTGTTTCTGCGGTATTCATTTGTTCGTCTTCCCATTTTTCGAAATCTTCTACGAATTTTGCATACTTACTCATGTAATTCGCATAATCAGAATATATCGACATATCTGTTCCATCTGAATTTGCGTATTTTTTCATAAATACTACGTATTCATCCATAAACTCTTCATAACTGTCCATTGCTTCTTTAAATTCCGGTCTCATTCCGTCGATATATTGACTATCATCTGTTTGATTATTTTCATCTTTGACGTCCTCTTCACTATCTTCGGTAGTTTTCTCATTACCAACAATTTCAGTTGTTATTTCTACAGTGTTAAATCCCGAATATTTAACATAAACTTTTTGGTTATCTTTGTTTTTTGCAGAATAGTACCCTTCACTTTTACTATAGTCGATATTAAACCCTGTTTCTTCACATTCTTTAATATAATCACTAAAATCATCTAATGACATATCTCCTATTTTTACAGAAAAATAGTCACTGTCATCACGTTCAACTTTGCCTATTGTTGAAGACGGTGTTGGAAGCACACTTCCCAAGCCATTTTCAGGCCATTCCAATGTGCCTAATTCTTCTGGTGCATATAACTCAACATTCATTTCCTCATCTGTATCATCATACCATAATGAAAGTTTATATCCATCTGCATTAAAGGCATAATAACTGTTTTCTGATTTTTCACTTTCTATATTGAAACCTTTTTCTCTGCACTCATCTAAATAAGAATTATACTCGTCTTTAGAAATTTTACTAATATAAACATCCAGCGTATCATCTGAATCAGAAATGATTTCCCCACGATTTGAAGCAGGCTTTGGTAATAAATATGATAATTCAAAATCCGACCACTCAAATTTTTCAGTATCATTCCCGCCTATTGTCCCCAACGCGATAAAAACAAAAATTATAGCAAGAATAATAAACCAAGTTCTTTTATAGAAAGGTTTCTTATTCTTCACCCCACAATTAGGACATATCTTTGCTTTTTTCAAAATTGGTGTATTGCAACTTTTACAAACCACCGTTTTATTGTTTGCCATTTCCATTCCTCCAAAGTTTCTATTTTATTAAAATATTAACACATAAGTATTCAATTGTCAACATATGTATTCATAAGTTAAAGAAAATTAGCATACACTTATTATGAGGTGATGTTAATGTATAGTCCAACTCTTGATGCTGTTTTAGTGGGTAATGTTATCGCAAGTTTTAGAAAGAAAAAAGGAATTTCCCAAGAGGTTTTAAGCGGATTAGCTGATATAGGAAGAACTCACCTTTCTGCCATTGAACGCGGCGAACGTAAACCTACACTAGAAACACTCTATCGCATTTCTTGTGCATTGGGAATTAAAATGAGCGATATTATTTTGGAAATAGAAAACAATATTGATTAAATATTTTGTTGTAAAGTTTTATGTTGAATTTTACGAATAATATGATATAATATTTATATAAATATTATAGGAGGAATATATATGCCAAATATTAAACCTGTATCAGATTTAAGAAATTACAACGAAGTTTTGCGTGATATTGCTGTAGGCGACCCTGTTTTTTTAACAAAAAATGGCAGAGGTAGATATGCTATTGTCGATATGGAAGAATATGAAAAAACTCAAGCAGCAATCAAACTGATGACCGCTTTAGCACAAGGTGAAAAAAGTGGAGAGGAAAAAGGCTGGTTTTCTCTTGATGAGGTAGAGGCTGAATTAGGGTTGAACAATGAGTAAAATAGTTTTATCATTTGACGCAAAAAATGATTTGAAAGATATTAAAAAATATATTTCTAATGATTTAGACAACGATATTGCAGCAAGCAACACAATTTCTAGAATAACTAAAAACATTAGAAGATTAGAAGAACAGCCCCTTATAGGCACTCCATTGTCATCTGTTATTGAATTTGATACGAATTACAGATTTTTAGTTTGTGGAAATTATATTGTTTTTTATCGCATAGAAAACAATACTGTTTTTGTTTCAAGAATTATTTACGGCAGACGTGATTATATGAAAATACTTTTCAAAAATGAACAGTAAATAAAAAGAGCAGGTTTTTACACCTGCTCTAATTTTTATATACTTTTAAGAATTAAAGTTCTGCGAAGTATTTGATTGTTCTAACCATCTGTGATGTGTA
>CAYXMF010000014.1:0-19424 GCA_964465845.1 uncultured Eubacteriales bacterium | reverse complement strand
TAAGGAATGGGGAATGTATATGCTTCAGCAGGCATTGTGCTGTGGAATGCGTTATCAAAAACTGCAACTTGAGGAACATCCTTGCCGAAAAGTTCAATACTTGCGTTAATACCCATAATGTTTGCAGGGTTGTGAAGCGGTGCCAAGTCATTAAGACTTTCAATACCTGCGATTACTTCGTCATCAATAAGAACACTTTTATTGAAAAGTGAGCCGCCCTGAACTACACGGTGACCAACTGCAGTGATTTCGCTGATATCGTCAATTACTTTGTACTCGCCCTCTGTAAGAGCACTCTTAACAGCAGCAAATGCTTCAGTATGGTTGCTCATAGGAACTTTATACTCTACCTTTTGTCCGTCAGGAGTCTTGAAACTGATACAAGCTTCAGGAGTACCTACTCTTTCACAAATACCTTTTGCAATTACGCTTTCATCAGTCATATCAATAAGCTGATATTTAAGTGATGAACTACCTGCGTTAATAACAAGAACTTTCATTTTAACATCTCCATTTTAAAATTTTTCTTGAAGTAAATTTAAACCTGTATTATTATATACTTATATTCAATTAATTTCAAGGTTTCTTTTACCAATATTTGAAAAAAAGAGGTAAGTTTATGTCCGTAATCGGAATTGTTTGCGAATTTAACCCTTTTCATAATGGACACAAGTTTCTGATTGACTCTGTCAAGTGTGACGGAGATATTGTTGTGTGCGTAATGAGTGGCAACTATGTGCAAAGGGGAGAGCCTGCAATTTTTTCAAAAGAAACAAGGGTAAAATCAGCACTTTTAAACGGTGCTGATATTGTGCTTGAATTACCTTTCATATATGCTACTGCTTCAGCTGAAATTTTTGCTTCAGCCGCAGTAAAAATCCTGAATTGTTTTGGTTGCGATAAAATTGCATTTGGTACTGAAAACACAAGCATTCACCAACTTGAAAGTGCAGTTGATATTTTGCTTTCTGAGGACTTTGACAACAAATTAAAGAAACACCTTGAGAGTGGTGTGAGTTATCCGTCGGCACGTCAGATGGCGTTTGATGAATATAACTGTGATTGTGACATTTCAACACCGAATAATATTCTCGCAATTGAATATGTTAGCGCAATTAAAAAGAATAATTATGATATTACACCTATAACCGTAAATCGTGAAGGTGCCAATTATAATGACGACTGTGCAATCAACGGATTTGCATCTGCAACACATATACGTAATCTCATAAAAGATAATAATGATTTTTCAGAACTTGTGCCGGAATCCGCATACGTGATTTATAAAGACGCATTGGAAAATGGCGAATATATAAGTGACGAAAAATTCAACATTACAGCACTTTCGTTATTACGCTCGTCAAGTGCTGATAAGTCTGAAATCGCAAATATGTCGGAAGGACTTGAAAACAGAATTGAGTCTGCAGTAAAAAGCAGTTCAACGCTTAACGAAGTATATGATAAGGTGAAAACAAAAAGATTTACTCATTCAAGAGTAAGACGGGCAGTGCTGTCCTGCGTAATGAATATTACTGATGACGATTTAAAGATTCTTGTTCCGTATTGCAGATTGCTCGGTTTCAATATAAATGTGAGTGCAAAACTCGGTGAACTTGCTAAAAACTGTAAACTGCCTTATGTAGTAAACTATTCTGATATTATCAATCTTAAGTCAGCAGATGTTTTACGTGTATTTGAAATTGAGAACAAATCAAGCGATTTGTTCAATCTTTCCTTGCATAAATCTGGTGTATGTTCTACTGAAATGACATATTCGCTCATAAAAATGAAATAATTTGCAGGAAATCTTGCAAAATACTTGTCTTTGAGCAGAAAATATTGTATATTAAATGAGTTGAATATTTTTAGTATTCGGAGTTGTTGAGTGTGAAAAATTTTATTTTGTCAAAGGTTGACATAAAAACAAAAAAATTATCAAAAGGTCATAAAAAACTTGTTGCATATATTACAGAAAATTATGATAAAGCAGCTTTTATGACTGCATCAAAATTAGGCGAAAAAGTTGGCGTTAGTGAGTCCACGGTTGTTCGTTTTGCAACTGAAATTGGTTTTAAGGGCTATCCCGAACTTCAAAAAGAACTTCAGCAAATGATTAAGTCAAAACTTACTGCAGTTCAGCGTATGGAAGTTTCAAGTACACTTATAGGCGAGCAAGATGCAATCAAGAAAGTTCTTAACGGTGATATTGAACTTATTCGTGATACATTAGAACAAGTTTCAGCCGATGAATTTACAAAGGCTGTTGAAATAATTAATAATGCAAGAAAAATTTACATACTTGGTGTTCGCAGTTCAGCTGCACTTGCAAGTTTTTTGTATTTCTATTTGAATCCTGTATTTGAAAATGTCGTTCTTGTTGATACTTCAAGTGCCAGTGAAATGTTTGAGCAAATGTTCAGAATAAGTGAAGAGGATGTCTGCGTTGCAATAAGCTTTCCAAGATATTCAAAGCAAACAATTAATGCACTTCGCTTTATTAATGACAGGGGAGCAAAAATTATTGCGATTACAGATTCTTATGATTCTCCGATTGCTGAATTTGCCGACAATATTCTTGTCGCAAAGAGTGATATGGTATCAGTTGTTGATTCACTTGTGGCTCCGTTGAGCCTTATCAACGCTCTTATTGTCGCAGTAACATTCAGCAGACGTGAAGAGGTTTACAGTAATTTCAATAAACTTGAAAGTATATGGGATGAATATCAGGTTTATGAAAAATCAGACGGTGGCGAAAATGAGTAAGAAAGTAATTATAATTGGTGCAGGTGCTGCCGGAACAATGGCAGCAGGCACAGCGGCTGAAAACTGTGCAGACGTTCTGCTCATTGAGCGTAATGAAAAAATTGCCCGAAAGGTTATGATTACAGGCAAGGGCAGATGTAATGTTACAAATAATGTCAGCGATGTTCAGTCATTTATTCAGAATATTCCCGGTAACGGTAGATTTCTATATAGCGCATTTTCGGCATTTGATAACCGTGATGTTATGGATTTTTTTGAGGATTATGGTGTACCGCTTAAAGTTGAAAGAGGAAACCGTGTTTTTCCTGAAAGTGATAAAGCCGTTGATATTGTAGATGCGCTTAACAGATATATTACAGATACGGGTGTTCAGAGAAAGACAGAACGTGTTACAAGTTTAATTGTTGAAGACGGTGCAATAAAAGGCATTGAGACTGAATCCGGAAACTCGTATTATGCAGATGCGGTTATAGTTGCAACTGGTGGCTTGTCTTACCCCAAAACAGGTTCAAGTGGTGATGGGTATAAACTTGCACAAAGTGTAGGTCATACCGTTACAAAGTTAAAACCATCATTATCAGCACTTGTTTGCCGTGAAGGACTTTGCAGCGAGTGTATGGGACTTTCTCTTAAAAATGTATCAATCAAAGTTTTTGATACAAAAAAGAAGAAAGAAATCTATGATGATTTTGGTGAAATGCTTTTCACTCATTTTGGTGTATCAGGACCAATGATACTTTCTGCAAGTGCCCATATGCGTGATATGGAAAAAGGCAGATATGAAATTTATATTGATTTGAAACCTGCACTTTCTCACGAAAAACTTGACGCAAGAATTCTTCGTGATTTTGCAGATAACAGTAATAAGTCCATATCAAATGTTTTGGCTCTTTTGTTGCCGAAATCTTTGATTTCACCTGTGCTTAAAGCTGCACAAATCAAACAATCTGAAAAGGTTAATCAGATTACCAAAGAAATGCGAAAACAACTTGTTGATACAATTAAATCCGTAAAATTAACAGTAATGGATTTCAACGATATTTCTGAAGCCATAGTTACTGCGGGCGGAGTAAAGGTAAGCGAAATCAATCCAAAAACAATGGAAAGTAAAATTTGCAAAGGTCTGTATTTTGCAGGTGAAATTATTGATTGTGACGGTTATACAGGCGGATTTAATTTGCAGATTGCATTTTCTACAGGATATTTAGCGGGAATTTCCGCAAGTAATACAGATGAGGTGTGACACTATGATTAATGTTGCTATTGACGGACCTGCAGGTGCAGGCAAAAGTACAGTTGCCCGTGCGGCAGCACAAAAATTGGGCTATATTTATGTTGATACAGGCGCTCTTTACAGAGCGGTCGGCGTTTATTGTCTTCGTAAAGGTATAGAAACAACTGACGCAGACAGTGTCGGCACAATACTTAATGAAATCACAGTTGAGTTGAAGTTTATTGACGGCGTTCAGCATGTATTCTTAAATGGTGATGACGTGTCAACTGAAATAAGACTTCCGGAGGCATCTATGGCTGCTTCTAATGTTTCAGCAATTCCAGCAGTTCGTGCTTTTCTTTTTGATTTACAGCGTGATATTGCAGCAAAGAATAATTGTATTATGGACGGCAGAGACATCGGCACAGTAGTTCTTCCAAATGCTCAAGTTAAAATTTTCCTTACTGCAGATGATACAGAGCGTGCAATGAGAAGATATAAGGAACTGCAGGAAAAGGGTAGTTCAGTGACTTATCAGGAAGTTCTTGATGATTTGCGTGTGAGAGATTATAACGATTCTCATCGTGAAATTGCGCCGTTAAAACCTGCTGATGATTCTGTAATTGTCAACACAACAAACTATACTCTCGATGAGTCCATTAATAAGATTGTTGAAACAGTTGAGGAGAAATTATAATGTCTGAAAAGGTTAATAATTATGATTTCGGTGAATTTAAAAAACGTAACCTGATGAATGTTATAAGACCAATTGGAAACCTTTTTTGCAAATCTTACTATAAAGTTACCTATGAGGGACTTGAAAACATAGATCGTAATGACGGATTTATAATTGCACCCAACCATATAACTGAGTTTGATCCGTTGATTATTGCAATGGCATCAAAAAGATTATTCTATTACATAGGTAAATACGAACTTTTTAAAAATCCGCTTCTCGCGAAGGCTATTGTTGGGCTGAACGGATTTCCTATAATGCGTGGTAAAGGTGATATGAGAGCTATCAATTATGCTGTGGAACTTGTACGCAGGGGAGAGGTTCTTTGTATTTTCCCTGAGGGTACACGTTCGCCTGACGGCACACCAAAAGATGCAAAATCGGGTATCGGTTATATTGCACGTCATGCAGGTGCAGATATTATTCCAACAGCAATCTATATGGAAGATAAAGATAAAAAAGGCTCAAAGGTAACCGTTAAGTTTGGTGAGCCGATATGTTATAAAGATATGGGATTTACTGATGGGGGAAAGACATCAGAAAATAAACGTGTTGCAAAGAGAGTTATGGATGAGATTGTTCGTCTTTGGGAGGAATGTAAATGAAAATAACTCTTGCAAAAACTGCCGGCTTCTGCTTCGGCGTAAACAGAGCTGTAAATATGCTTTATGACCTTGTGAAAGACGGGGTGGATGTGTGCACACTCGGTCCTATAATTCACAATCCGCAGGTCGTAGCCGATTTAGAAAGTAAAGGCGTTAATATTATCAATAATATCAGTGATGCATCAGCTGACAAAAAAGTTGTAATCAGGACTCACGGTGTTGAACAGAATATCTTGAAATACTGTGAAAGTAATTCTCTTGATTATATTGATGCAACATGTCCGTTTGTGAAAAAAATTCATAAAATTGTTCAGAAAAATTCAACGGAGAATATCCCTGTTTTTATTGCAGGCGACAAGAATCACCCTGAGGTTGTAGGTATAAAAAGTTACTGCAATGGTGAATGCTTTGTTTTCAACTCAGCAGAAGAACTTGACGAAATCCTAAAAAATCATAAATTTAATGATGAAAAACCATTTTTGGTGGTATCACAGACTACTTTTAGCACAAAAGAATGGAAAAAATGTGTAAAAAAAATAAATTTACTATATACAAATGCAATAATTTTTGATACAATATGTAGTGCGACCGAAGAAAGACAGGCAGAGGCACTGTTGTTATCAAAAGAAAATGATGCTATGATAATAATTGGTGGTCGAACAAGCTCAAACACAGCAAAATTAAAAGCTGTTTGTGAGCCGAACTGCCCGACTTATTTGATTGAAACTGCTGATGAGCTTTTGGACATAGCCTTCAGTGGAATCAATTCAATAGGCGTTACTGCAGGTGCATCAACACCCGACAGTATAATTAAGGAGGTACTAAAAACTATGTCCGAGAAAATTGAAAACACAAACACAATTAATATGGAGGAGACCGCAGGCTTTGAGCAGATGCTTGAGGAATCGTTAAGTAATATGAGTTCTGACCAGAACGTAGTCGGCACTGTTGTTGGCTTTACTGCTACTGAGATTCAGGTTGAAATTGCTGGCAGAAAACACACAGGTTATGTTCCTTTTGACGAATACAGTGATGATCCCGCAGCTAACCCAAAAACTGAATTGAAGGTTGGCGATGAAATTAAGCTTCGCATTATGAAGACAAACGATGTTGAAGGTACAATCAAACTTTCAAAGCGTCTTTATGACCGTGGTGCAATCTGGGAAGGCCTTGAGGCTGACGATACAATCCGTGAAGGTGTTGTAACAGGTATCGTTGGCGATAATAAGGGCGTATTTGTTCAGAGTGGTGCAGTTAAGGTATTTATTCCTGCTTCACTTGCAAAGATGAGAAGAAATGATTCACTTGAAGACCTTCTCAAG
The DNA here is from genome assembly GCA_964465845.1 of uncultured Eubacteriales bacterium. Classification (GTDB taxonomy): domain Bacteria; phylum Bacillota; class Clostridia; order Oscillospirales; family Acutalibacteraceae; genus Fimenecus. The sequence goes on along the minus strand of CAYXMF010000014.1, from coordinate 12,785 downwards.
ACAACTGTTGAATATAAGATTATTGAAGTTAACAAGATGAGAAGAAAAGTTGTTGGCTCAATCCGTGAAGTTGCAGTTTCAAAGCGCAAGGAAGTTGAAGATGCTTTCTGGGCAAATGTAGCTGAAGGCAACGTATATACAGGTACAGTAAGAAGCCTTACAAACTATGGTGCATTTGTTGACCTTGGCGGTGTTGACGGTATGGTACATATCTCAGAACTTTCATGGCAGAGAATTAAGCACCCATCAGAAGTTGTAAGCGTTGGTGACGCTGTTGAAGTATATGTAAAAGAACTCGACAGAGAAAACAAGAAAATTTCTCTTGGCTATAAGAAGGTTGAAGATAATCCATGGGAAATCCTTAAGCGTGATTATCCTGTTGACAGCGAAGTTGATTGTAAGGTTGTAAGCCTCACATCATTTGGTGCTTTCGCACAGATTATTCCTGGTGTTGATGGTCTTGTTCATATTTCTCAGATTTCACATAAACATATCGGTACACCTGCTGAAGTTCTTAAAGTAGGCGATGTTGTTAAGGCTAAGATTATGGAAATCGACTTTGACAAGAAGAGAGTAAGCCTTTCAATCAAAGCTCTTGTTGAGCCACCTGTTGCAGAAGAAGCTCCTGCTGAAGAAGCAGTTGAAGCACCTGCAGAAGAAGCTCCTGTTGAAGAATAATTAAATCGGCATTAAGGCCGTATAGTAACCAATCAGGTCAGATGATGCTTATACACCGTCTGACCTGTTTTACATTATATTGAGGTAATTATTATGAAAAAAGGTTTAGCAGTTTTGTCAGGCTTTGCAGCTGCCGGCGCAGCAATTGGTAGTGGATTGTTGTTTTTAAAGAAGAAAGATATTTGCCCACGTTGTGAAGTAAAAAAAGTACTTGCCAAAACTAAAATTCACTATATAAAGGACGAAATGTATAATAACGGTGCAGCTTTAACTCCTCCAATGGGTTGGTCGAGCTGGAATATTTTCAGACATAAAATCGATGAAAATGTTATTCTTCAGATTGCAAAGGCTGTTAAAGACTCAGGTCTTGCAGATGCAGGTTACGTTTATATCAACCTTGATGATTGCTGGCAATCATCTATGCGTGATGAGAACGGCAAAATGCAAGGGGACTTAACTACCTTCCCACATGGTATTAAATGGCTTGTTGAACAAGTAAATGCTATGGGATTAAAACTCGGTATTTATTCTTCAAATGGTACACTTACCTGTGAGGATTTGCCCGCATCACTTTATAACGAAAGAATTGACGCTGAAACCTTTGCAGAGTGGGGAGTAGAATACTTTAAGTATGACTATTGCCATCACGTGCTTCTTCCAACTGATGCACCTTATATCGACAGCATTTCAGTCGGCGGTGAGGGCATTAATGGCGAACTGATTTATAATGCAAAAGATGCTGTTCTTAAAGGCGAAGCAAAAGTAATTACAGAAAAAGATGGCAAGACTTACGTAAAAGGTCTTTGTAGCGGAATGGGTACAATTGAATTTAACAATGTTGTTGTACCAAATGATGGTGAATATGTTTTCACGCTTGTAATGAGAAAAAATACTTGTGACGGTCAGTTCTGCGTTGTAACCGTGAATGGTACAGATAAATATGATTTTCTTATTGCTGAGCAAAAGGCGTTTTCACGTGAAGGCAGAAGACAAATTAAAATAAATCTTAAAGCTGGTACAAACACAATTTCTATTACAAACCCTGTAGGCTCACCTATGGACAGTGCTGCAATGCAGTATGAAAAAATGGGTAAAGAGCTACAACGTGCTACAAAGAAATTTGCCGAAGAAAATAACTGTGAAGAAAAGAAAATTCTTTATTCAATTTGCGAATGGGGTTGGAATCAGCCTTGGAAGTGGGGCGGAAAAGCAGGAAACATCTGGAGAACTACTCCTGATATTCAGGCAAACTGGTTGTCTGTTGTGGGAATTTATGAAGTTAATGTTAAACTTGATAAATATGCTCAGCCCGGTGCATTCAATGACCCTGATATGCTTGAAGTTGGTAACGGCAATCTTACTGTTGAAGAGAATAAATCTCACTTTACACTTTGGGCAATGATGGCGGCTCCGCTTATTCTCGGCAATGATATCCGTGACTTTATTAAAGCAGACGGTACTGTTGATACTGATAACAAAATTCTTGAAATCCTTACAAATAAAGATGTTATTGCCATTGACCAGGATAAGCTTGGAATTCAATGCTCAAGAGTAAAATCAAAAGGATTTACAGACGTTCTTGTAAAACCACTTGAAAATAACGAAGTTGCAGTGTGTTTCTTTAATAAAGGAGCATCAAAGACTGTAATTAATTATTCAGTTTCAGATTTGCATAACATTGTGAATGTTTCCTTGCCAAAGGCAGATAAGTACTTATGTAAAGAGTTGTGGGACAAAACAGAAACAGTGATTACTGACACTATTTCTGCTGATGTTGTTCCTCATGGTGTAAAGGTATATAGAATTTCTGCTGTTCAGTAATTCTCTTAAGAATTTTAAATGCTTTCAATATGACAAATGATATACCATACCAGCACGCACAAAATGGTAAAGAAATAATTCCAAGGAAGTTTACAGGAGTGTTTGTGTAGTCCCAAACGGCAAAATTAAACATCTTGTTTACAACCAATCCTACAGTCAATTCCATAGTGGTAATAATAACAGCACCTATTAATGATTTGATAAGAATTGGCGTGCTTTCAAGCATTTCATTAATGATGTAAAGGCACAGAAATGCTGATCCACCCGTTATTACCATTGACCAATGAGTGTAACCTCTGAATGCGATTTCAATAAGCCCGTAACCTATACCACCGATTATCAGTAATAATAAATATTTTTCTGCATTTTTCATAATAATCACCCTGATAAAGTATTCCCAAAAACATTTGTGTTATATATAGCATAAAATGGTTAGGGTGATTATGTATGAAAAGCAGAGGTGGAAAAAATAAAAAATTATTTTTAAAAATAATTTTTGTTGGGTTGCTTTTGTCTATAGTATGCTTAGTATTTTTTGAAATCAGAGCAAAACCTGTAATTATTGAGGTTGCCGTTACACAAGCCGAAAATATAGCGTCATCGATTATTGAAGATGCAATTATATCTGTTTTACGTGAAAATGGCGTTACATATTCTTCACTTGTTGATATTGAAAAAGATGAAGATGGCAGAGTAACAACTGTTAAAGCAGACACAATAAAAATGAATTTGTTGAAAAGCGAAATAGGTGCAGAAATCTCAAAAGAGATTTTAGAAACTGACAGTCGTGAAATCAGCATACCTTTTGGTACAATTATCGGAATCAGTGCCTTGTCGGGAAAAGGTCCTAAAATAAAAACAACTGTTACATTAACAAGCAATGTAACATCAACAATAAACAATACATTTACTTCTTCAGGCATAAATCAGACTTTACACGAAATTTATGTAAACGTAAATGCAACTATTTATGTAATTATGCCTAAAAATACAGCTATTGCAGAGGTGAATTCCAATTATTGCATAGCACAAACTGTAATTATTGGTACAGTTCCTGAAACATTTGCAGAATTTCAAAATAAAGGTGAAACAAATGAGTGATTTTGAACAAAAAAAATTAAGAGCCGAACAATTACGCAAAGAACTTAATCATCATATCTACCGTTATTACGTTGAAAACGAAAATGACATTGAAGATTATGAGTATGATATGCTTATGCGTGAGCTGGACTCTATTGAAAAAGAATATCCTGAACTTTTAGCACCCGACTCACCAACTCACAGAGTAGGCGGTCAGGCCGACGGACTCTTTGAAACGGTAGTTCATACTGTTAAAATGGAGAGTTTGCAGGATGCGTTCAGTCACGATGAGGTACGGGATTTCAATAAAAGAGTTAAAGATGTTTTCTCAAAAGCTCAGTATGTTGTTGAACCTAAGATTGACGGACTTTCTGTTTCTCTTGAATATACAAACGGTGTGTTCACACGTGGTTCTACCCGTGGCGACGGTGTTCAGGGAGAAGATATTACTGCAAATCTTCGTACCGTTAAATCAATTCCGTTAAGACTTAAAAAGGAAATTCCGTTTATTGAAGTTCGTGGCGAGGTCTATATGCCTCGTGAGGTGTTCTTAAATATTGTTGAAAAGCAAGAACTTAATGGCGAAAAACCGTTTAAAAATCCTCGTAATGCCGCAGCAGGCAGTATTAGACAGAAAAATCCTAAGATTACCGCTGAACGTAACCTTGATATTTTTGTTTTTAATATTCAGCAGGTTGAGGGTGCTGATATTTCAGGTCATTACGAATCACTTGAATTCTTGAAAGAATTAGGATTTAAAACTATTCCATTCTATAACAAATTCAATAATATTGATGATACGTTAAAAGAAATTGAACGAATTGGTGAGATTCGTTACACGTTACCATTTGATATTGACGGTGCAGTTATCAAAACTGATGACTTCGGGATGCGTGAGACAATCGGAAGTACTGCAAAATTTCCTAAGTGGGCATTGGCTTATAAGTACCCACCTGAAGAAAAAGAAACTAAACTTATTGATATTGAAATTAATGTTGGCAGAACGGGTGTGCTGACTCCTACTGCTGTTTTTGAGCCGGTACTTGTTGCAGGCTCAACAGTTAGCCGAGCAACTTTACACAATGAAGATTTTATCAAAGATAAAGGCATCAGAATTGGTGACACTGTTAAAATCAGAAAAGCAGGCGACATCATTCCTGAGGTCTTGTGTGTAGTTGAGCATAATGAAAATTCAACACCATATAAAATGCCTGATTTCTGCCCATCTTGTAATTCGCCTGTGCATCGTGAAGCAGGTGAGGCAGCAATTCGTTGTGATAATCCGGATTGTCCTGCACAGCTTTTGCGAGTTCTTATTCATTTTTGCTCACGTGACGCTATGGATATTGAAGGGCTTGGCGACGCAGTTCTTGAAACATTGTTAAATCAAGGTTTAATCAGCAAAATTACCGATATATACCGTCTTGATTATGAAAAGATTTCACAACTTGAGGGTATGGGTAAAAAGAGTGCCGACAATATGCGAAATGCTGTTGAAAAATCAAAGCAAAATGACTTGTCAAAGCTCGTTTTCGCATTTGGTATCCGTCATATAGGTCAAAAGGCTTCAAAATTGCTTTCAGATCGCTTTTTAACACTTGATAACATAATTTCAGCAACAAAAGAAGAAATACTTTCTATCGAAGGTTTTGGCGAAATTATGGCTGATTCAGTAGTTGAGTTCTTCTCACTTGAACAGACAAAGCAAATGGTAGAAGAACTAAAACAGTTTGGTCTTAATATGGAAAGCCAACGAGAAATAAAAGATAATCGCTTTGAAGGTATGACCTTTGTGCTTACAGGAACACTTTCAACTTATGGCAGAAAAGAAGCACAAGAGATTATTGAGTCCTATGGTGGAAAAGCATCTTCATCTGTATCAAAGAAAACAACTTATGTTTTAGCAGGTGAAGCAGCAGGCTCAAAACTTCAAAAAGCAACAGACTTAGGAATCACAATAATCAACGAAGAACAATTCGCTGAAATGATAAAATAACCGCCAAGGAGCAAAATTTGATATGGATGATTTGATTTTCTATTTAATTGTTATGAATGATAATACAGCTAAAATATTGATTGCAGTATTATCAATAAGTTTTATAATTGCATTGGTTATGAACTTGATTTATCGTAGAAACAAGAAAAATCATTTTAAATTTTTGCAACTTGGTTATATGATAGGTTATGGTGTAATTTCTTTTATATTGCCACTTTTCTTAGTGTGGTGGTTGGCGGCAATTTTGTGTATTGTGAGTATTTTTATATTAAGATATTATGAAAAAATTGAGGTTACAATACATTTTAGAGAAATTGATGAAATGAAAAATGTAAAAAATAATTTGTGTGACAAGATTGCTGTTGCTTCTTATTCATCCATATCATATATAGGTGGTTTACTTGTTTATATGTACATAACTACGGTTGTTTAATAAATAATAAAATATATACATAAAAGAGGTAAAAACCATGTATTTTTTAATTGCATTTTTAGTAGCTTTGGTACTGTGTGCCGTTGGATTTAAGAAGTATGTTTGGTTTATTTCAATCGGCTATGGCTTTGCAATTGCAGGAATTGGCGTAGCAATGCTCGTTATGTTCTGGAAGTCATTAGAAATTGTAACAGTTATATTATCACTTCTTTGTGTGGTGTATGGTTTGCGCTTGAGTGGGTATTTGCTTATTCGTGAAATGAAGAGTAAATCATATCAGACAACAATGAAAAACGATATAAAAGACGGTTCAAATATGAAGTTTATTGCAAAATTCTTTATTTGGGTATCTTGTGCTTTCCTTTATGTTTGTGAAGCATGTCCAATTTTGTATCGTTTACAGAATGGTGTAAAAACTGATGGTGCTGCAATTGCAGGTACAATTATTATGGCATTGGGCATTATTCTTGAAACTGCATCAGACATCACAAAGAATAACTTTAAGCAGAAAAATCCTAAGAGATTTTGTGATGTTGGATTATTCAAGATTGTTCGTTGCCCTAACTATTTAGGTGAAGTGCTTATCTGGACTGGAGTTTTCGTTTCAGGTGTTACAGCACTCAACGGCGTATTCCAATGGTTGACAGCGATTGTAGGATATGTTTGTATCGTTTACATAATGTTTGGTGGAGCAAGAAGACTTGAAATTCGTCAAAATAAAAACTATGGTAATGACCCTGAATATCAGGCTTATGTTAAGAAAGTTCCAATTCTTTTACCACTTGTTCCACTTTATAGCGTTGAAAAATACAAGTGGCTTGTTGGATAATATCGAAATGAAAAAAGGACGGTTACTGATATGCACCCCAAAAGTGTCTAACTTTTGGGGTGCACTTCATAAACCGTCCTTTTCTTTTATAACCCTTTATTATAAAACTCACTCTTAAACCACACATCATCAACTATAAATTCTTTATGGTTTAAGTATTCAAGAATTCCTGCATCTGTTGTGAAATCAAACACAAGCTTATATGAATATAAGAATTGCTTTTTATATCCATACTTTTTGTTTTGAGCATTTGTGCCGTATTTTCCATCACCTAAAAGAGGATGACCGATTGATGCAAAGTGTGCTCTGATTTGGTGCGTTCTGCCTGTAAGCAATTCAACTTCAACAAGACTTAACTCACCGTCAGTATCAATGACATTGTATTTTGTACGGATTTCTTTTGAATCAGGTTTTCTTGTTTTTGAAACTGTAACTATATTTTTACTTTCGTCTTTAACAAGATAGCCTTCAAGCAATCCACTTTTCTTTTTTAATTCGCCGTGAACTATGCAGAGATAGAATTTGTGCAGTTCGCGGTCTTTCATTTTCTGGTTAAGAATACGAAGTGTTTCAGCATTTTTAGCTGCAATAACAATACCGCCTGTGTTACGGTCAATACGGTTTACCAGCGATGGCACAAATGAGTTTTCATCGTCAGGTTTGTATTCACCCTTTTCATAGAGATAACGCTTTATTCTACCGATTAAAGTATCAACATATTCGTTGTCGTCAGGGTGGGAGAGTATGCCAACCTTTTTATCACAAAGAATAATGTTTTCATCCTCATAAATAATATTGAGATTTGTTGATGCTTTAAGAAAATCATATTTTTCAGGTGCTTTCTCAAAAAACTCATCATTAATATACATATCAACTACATCACCGAGATTAAGACGAGTAGAAATCTCAGCACGCTTGCCGTTTACTTTAATCCTTTTGATTCTTATGTATTTATACATAAGTGCTTTAGGAAGCAGGGGAACGGATTTTGTTATGAACTTGTCAAGACGCTGATCGGCATCGTTTTTGTTGATAGTAAAAGTTTTCATTTTTGCACCTCAAAATTTTATCAATTAAATATACCACAACTTAAATTGCATTTCAACTTGAAACTTGCAAGAATTTATTATAGAATATAAACGGTGATTAAAATGAATATCAACAAAATCCATTACAAGCAATTAACCGAGACAAAAAAGATTTATATTGATGCAACTACGGTTAAAATCCGTGAAAAATTGAATGTTGCATTTAAAAATCCGACCGCTGAAGATGATATGACAGGCGTATTCGGTAAATATTATAAACTTGATAAAATGTATAAGGTTAAATATATTTATACTCGAAATAAACAACTTCAACCAATGACTTTTGACCGTTACCATTATCTTGTTGATGTTGGTGAAGACGAAAAAGGCTCATACATTGAGTATGCTATGGTTTATGATAAACTTTATGATCCGTTAATAAGGCTTGTTTATGTGATTGCAGTTTTGGCTGTTCTTGCTTATTTGCTGTATTCATATAAACTTGGTGCTATGAGCATTTTTTCTGCTGGTGTATTGGGGGCAATAGTTGTAGCTTCTGTTATACTTGTGTTTAAAAAATCAAAAGAAACAAAAGAAGAGTGTCAAAAAGCGGAAAATCTTTTTAAAAATATGATTTCTGATATTAATTTTAGTTGACAAAAGTTGTTTAATGTTGTATTATACTACCGTATTAACACTTTAACACACTAAAAGGAGTTGCTTATTATGAAAATGAAAAAGTTGCTTGCTGTTGTTATGGCAGTACTTATGATGGTTGTTTGCTTTGCAGGCTGCGGCGAGACAAAGAAAGAAACAATAGTTGTTGGTTACACAATTTATGAACCAATGAACTATTTGGACGAAAATGGCGAACTTATTGGTTTTGATACAGAACTTGCAAAAGCAGTTTTTTCAAATCTTGGTTATGAAGTAATTTTCCAGGAGATTGACTGGGAAAGCAAATATACAGACCTCAATTCGAATACTATTGACTGTGTATGGAACGGCTTTACTTGTAACACAGCTGATGACGACGGCGTTCTTCGTTCAGAAAAAGTTGATTTCTCATATAACTATATGGAAAACCGTCAGGTTATTGTAGTTAAGAAAGATTCAGGCATTGCATCTGCAGAAGACCTTAAGGGTAAAATGGGCGTTGCTGAAAGCGGTTCAGCAGGTGAAACTTATGCAAATAGCTTTGAAGGTATCACATTTAAGGGCTTTACTAAACAGACGGACTGTTTGTTTGAAGTAAATGCAGGTACAGCTGATTTTGCAGTTCTTGATGCTCAGCTTGCAAAGAGCTATTGCGGTAAGGGCGACTATGCTGACCTTGTAGTAGTAGATTCACTTTCAAGTGATGTTGAGTATTATGCTATTGGTTTCAAGAAGGGCAGTGAGCTTACAGCTAATGTTAATGAACAGCTTGAAGCATTAGCAGCAGACGGCACAATTGCTAAGCTTGCAGAAAAATACGATGTAGCAAATACAGCTATCACAGATTTTTCTGACCAGAAATAATTAATCTAAATCCTTTTGGAGTATATTTATGTCATTTTTAGAAGTCACAGCATTTCTGTTTGACGGCTTTAAAATATCTTTACTAATCTTTGCGGTGACACTGCTTTGCGGTGCACCGCTTGGTTTGCCTATAGCCTTTTGTTCAATGAGCCGTTTCAAACCTATAAAAGCTATATCAAAAATTATTGTTTGGATTGTCAGGGGTATTCCTTTGATGCTCCAAATATTTATTATCTATTATGTTCCGGGGCTTTTATTTAACTATCAGCTTTTTGGACAGATAGACCGTTATATGTTTATTGAATACGGTGTAATGGACGCAGGTCGAATTACTGCAGTACTTATTGCTTTCACAATCAACTATGCCTGCTATTTCTCTGAAATATATAGAGGTGGTATTGAAAGCATTTCAAAAGGTCAGTATGAAGCAGGCTATGTACTCGGACTTACTAAATCACAGATATTTACAAAAATTATTTTGAAACAAGTGGTTCAGCGAATTGTTCCACCTATGTCAAATGAAATTATTACACTTATTAAAGATACTGCCCTTGCTAATTGCATTATGGTTTGTGAAATCATTAAAAATGCAAAAGAACTTGCAGCGACCAAGGCGATGGTTTGGCCATTGTTTTTTACAGGTGTATTCTATTTAATTTTCGTTGGTTTACTTACAATCTGCTTGAATAAGGTTGAAAAGAAACTCAGTTATTTCAGGAGTTAAGTTATGTCAATATTAGAAGTTTGTAATATTCGTAAAAGTTTCGGCAAAACCGAAGTTTTAAAAGATATCAGCTTTACTCTTGAAAAGGGTGAAGTGCTGTCAATCATTGGCTCATCAGGTAGCGGTAAGACCACACTTCTTCGCTGCCTTAACTTTCTTGAAACATCAGATTTAGGTAAAATCATTGTTGACGACAAAATTTTATATGATGGTGCCGAAAATGCAAAATTAAGCGATGATAAAATCCGTGAAAACAGACTTAATTTCGGCCTTGTATTCCAGAATTTTAATCTTTTTCCACAATATACTGTTCTTAAAAACCTTACACTTGCACCAACACTTTTGAAAAAAGGCGATAGTGCTACAATTGAGGCACAGGCTATGGAAATTATCAAGAAGGTAGGTCTTGAAGATAAAATTAATGCATATCCTTGTGAGCTTTCAGGTGGTCAGCAACAGCGCGTTGCTATAGCGAGGGCTTTGATGCTTTCACCTAAAATTCTTTGTTTTGATGAGCCTACAAGCGCTCTTGACCCTGAACTTACCGGCGAGGTGCTTCGCGTAATCCGTGAGCTTCGTGACGGCAATACAACAATGATTATTGTTACCCACGAAATGAACTTTGCAAAGAATGTTTCCGACAAAGTAATTTTTATGGCAGACGGTATTATTGAAGAAATGGGTACACCGACTGATTTGTTTGAAAATCCGCAAAGCCCAAGACTTAAGGAATTCTTAAGTTCATCATTAAAAGATTAATAGTAAATCCTCCCAATCGGGAGGATTTTTCTTGTATTATAAAAGATTATATGGTAAAATGTCTGTGGTGATTTAAATGAAAAAGCTTTTTTCAGTATTCTTAACTGTATTAATATTACTTTCAGCATTCTTTTCAGTTGATGTGTTTGCAACTGATACTGTAGAATTGAAACTTTCTGATGCAACCGTTTATGCAGGTGATGAGTTTGAAGTAAAACTTTTTATCAGCGATAACTCAAAGTTGAGCGGTGCTGTAATTGATATAAAATATGATACTGATGTGTTAGAGTTTGTATCAGCAGAAAAAGGTGCAATTCTTGATGAAAATGCATCTGTAAGCTTGAAAAACTTTAATGACAAAGAATATGTACGCTTTACATATATGGCACCTTCATCATCAGTGACTTCAGAAGGTATATTGTTTAGTATAAGATTTAAGGCACTTTCAACGGCTGAAGGCGTATCTACACTTGAAATATCTATTCCAAATGCAGGCGATTTTGTTAATTCAGACCTTGAAAAACTTTCATATACTGTTAAAAATTCAAATGTCAAGGTCATCAATACTACCTTTGACGCTGACAGCACAACTGCTGAAGACTCAACAGTTGCTTCAGAGACGGATGTAAATGAATCTACATCTACTGATATTGAGTTAACGACAGAAGATAATAAGAGTACTACAGATGATGCTGATAACCTTAAAGTAGTAATTGGACTTTTTGTAGCAGGCGGAGTTATAATTATCGGTGCAGTCATATATTTAATTGTGAGCAAGAAAAAAAGAGGTAATTGACTATGAAAAACATTATTATAGAAGAATGTCCATATTGCGGTTCTAAAGATTTAACTAAAGGTTATCAGACAAATGACGGTGCCGTTTATCGTGATAAAATTAAATCTTTTGGCACAGTTGTTGAGCATACGATTTGCAGAGAATGTGCAAGCATCATTTATAGTAAAGTTGAAAAAACAGAGGTTTTAAAATAAGTATTTTTTTTGAATAGTTTCTGCATATACTTTAATGGTGATTAAAGTGCAGAACAAAAAATACATAACAGAAAAAGAAAAAAATGAAATTATTAAATATTTAATTTCAAAAGGTTATTTAACCGAAAATCAAATTAAAACATTAAAAAAGCGTAACAACCTTTAATGGCTGTTACGCTTAATTTTTATTCTAACGGTTCGAAGTCCTCGGCACCGTGTTTGCAAAGGGGACAAATGAAATCTTCAGGTAATTCATCACCTTCATACACATAACCACAGATTTTACAAACATAACCTTTTTTCTTTTTTGTTTCAGGCTTTGGTTTGATGTGGTCAAAATAATACTGATATGTTGCAGATGGCTCGTCTGATAATGTTTCAGCTTCCGTAACATCGGCAATGAACAGTATATGAGTTCCGCAGTCAATGGCATCCGTTACTGTACAAGAAATATAAGCATTTGTTCCTATGCAAATAAAAAATGTGCCATTTTCAGTTCTGTAATGATCTTTATGACCTGCGAATTTATCAGTATCTCGACCGCTTGTAAAACCAAATCTTTTGATTAAATCAAAGTCCGCTTCTGTTGAAAGTACAGATAAAGTAAATTTTTTAGTGTTTTTAATCATTTCGCAAGTATAATTACTTTTATTTACTGCAATTGTAAGTTTTTTTGGATTATCGGTGATCTGACAAGCTGTATTAATAATACAAGCATTATCTTTTCCGTTTTCATGTGCACTTAAAATGTATAATCCATAACTTAAATTGAACATTGCTTCGTTTCTGATCATATTTGTCAACTCCAGATTGTAATTTCTTCTATATTATACCACAATAACGGGCAGATGTATATGTTATTTTTTTAACATTCGACAGTTTTATTTTTACATTGACAAAAAACTTGAATATGGTATCTTTTACGT
>CAYXMF010000013.1:0-20167 GCA_964465845.1 uncultured Eubacteriales bacterium | reverse complement strand
TATTTTTGTATTAATTTACTTTTTACAATAAAGTTCAACTGAATTAAGAGTTGCTTTTACGCGGTATGATGTAATTACAATTTTTATTCTGTTGAGTTTTTGCTTTTTGAAACGGCAGATTCGCTTTGCGCCGATTATGGTTGATGAGCAAAGTTTTTCAAAACCATTGCCACAATCCCCATAAACGTCAAAGCTTTCAATCTGCTGACCTGTTGCGATATTCTCTTTAAAAACGATTTTATCGGCGATTACGGGCGAATTAAAGTCCATTATAATTTCAGGGTATTCGTCCCCTGTTCCACTTTGCCAATAGCCGTTTTCAGTCAGAATATTATTTACATTGTGCTCTTCATCAAGTTGTGATGTTGCGGTTACAACACAATCTTTTATAAGATTTTCGGAAAATTCACAACGTAACTCATCACCGAATTTTCTTAGCGCTCTCACGTCTGCTTTTGCAAGCAATCCATTTTTATCAGGTGGAATATTAAGAAGCAATGAGGAATTACCGCCGACGCTCCCCCAATAAATCTGCATAAGCTTTTTGAGGGATTTCACTTTGAAATCTTCTTTCTTGTGATAAAACCAGCCAGGTCGAATTGAAACATCAACTTCAGCAGGATACCAGATAAAGTTCTTAATTCCGTCAATGAATTCACGGCTACCTAAATCCTGAGTTTTTGCGTCAACTTTTTTAGAAAATTCTGCAGTATCTTCTTGTTGAGAATGTTCGGCAGTATAATCCTGATTACCTACAAAAGCCGGAACAACACTCCATTCAGACTCTCTCGATTTACCTGCCTCGTTACCGCACCAACGAACATCGGGACCGCAAATATTGATTACTGCATTCGGCTGCAATTCACGGATTATGCTGAAATACGAATTCCAGTCATAAACCTGTTTTTTACCGTTTTTACCCTCGCCACAAGCACCGTCAAACCAGAAACAGAAGATATCACCATACTTTGTAGCAAGCTCTGTAAGCTGATTTTTAAAATATGTATTATACTCTTCACCTGTGCCATAAGTGGCCTCGTGCCTGTCCCAAGGGGAAAGATATACGCCAAATTTAAGTCCGTATTCACGGCAAGCGTCGCTGACTTCACGTACCACATCGCCTTTGCCGTCTTTATACGGGCTATTTTTCATACAGTAATCTGTATATTCACTCTGCCATAGGCAAAAACCGTCGTGATGCTTACAAGTGAGAATAATAGCACGAAGTCCTGCATTTTTTATCTCTCTCGCCCATTGGCGTGCATCCAACTTTTTAGGATTAAAAACAGACGCAGGTGCCGTTCCGTCACCCCATTCACGACCTGTAAATGTATTGGTTCCGAAATGACAAAAAGCGTACATTTCGAGTTTTTGCCACTCTAACTGACGATGCGACGGAATTACTTCCGCCGCAATCTCATAACTTTTCTTATTCTGCATAGTTTGTTGCAATAATATTAACACCTGTACCCAAAATATTTTCGATAACAACATCGCCGATGTTTACAGGTGCTTTGATTGATGCTTTATTTATAACTTCCATACATTCAAACATCATACCCTTTGGAATCGGATTTGCTGATTTTACGGGCACAACATAAGATTTGCCGCCTTCAACCTTAACGGTTGTTGTAAGCATTCTTGTTGGATTTGTAACCTCTGTACGAGCGTATGCATCACCACGTTTACAGGTGTTACCTGTAACTGTATCAACATTACCGTCAGCATCAAATGTTACTGTTATGGGGCATCCTAAAGGACAAGCTACACATACGAGTTCTCTTTTTTCCATTTTCTTATGCCTCCACTCTTACTGTAATCTCTGCATTAACAGGAAGTTCAGAAATCACTGCCTGTTTGAGAGTAACATATTCCATTTCACCGGGGCAAAGTTTAACCTTTTTCTTTGAAAGGATTTCTTTACCGTTGCACTCAACAATAATTTTAGCATTGTTGAAAACTGCTCCGACACGGAAGTAAAGTTTAACATCGCCGTCAGTTTTGCAGTTAATACGCTGTGGAACTATGTAACGTACACCGTTGATACCCTTTGTATAAACACAGTCGCCTGATACCTTTTCGCCCTTAATGAACTTAGCAGCACCAAGACCTGCAATATGACTTTCTTCAGTAACGTAGTCAACGAGGTCGTGAACCTGAAGAACGTTACCACAAGCAAACACGCCTGCGTGCTCTGTTTCACGATATTCGTCAACACGAGGACCGTTTGTAATTCTGTCAAGCTGAAGTCCTGCATTCTTTGAAAGCTCGTTTTCAGGAATAAGACCAACTGACAACATCAATGTATCGCATGAAACGTATTCTTCTGTACCCGGAATCGGCTGAAGTTTGTCATCAACCTTTGCAATGGTAACACCCTCAAGTCTGTCTTTACCGTGAGTTGCAACAACTGTGCAACTGAGTTTAAGCGGAATACCGAAGTCATCAAGACACTGAACGATATTTCTTGTCAAACCGCCTGAATATGGCATCAGTTCGCAAACCATTTTAACTTTTGCGCCTTCAAGTGTCATACGGCGAGCCATAATAAGACCGATATCACCTGAGCCAAGAATAACAACTTCGTGACCGGGCATATAGCCGTCAATATTAACATATTTCTGTGCAGTACCTGCAGTCATAATACCTGAGCAACGGCTACCAGCAATACTGAGAGCCCCACGAGGTCTTTCACGACAACCCATTGCAAGCACTACTGCTTTTGCATTGATTTTAAGAAGCCCGTCCTTTTTGTTGACAGCGGTAACTGTGTTGTCTTCTGCAACGTCAAGTACCATTGTATCGGTTTTAACATCGATATCAGTATCTTCAAGAAGTTTAATAAATCTTCCTGCATACTCTGGTCCTGAAAGTTCTTCACCGAAATAATGAAGTCCGAAACCGGTATGTATGCATTGTTCAAGAATACCGCCAAGAGTTTCAGCACGTTCTAAAACCATAATTTTATTAACGCCGTTTTCTTTTGCTTTGAGAGCAGCCGCCATACCTGCAGGACCGCCACCAACTACTACAAGTTCATAATTCAACACACCGATTCACCTCACTTTGTTCTTTCATAAATAATTTTTGAGTCGCCGCCGAATTTTGTAATATCACTCATCGGAACACCGAGTTCTCGGGCAAGAATTTCAACAACCTTGCTTCCACAGAAGCCACCCTGACAACGTCCCATACCGGCACGTGTTCTACGCTTAACGCCGTCAACATCACGAGCACCTGCAGGTGCTTTGATAGCATCAATAATTTCGCCCTCTGTTATTGTTTCACAACGGCAAACAATTCTGCCGTATGCTGCGTTTTTGCTTATAAGCTCTGCTCTTTCTTCGTCGCTCATATGACGGAAGCGTACAGGCTCTTCTCTTGTATCTGTATAGCTTTCTTTTTCGTTGAGTTCAAGTTTTTCATTAAGAATCTCACGAACAAAGATTGCGATTGCAGGAGCAGATGAAAGTCCCGGTGACTCAACGCCAGCTACGTTCAAGAAGTTTGCACTCTTATCACACCAGCCAATAATGAAATCATCATTAACAGGATGAGCACGAACACCTGCAAAAGATGTAATTGCATTTCTTGTTGAAACAATCGGAACTGATTTAAGTGCTTTTTCAACAATATCTTTAAGTCCTTCAGGAGTAGTTGTAATGTCTTCTTTATCTTCAATGTTAAGTGCTGTAGGACCGATAAGCAAGTTACCGTCAACAGTTGGTGTTACAAGAATACCTTTACCCATTTCGTTAGGACACTGGAAAATTGTATGAACTGCAAGATTGCCTACTGATTTATCAAGAACGTAGTACTCGCCTTTTCTTGGAACAAGCTCGATTGAGTCGTCGCCGACCATACGTGCGAGCTCGTCTGAGAAGTTACCGGCTGCATTGATAATATATTTAGCAGAAATATCACCTGCGGTTGTATCAAGTACATAACCGTCAGCGTTTTCGGTAATTCCTTTAACTTCACAGTTTCTGATAAATTCAACACCGTTTGTTACTGCATTTTCAACTGCTGCGATTGTAAGTTCATAAGGACAAACAATACCTGCACTTTCTGAAAGCAATGCACCAACAGCTTCGTCGCTGATATTGGGCTCAATTCTGCGAAGTTCAGCCTGGTCAATAACTGAAAGTTCAGGAACACCGTTTTTAATACCGCGCTCATAAAGAACTTTTACATGTTCCATTTCCTTTTCAGAAAAAGCAACAACAACTGAACCGTTTTTCTTGAACGGAACTGAAAGTTTTTTGCAAACCTCAGGCATCATTGCTGTGCCTTCAACATTAAGTTTTGCCTTAAGTGTACCGTTCTGTGCATCAAAGCCGCCATGCACAATAGCACTGTTTGCCTTTGTTGTTCCCATTGCCACGTCATTACACTTTTCAAGCAAAGCCACTTTAATCTGGAAACGGCTGAGTTCACGGGCAATAAGGCCACCTACAACACCGGCACCTACAATTGCTACATCGTAAGTCATAATTACACCCTTCTTTTTCCTTTTTTGAGATGTATAGACACACCTCGTCATTATCTTAATTATTATAGCACAACCAATTTGTTTTTTACATAGTTTTTTTGCATTTTTTATAAAAAATATTATTTTATTTGCGCTTTCATTTTATTTCCTATTTTTTTAATAATTCTTTTCTCAAGTCGTGAAATGTAACTTTGAGAAATTCCCAATTTATCAGCAACCTCTTTTTGGGTTAATTCTTCTTTATCACCTAATCCAAATCGCATATCTATAATTGTCCGTTCTCTTTCGGGCAATGTTTCAATCACCTTTAAAAGCACACGTTTTTCGTCTTCTTCTTCAATTTCACGGTTTATTTCATCACCGTCGCTTCCCAATACGTCTGCAAGCATCAGTTCGTTACCATCCCAATCGGTATTGAGGGGTTCATCGAGAGAAATCTCCATTTTTTGTGATGCAATTTTACGAAGATGCATAAGAATTTCATTTTCAATACAGCGTGAAGCATAGGTTGCAAGTTTAATATTTTTTTCGGGTGAAAATGTATTGACTGCTTTTATAAGACCTATTGTGCCGATTGAGATTAAGTCTTCAATATTTACACCTGAGTTTTCAAATTTCTTTGCAATATAAACCACCAAGCGCAAATTGTGAACAATCAACTGTTCTCTCGCTTTATCATCACCATTAGCCAGTTTTTCACTTAACTCCTGTTCTTCCTGATTGCTTAAAGGTTCAGGTAGTGACACAGGACCGTTTATGTAATAGGCGCCACGCTTAAAAAGTTTAAGGTAAAGTTTTTGTAGGAACAGTTTCAATTTAATCATTATGTATTTCTCCTTCAAGGTTTATATTTAGTATCATTTTATATTCGTCTAACGGTGTAATACTTTCGCCTATATACACCTTATCAGTTACAAATTTATCTATTGTGATTTTTTCAGGGCGGAATGCTCTGATAAGAGAATCGCCGTTTACTGTTGATACGGGAATTAAGCGAATTTTGTCTTCTGTAAACACCTTTTGAAACAAGTTTTTTTCAGCTATTATTACGGGGAAATCAGAAAATGGCTCACGCAAATTGTTGCCTGTGTCCATAAGTGCCGTACAAGACACCGCCTTACCGCCATTTTCAACTGTAACGTAATATTCTTTTGATTTTGGTGCTTTTTTATCTGTAATTTTTGAAATCAGAGTTATGACAATATAAGAGATTACTGTACAAATCACAAGAAAGGTCAAATCGATGTCAAAATAGACTATGCCGTTTGTATAAATTAGAATGTCTTTATCAAGGAATATGTAAACGGCAAACATTAAGCCACCGAACAGAAAAGTTATTGCAAAAAGCAAAAATATCTTTTTTGTAAGTTGTTTAACGGGTTTTATGCCAAAGGTTATTATGACCATAAGTATTGCAGTTGCGATTTTAAGAAGTGTCATTATTACGCCTAAATCTTCAAGAAATAGCAATAATGACGATACCCCGCCTACTGTTGCACCGAGAAAAATCCGCCATCTTTTTTGGTATGATCTTGTGATTTTTTGTACTGCAAGCAATATAAAATAATTTACTAAAATATTGAGGATTATGAGAATATCAACATATACCGTCATTAAATCACCACACAAAAAAAGCTTGGTATCATTATATCAAGATACCAAGCATTTATTTTGTCATTGTGTGTCTATGACTTTAAAGTTTTCATATAATCTTCAAGAATCAGCACCGCCGAAACTGCATCAATTACGGCTTTACGTTTTTTACCACGAACGTCTGCAGTATTGAGAATATTGTGTGCTGAAACAGTAGTGAGTCGCTCATTCTGGAAATCAACCTGCAAGCCTGTTTTTTCTTCAAGAATTTTGCCTAACTCACGGCAAGCGTCACTGCGAAATCCGTAACTTCCGTCCATATTCTGAGGAAGTCCTACACAAATTCGCTCAACCTTACGTTCAACTACCAATTCAACAATCTTATCAGCAAGCTTTTCACGGTCTTTTTCAGTAATTACGCACACGGGAGATGCCAAAATCTGCATTTTATCACAAACTGCAATCCCCGTTCTTACATCACCGTAATCCACAGACATAATAATCATATATCTGTGACCTCCAATTCTTCCATAACGTTGTTATTTGCAAGAGATTTTGAGAATGTATAAGCACTCTGCACAGATGTAAATACAGGAACTTTTTTCATAAGTGCCGCACGTCTGATGATAGCGTCTTCATTATTCTTTCTGTTATCTTCCAATGTAGAAACAACGTAAGAGAATTTGTTTGAATTAATCATTTGTACTGCCAACTCACCGCTTGCAGTATTTGTAGCAATATGATTTGAGTTAAGAATTTTTGCAGTATCGCTTGTAGCATAAATCTTAAAGCCCTGTGACAAGAACTCTTCTGCCATTTTAACAGTTTCACTCTTGTCGCTTTCACGTACTGAAACAAGAACTGAGCCTGTTCGTTTAATACGCATACCCGATGCAATTAATCCTTTTAAAAGTGCATTGTCGAAGGTGTCCCCTATGCCCATAACGTCACCTGTTGATTTTGTTTTTTCACCAAGCAACATATCAGCACCTTTAAGCTTTTCAAAGCTGAATACAGGAACACGAACATAATAATTGCCGTTAGATTTGTTAATTCCTGTAACGCTGAGTTTTTCACCTGCCATACAGCGAACTGCTATATCAACAGTATCAACGCCTGCTGCTTTTGTTACGAATGGCACAAGAGTTGTGTTCGTTACTGATGCCTTTGTTACATACAAATCATTATCGAAAACAACAAACTGAATATCAAGGGCGCCTTTGAACGACAATTCTGAAACAATAGCACCGATATATTCCTCAACGGTTTTAAGCATTGAATCATCAACGCTTACGGTTGAAATTACTGAAATTGAGTCCCCTGAATTGATGTGGGCTTTTTCAATATGCTCACAAAGTGCAGGAACAAAATAATTCTCACCGTCAGAAATAACATGAGCCTCAATACAAGTACCTACACAAAGTTTTTTACTGCTTGTATGCTTAACATTTGCATAGTCGAGAATATCGAAAAACTCAATTTTGTTTGTTATTTTTCTGTAAAATTCGTTATCAGGACCGAGTATTTCAACGCCTGCATTTTTAAGGATTTCAGAACGCTTAAGTGCATCTTCACCGCCGAAAAGTAATACAGCAAACTCAGGCTTTTCCGTTCTTACAACATTCAGAATATCTTCATCACTCAACGGATCAAGGTAAACTCTGTCAGCCACATTATAATCAGTAGTGACTGATGCAGGGTTATTATTGAGGACAACAACTTCATAGCCTTGTGCTTTAAGTGAATTGATACAATGAATTGTGCAATAGTCATTATCACCGCTTCTGCCTGTAACTGAAGGGCCGCTACCGATAACAATAACTTTCTTTTTATCAGATTTCTTATTGTTTATAAAGATTTCTGCCTCGTTGTCTGTTCCGTAAACTGAATAGAAATAAGGCTTCTTAGCATCAAATTCTGCTGAACAAGTATCAATACTGTTGAATACCGCAGGAAGTGAGTTTACAGGTGCTTCGCCTGCAATCTGCTCAATCGCAAAATCTGTAAATCCAAGAGTTTTAGCGTATTCATAAGCCTCTTTACTGTTATCATTTTTAATAAGTTTCTCGGTTTCGGTAATATTCTTAAGTTTATTCAAGAACCATTTATCGATACTTGTAATTGCATTTAACTCATCAATGCTGAAATCCCTGTAAAGAGCCTCATAAACCGCAAAAATACGGTTATCATCGGACTTTTCAATTGTACGTTTGAGTTCATCATCAGTCAAATTTTCAAACTGTTCAAGACGTGGTAAATGATTTTTATTTACACTTCTGACGCCTTTCATAAAAGCAAGTTCAAAACCTGTACCGATTGTAAGACTTTCGCCTGTTGCTTTCATCATTGTGCCAAGAGTACGGTTTGCTTCGCCAAAACTTTCAAATGACCATTTCGGGAATTTAACAGCACAATAATCTATAGCAGGCTCACTGCAAGCAGTTGTGCAGCCTGTAACATCATTCTCGATTTCATAAAGAGTTTTTCCAAGTGCAATTTTTGCAGATACGTATGCAATTCTGTAACCTGTTGCTTTTGAAACAAGGGCTGAAGTACGGCTGACACGAGGGTCAACACCCGTTACAAAATAAGTTTTTCCGTCAGGACTTAAAGCGAACTGAACATTGCAACTGCCTTCAATACCTAAGCGTGACACTATTTTTCTTGCTGCACGACGAAGCTTTGTAAATTCTGAATCAGTCAAAGTCTGTGCAGGGATTACAACAATACTGTCACCTGTATGAATACCAACAGGGTCAATACTTTCAACACTTGAAACGCTGATGCAGTTATCTTCGCCGTCACGCATAACTTCAAATTCAAGTTCTTTCCAACCAGCAATACTTTTTTCAATCAAAATCTGACTTACTATTGAAGTTTCAAGACTGCTTTCAGCTTTTACTGCCAAAGTTTCACGTGAATAACAATATTCAGCACATTCTCTGTCAGGTGTATAAGCAGGACGTACAATTACGGGATAGCCAACTTTATCAGCAAAATCGCAAGCCTCTTCAACACTGTTTACAACAAGAGCCGGAACTGTTGGCTCATCCATTTCGCTGAGTGCATCAGTAAAAGAATGTCTGTTTTTAACACTTCTGATAACATCCTGATTTATACCGATAAGTTTTGTATTTGTTTCTTCAAGATATCCATTCTGAGCAAGTTCAAGACTTAATTCAAGGCTATCGTCACCGCCTGCAGTTGCAAGAAGTGCATCAGGACATTCTTTTTCAAGAATTCTTTTTACGCTTTCAATATTAAGTGGCTCAATATAAACCTTGTCGGCAAATTCTTTATCTGTTGCAAGTGCTGATGGGGTTGAGTTAGCAAAAACTACTGTAATCCCCTCTTCTTTAAGAGCACTACAAACCTGTAATGCAGAATAGTCAAATTCCAATGACTGACCGATTTTTACAGGACCTGCACCGAGAACGAGTATTTTTTCATATTTATTAGTCATTGTTTTCACCGTCCATCATTTTAAAGAAATCACGAATAATAAATCCTGTACTACTGTCAATATCACCTTTTGGTGTAAACTGAACAGAAAGTCCTTCAAAATTATTGTATTTAAGACCTTCAACAGTACCGTCGTTAATATTTGTCATTATAATATCAGCAATATCTGAAACTGAATTTTTATCAACTGCATAACCATGGTTTTGGTCAGTAACCATCACCTTTTTTGTACCCTCAATTTTTACAGGCTGGTTTGAGCCACGGTGCCCTTTTTCCATTTTCACAATTTTAAATTTGTTTGCCAATGCCAGCATCTGATGGCCAAGACCAATGGCAAAAATCGGAACATCTTTCGTGATAAGTTCTTCTATATTTTTGATAAGTTCCGGTTCATCATCAGGGTCAGCCGGACCGTCGCAAAGCACTACACCGTCAGGTGAATAAGCCATAATTTCATCCGGAGTTGTAAATGCGGGAACAAGCGTTACGTTACATCCGTTAAGAAGAAATGCGTTAAGTTGTTTTCTTGGTGAGCCATAGTCAACTGCAACAACATTATACTTTGCATTTTCGCCTTTCATTTCAATCGGTTCTTTTATTGAAATTTCACGAACTGCACCTGAAATTGTATATTCATTAATTTCTTTCAGTAATTCGTCAATATTTTCAATTGAATCAGTAATTGCGCCCTTTACATAACCCTTTTCTCGAAGATGTCTTGTAAGCTTTCTTGTATCAACACCGCAGATACCTACAATTTCTCTGCCCTTAAGGTATTCATCAAGGCTTACCTCATTACCGTCAGAGTAAACATCGCACCACTCACGTACAACATAACCGCTTGACATTATCTCGCCATCACTGTTCTGCGGATTAACACCACGATTGGCGGCAAGAGGATAAGTCTGTGCTACAATCTGACCGTAATATGTGGGGTCAGACAAAATATCTGTATATGATGAAGAACAAGTATTGAATACCACTTCACCTATTGTGCTTCCTTGTTTTCCCATTGAATAGCCTTCGAAAACTGTACCATCCTGAAGAACTATATATGCTTTTGTTCTGTTTTTCATAAATGTATCACCTTTTAAAACCATAAAAGCCCACCTTGAAGATGGGCATATTTTTATGCTGCGGGAGTTTCAGTAGCCTCAACTGACGGCGCCTGAGTTGTAGTTTCTGTCGGAGCAGCTGTGCTCTGTTCAGTTGTCTGATCAGGCGTTGAGGTTGCTGCCGTTGTGCTTTCGCCTGTTACAACTGTTGTGCTTTCCTCAACAACGCCATTACAAGAAGCACATGTTCCCGGAATGTTAGAAGTCTTATACCAGCCGGATGCTGTTGATGGGCAGTCATCACCTGCCAAAAGTCCTGTTTGTGTACAGTAGGTACGTTTTACTACCTTATCTGTATATTTTTCAAAAGATTTTGAAGCAAGATTTTTATGAACTTTGTTCATAACTGTTTCAAATATAAGACCTGCGGGGTTTCCGCTTGCTGTAATTTCTTTATTATAATCATAGCCAAACCATACGGCGCTGACATAATACGGTGTACCACCAACACACCAACGGTCATTATTACTTGTTGTTGTACCTGTCTTACCGAATGTTGTAAATCCGCTAACAGCGTAGCCACGTGCAGTACCCATTGAGCCGTAGAAAACTGTCTGAAGCATCTGATTCATAATGTAAGATGTTTCAGCAGAAATTACCTGTTCACCCTCAGGATTATTTTGAAGGATTGTTTCGCCTGCACTATTTTTAACTTCGTAATAACAATATGGCTCATAATATTTACCGCCGTTGCCGAAAGTAGCAAATGCAGCCGCCATCTGAAGAGTTGTTACACCGCCGTTTGAACCGCCAGTAGCAAGCGCTGACGGAGAAACACTGTCTTCAGCATCGTCATAGGTTGTAATGTGGAACTTTTCTGAAAGATAATCGTAACTCAAATCAAAGCCCATCATCATAAGAATCTGTGCAGGAACTGTGTTATAAGAAATAGCAACAGCATACTGCGCAGTAACATAACTGTCAGGATCTCCGGGATCGCCGCCGTAGTTTGTTGGCCAACGACTACCCTTCCAAGTAATACCGTAGTTCTTGATTTTTGATGACCAAGTAATGATATTTTCTTCAATAGCCGGTGCGTAAATGGTCAATGGCTTAATTGAAGAACCAGGCTGACGAACTGCAGAAACCGCACGGTTGTTTGAACGGTTTTCAGTTTTTTCACCTGCACCGCCTACCATAGCTACAATTCTGCCGTTATAATCCATAATGGTCATTGCGGACTGATACATATCTTTTACATCGCTTACACGCTGAGTCGGGAAATTTGTTCTGTGAACATAAACATCTTCAAGAACACTCTGAACAGTTGTATCAACTGCTGAATAAATACGCAAACCGCCTGAATAAATCATTTTATTTGCTTCGTAATTTGAATAACCTAATTCTTTCAAATCACTGATGACACTACTGATTACATAGTCAACATAGTAACTTTGAATTTCATTATCAGTTGCTTTTTCAACGCTTTCTTCATGTTCAGCAATATATCTTTCGTCGTTTGTGAAAATGAGTTCATAAGCAACTGCTTCGTCATACTGTTCCTGAGTAATCATACCCTGTTCGAGCATCATACCGAGGCAAAGCTCCTGACGGCTTTTGTTTGCTTCAGGCTTCCAAAGCGGATCATAATTTGCAGGCCACTGAGTAATTGCAGCAATAGAGGCACATTCTGCAAGATTAAGTTCTGAAACATCTTTACCGAAATATGTTTCAGCAGCAGTCTGAACGCCGTAACAGTTATGACTCAGATAAATTGTGTTAAGATATGCCTCAAGAATTTCGTCTTTATCATAATATTTTTCCATATTTAAGGCATAAAGAATTTCGTTAAACTTTCTGTTAAGAGTAACGCCGTTTTCACCTGTAAGGTTTTTAATTAACTGCTGAGTAATTGTAGAACCGCCACGAATGTCACCTGACGAGACAGCAGATCTGATGATACCAAATGTTGAACTGTACCAGTCAACACCCTTATGATCTTCAAATCGCTTATCTTCAAGCGCAACAAAAGCTTTACCCATCCACTCAGACATATTTTCCATATCAACCCATACACGATTTTCTTCACCGTGAAGTTTTGTGAGCTCAACGAAATTATCTTCTTCATCTTTTGCGTAAATAATTGTTGTCTGGTCCTGATTTTCTTTGTAGAATTCAAGGTCAATAATACGCTCGCCGTTTACTGTGCTTATCATATTACTGATTATATAAACTCCGATTATGACACAGGTCATAAAGCCGGTGAATGCAACAGCCAGCAACGCTCTGAGTATCTTTTTCTTTTTCGGGGACATTGGCTTTTTAGATGCGCGAGTCTTTTTTCTCATATTTT
Organism: uncultured Eubacteriales bacterium; assembly: GCA_964465845.1. Lineage (GTDB taxonomy): Bacteria > Bacillota > Clostridia > Oscillospirales > Acutalibacteraceae > Fimenecus. The sequence continues at coordinate 7,212 of CAYXMF010000013.1, read as the reverse complement.
TCCTCCGAAACTGCTCAAATCTTAAAGATTTTTACAATTTACCTAATATACGATATAAGTATAGCACAAAATATCAGAAATGTTTAGTCTTTTTTTATATTTTAATAAAAATTAATAATTTGTAATATTTTGCTAAAAATATAAACACCTTCGCAACAAAAAGGAAGTGAATTTATTTGAAAAATAAAATATTCAAGTATGTTGTATTTGCAGTAATCTGCATATCAGTTTTAGGAACGCTTTTTGTAACACTTAACAATGATTTAGATGGAAAAGTAATTGAAAATCCTTACCTTGCAAGCGATTACTACACGGTTGCTGAATATCAAGGCAAAATCGCGGTATTTAAGAACAGCGAAAACGTGCCGATTGATATTTATGACACCTATGTTTCTACCCTACCACAACACGACAGAACGTTATTAGAAGAGGGAATACGCATAGAAACCACCGAAGAATTACAAAAACTGATTGAAGATTACACAAGTTAATTTTTGATGATTTTTATCTCTGCTGATTTTTCGTTTCCATCAAGGGTAATTTCAACAATCCCCTTGTCGCGAAGTGAGAAATCGGCTTTTTTGCCGTTTACTGTTACAAAGTAGTCAAACTCATCTTTCATAACGACAATCACTGAATATTTTTCATTTTCACCATAGTATTTAAGTGTACAGTTAAACTCAGTAGCATCTTCATTGAAATTACTGTTCATAACCATTGTATCAAAACCTGATGAGAATGTTTTCGGCTTGAAATAGGCATTAGTCCAAATATTAATCGGTGTAGAAAGTCCGCCGAAATTATGGAACCAACCTCCCCTGCCTGATGTGATATTGAACATTTCAAAGGTGTAATATGAATATTCAACTTCACGTTTCCATGCATCAAGGGCAGTTTTAGCAATTCTGAATGCAAAATCGGTTTCACCTAAGTCGAGCATAGTTTTCCAGACAAACCATTGGTGTGAAAGCCACACGTTACCGTTCCAATAGCCGTTTGTAATATAATATGATGCGGTTTTATCAACGGCGCTGATACCAACGGGGCTGAACATTTCGTCATCACTCTTTAAATGACCGAGAATTCGTGCTTTTTGGCTTTCTGTAACCGCACCTGCAATTATCGGGTAAATACCATCCATAGTTTTATTAAGGTTTTCACCCTGAGCATTTTTGTATTGCTCTTTTGGATTGCCGTTTTCATCGTGAATAACGTATGAAAAGTAACCGCATTCTTCATCCCATGAGTATTTTTGAAGAGCATCTGTAACTCGTTCAATATCGTGGAGGTATGTTTCTTTATCTTCATTTTTACCGAGCAAATCAGCAGCCATATAAAGTATTTTAGCACAACGAATAACTTCACAAGAAGAAATTACAGGTGTCATATACTTTTGTTTTTTCTCAGCATACATAGCCTTTTGCGGTGGCAAGTCGTCCATACCGCTACAATTATAGAAATAATCAAATGTAGTGGTCAATCCGCTGTTGAATTTTGTTGTAGTTGAGCCGTTGATTTTGCCTGCAAGGAAATCATAGAACATTTTAACTCTGTCATAGTATTTTAAAAGTTCTGTTTTGTCATTTGCCTTTTTAAGCATTTCGAGATACTGATAAATATGAACCGGCACAGGTGAGCCGTGAAGAAGAAATGCCCAGTCATCGTTATCGCTTAAATAAGTATCGAGAATATAGTCGGCAATATGCGGTGCGAATTCCAGCATATCAAGACCGATAAAGCCTGAATCCCAAGTGTAGAATGAATCCCAACGCTTACCGGGTGTATGGTGAACTATATACTCGCCGTGTCTGTAAAGTGGGTAAACAGTATTCTGGAACACAGTTGCACGAAGAATTCTGTTTGAGAATTCATATGTTTTACCTGCAAGGTTCAAATCAAACTTTTCAAGTGAATTATATGCTTTTTCATAGATTTTTTCATACTCGTCAGTAGTCTTATACTCAGTTTCGCCGAATGAGAGAACAGCATACTCAATATGAGTTGAGCGAGGCTCAACATAAAGAGTATGAACTACTGTATTATGATAAAATCCCTCGTCACTATGCTTTTCAGCGAATGAGCCTGAGAATGTTTCAAGCATATTCTGAAAACTCTCGTCAGGCTGAGAAATACGAGCAGTCGGACTGTCTTCAAGGCAGCCTGTATCGAAATCACGGCAACGAGTTGAATTATTGAAAGTTCTTACAAAGAATTTACCGTCAACTCCGTCATATTTATAAGAAACAAGTTTGCCATTATCATTAGTTACTTCAGTTTCGGGGTAGAAATTATGCTTTTTGGTTTTGACAGAAACTATTTCGCCTTTTTCTGTTACACAAAGAAAATCAAATTCAATTCCACCTGTACCATTTGAGATTAATTCGATATTATGAGCATTGAACGGAACTGTTAAAATATTAAAATCAAGTGCAGATGGGAATGTGATTTTTTCGCCATTTAAAGTCCACACACTATCATTGTTATCTGTTGTACGGTAGCGAATGTGGAGTACGGGATTTGCAAATACAGAAATGTCACCTAAATCGTAGGTAATTCTGTCCCCTGCCTCTTCGCCGAGGCGGTTAGCCTTTGGCAAAATATAGCGGTTACAATCACGGTCACCAAGTCCTTTGTGATATGTAAAACCGTCATCAAAGAACTCGCCTTTTTTCATAGCGTCAATAACCTGCTTGTCCCAAGGACGAACGGTATTATAATCATAAGATTTATAATCAAGTGCCTTTAAGAAAATGCACTTTTCAGGTAAAACAGGTGTTGTTGCATAAACATTTGGGTATTCAATTGCAGAGAAAAGATTCAAAAGACAGATTTGCATAATATCAGTATTATTCACAAACTCTGTGCGGACAAGAACGCTGTCAGAATCAAGTTTTGTGAAAGATACATCAGCATAAACACGGTCTTTCCACTCAAGGTCATAGCGGTATGAATAAAATGAGTAATCAGCCTTTGCTTCCCAAGGGTGAACGCCTGTTGGAACAGTCACATTTGGAACTCGTGAATCAGCGTTTTCAATAGCAGGGCTTACAACACAATCGAAACGAACTCCGCCCTCTGTATTATGGTCAACAATACGGGAAATACCGCTATATTTCTTGGAATACGGCCCCCATTTGCCTAACGAATCATACATTTTTTGTGTAACTGTGCTCATAGTGAATACCTCATATAAAAATATGAAAATATTATACCAAATACGGCATATTTTTTCAATATATAGGCAAAAGAAAATCCCCGTAAATATGGGGATTCAGTTAATTTTATGTGTTTTTATCCAATTCAATATTTCATCATATTTTGCAGAGCCATCTGCAACAGAAAGTCCCAGATAAACTACATCTTCATTGGTTGCTTCAATCTTCACACCATTTATATCTAAAAATGACAACATAATATACATACCAATTCTTTTATTGCCGTCAACGAAAGCGTGATTTGATATAAGCGAGTACCCTAATTTTGCCGCTTTTTCTTCTTTTGACGGATAAAGCTCTTGTCCATCAAATGTGGCATAAGCACTTTCTATTGCAGATTCAAGTAGTGCATCATCACGAACGCCTGCTGAACCACCCGTCGCTTCTGCCATAATCTGATGCAAAAGTAAGACTTTTTCTTTACTAAATTTTATCATTTTGCAAGCTCCTTAAACGCTAAAAAGTATTTTTCAAGAATTCTTTTTGCAACAATATCAATTTTTTCATCATCAGTTAAGTCAAGCAGTAAATTCGTTTTTTCTATATCAAGAACAAGATATTTTGGTTTATTATTTTTGAAAACGACAGCTTCACCTTTTGAATCAACAGTTCTTGTAACTGCCGAAAAATTCTGATTAGCCTGTGTCATTGAAAAAATTGAATTTGTATCAATAAGCATAATATCAACTCCAAAAACAAAATAGGATGTTTTCATCCTATTTATATTATATATATAATTAACGAAAAGTCAATATATTATTCATTTCTTTCTTAAATTCAAAACAGTAACATAATGTGGAATTTCAAAAATTGGTGGTGCTGACTTTAAAAATTCTATATGTTCTTTTGTGAATTATTCTTTTTCGGTTGTTAAATTTAACGAAATCGGCAGTTTTATGGGTATTTTTGAAATTTAAGTTTTAATTTCTTGCATTTTCATTTTTATACCACACCGTGGGCAAGCATTGCATCGGCAACTTTTAAAAATCCTGCAATATTTGCACCTGCCATAAGATTATCTTTCATTCCGTATTCCTCAGCGGCGGCGGAGCTCTTAACATAAATGTCTTTCATAATCTCACGGAGTTTTGCGTCTGTTTCTTCAAATGTCCAGGAATATCGAATTGAATTCTGGCTCATTTCAAGGGCTGAAGTTGCTACACCGCCTGCATTTGCCGCTTTTGCAGGTGCGAAGAGAATTTTATTCTGTAAAAACGTTTCAATAGCTTCGGGCGTTGAAGGCATATTCGCACCCTCGCCCACTGCGATTACTCCGTTTTCAACAAGAACTTTTGCGCTATTGCCGTCAAGTTCATTCTGCGTTGCACAAGGTAATGCAATATGGCAAGGCACGTTCCATATATCTTTACAATTCTCGTGGAATTCTGCTTCGGGGTAAACTCGAATATACTCTTTAATTCGTTTACGTTCAACCTCTTTAAGTTGCTTAACCACTTCTAAATCAACGCCGCTTTCGTGATAAATATAGCCATCGGAGTCAGAGAATGTTACAACCTTACCGCCTAACTGTATTGCCTTTTCAGCCGCATAAATTGCCACATTACCTGAGCCTGAAATCACAACAATTTTCCCCTCAAAACTTTCGCCTTTATCTTTTAGCATTTCATCAACGAAATAACAAAGTCCGTAACCTGTTGCCTCTTTACGCACAAGACTGCCACCGTAAGAAAGTCCTTTACCTGTAAGCACGCCTGTAAATCCGTTGCGAATTCTTTTATACTGACCGAAAAGAAAACCGATTTCCCTGGCTCCTACGCCGATGTCCCCTGCAGGAATATCGGTATAAGCACCGATATGCTTTGAAAGTTCAGTCATAAAGCTTTGGCAAAATCGCATAATTTCAAGGTCAGATTTACCTTTGGGGTCGAAGTCGCTACCGCCTTTACCGCCACCAATGGGAAGTCCTGTAAGCGAATTCTTGAAAATCTGTTCAAATCCTAAGAATTTCACAATTCCTTCATACACAGACGGGTGAAAACGAAGTCCGCCTTTATACGGACCGATTGCGGAATTAAACTGCACTCGAAATCCCCTGTTGATTTGAACATTGCCGTTATCATCAAGCCAAGGCACACGGAATTTAATAATTCTCTCCGGCTCAACAATACTCGCAACAATTCCCCTTTCGACGAATATGGGATTTTTCTCAATTACGGGCTCAAGAGAAATAAAAACTTCTTCTACTGCCTGAATAAACTCAGGCTCACCTGGATTTCGTTTTTTTACTGTTTCAAGCAAATCAATCAAATACTGTTTTTTCAAAATTTCACGACCTTTACTTATTTGGACACAGATTTACTCGTCGTCAACCTCAAAGAGTTTTCGCAATTCTTCGATAGCTTTGGTTTCAATTCTTGACACATAAGAACGTGAAATGCCCAATTCCTTTGCAATTTCACGCTGAGTATATGGCTTTGTGTCATACAATCCGTATCTCATTATAAGTATTTTTTTCTTTCGTTGGTCTTTTATACCCGATATGTAAGAATAAAGTTTCTCAGTTTTCATTTTTAAATCTACATCATCAAAAACTGTTTCATCATCATAAATAATATCGGTAAGCGTTAAAGGGTTGCCCTCGCTATCAGTATCGATAGGCTCGTTCATTGAAATCTCATTTGCATTCTTTTTAAGTGTGCGGAAATGCATAAAAATTTCATTTTCAATACATCTTGAAGCATACGTTGCAAGGCGTGTGCCTTTAGTATAATCAAAGGTATTTATGGCTTTAATAAGTCCTATTGTGCCTATTGAGATAATGTCCTCCTGATCGGAATAATTTGAGTAATATTTCTTGATAATATGTGCCACCAGTCGCATATTGTGATTAACAAGTTTATTTCGTGCGTTTATATCTCCGTCACGATGAAATTTTATGAGTTCTTCTTCCTCTTCTTTTGCACTCAACGGTTTTGGGAATGAATTTGTTGAGGACAAATGAAGCATAAAATACAGAATATTCGTTGACAAGCTTTGTAATAATGAAAGTAACATAAAAAAACACCTCTGCAAAGTATATGCAGAGGTTTGTTTTTCGGTGCAAGTCCGTATAAATTTTTAACCTAAAAGAAAATCCATAGCAAGCATTACGCAAAAGCCGATAAGTAACGCATAGGTTGCGCCTTTTTCATAGCCGTGAGAATGGGTTTCAGGTATCATTTCATCACTGATTACATACAGCATTGTTCCGCCCGCAAAAGCCAATGCAAAGGGAAGAATAGCAACTGATACAGATACAACAAAATAACCTATCATTGTACCAATTACCTCAACAATTCCCGTACAAAGTGCAATTATGAATGCTCGGGATTTGGGAACTCCTGCATTAAGCATTGGTGAAATAATAACCATACCTTCGGGAATATTCTGTAATGCTATACCGCCTGCAACAGTCAGGGCATCTGAAATATTACCCGTACCAAAGCTGACACCTGCAGCAATTCCCTCAGGCAAATTATGGATTGCGATTGCCATTACAAAAAGCATTACACGGTTTAAGTGCATTGTATTTTCTGCGTGTGCTTCTGAATCGACACCCGTTATGTGATGCATATGGGGAACAACTTTGTCCATAAGGCTTAAAAACACGGCACCACAGAGAATGCCAGCGATTACAATCAGCAGATTACCTATTCCCTCGCCTTTTTCCATAGCGGGAATAATAAGTCCAAGCACAGCGGCGGCAAGCATAATACCTGCTGCAAAGCTCAATATAATATCGTTAAATCTATGGGGAATTTTTTTAAGTGCAAAGCCTATAAAACTACCAAAAACGGTAGCCATACCTACACCGAGAGCAGTTAATGCTACAATTTGCATAAAATCATCTCCTACTATTTATAATATCAAAATGTAAGAAAATGTGCAACAAAATTAATGAAGAATAAATAACAAAAAAGTCACACTCTCGTGCGACTTTCGTTTGGCTGGGGTGGCAGGATTCGAACCTACGAATGCAGCAGTCAAAGTGCTGTGT
>CAYXMF010000012.1:0-20875 GCA_964465845.1 uncultured Eubacteriales bacterium | reverse complement strand
CAGTTACAACAGAGCCTGCAGATTATTCAGGGGAATGGACAAAAGAAGATGTAACATTTACGCTTGACAGTACACATCAGACAGACGGAATTACATACTATTATAAAACAAACACCGATACAGGTTGGACTGCACTTTCAGGCAATACTCTCACCGTTGACACAAGCATTGAAGAAACATATTATTTCAAGGCAATTAACGGCAAAAAAATTGAGGGTGCAGAAACAATCGGTTATAAGGTAAGCATTGATAAGGTAGCTCCTGTGTTTACACTCACGCCCGAAACAACTGATATTACCAATCAGTCTTATAATGTAACTATCAATGTGGGCACAATAGGTGCTTCAGGTATTAATAGCATTATTCTTGACGGCAGTGATATAACAGGCGAAACCTCTTTTATGGTAGATGAAAACGGCACGTATACCGTAAAAATCACAACTGTCAGCGGACTTGAAGCAGAAGAAAGCATTGTAATTGAAAATATTGACAAAACTACTCCTGCAATTACAGATATTACTGTTGAACACAAAAATACAGGTGATTTTGCAAGACTTATAAATACAATCACATTCGGCTTGTTCTTCAATGAAACAGTTGAAGCAACAATTACTGCTGAAGATTACGGTGTTGCAGGTGTTGATTATATCGAATACCGTTATCTTGATGAAAACGGCGATCCAATCGGCGAATGGTCAGTATATGATGAAAATAACAAGCCTTCGCAGGACCCTGACTTCAAAGGTTATATCGAAGCAAGAGTTACCGATAAGGCAACAAATGTATCAGAAACATATTATTCAGAAGGCTATGTTATTGATGGCACGGAGCCTACTGATATCGTTATAACCGCAAAAGATGCAGATGGACTTTATGTAAGTGATACATGGACATCAACCGATGTTACTCTTGAACTTTCTTCAACTGCATTCTCTGATATTTATATGTATTATTACAGTACTGACGGCGGAGTAACTTGGAATGAGCTTGAGGGTAACACAATAGTTGCTTCAGTTCACGGAATTACGGAATATAAGTTCAAGGCAGAGTCTTATTCTGCTCTTGAAAGTGCAGTAACTGATTTTACAGTTAAAATAGATAAGGTAATTCCTGTTGTACGCGTTGATTTTGAAGGTGCATTCGGCAGATGGACTTCGGGTAATGTGAAATTCACTTTCTCCATTATGGAAGAGGCTATTTCAGGCATTTCATATTATTACAGCACCGATAACGGAAGCACGTGGAAAGAAATTGAAGCGGATGATACAAATTCAATCATTCTCAATGAAAATACCGATGCAACATATATCTTCAAGGTAGTTAACGGCGCAGGTATTGAGAGTACACCTTCTGACAGCTACAAGGTAATGATTGACAACGTTTCACCGTCAATAAAGTTTATACCTGAAAAGACAGATTACACTACAGAGTCTTATGATGTTGCATTTAATATATCAACAGGCGACGCAGGACTTAAATCCGTAAGCGTTAATGGTATTGACATTACAGGACAAGAAAAACTGACTGTAAGTGAAAATGGAACTTATGTATTTGTAATTACAGGTAACAACGGTCTTACAACAACCGAAGTCCTTAAAATTGAAAACTTTATTTCGTATGAAATTAAAGTAACAAATATTGATTTTACAAGCGAAAACGGATTTGCAAATTACTTTAACGAGCCGTTTGGTAAGTACTTCAATGAGAACGTAACAGTTTCAATGGATGCTTCATGTAATGACGGCTCAATCGGTAAAATTGAATACCGCTTTCTTGATGAAAACAGTGATCCTACAGGTGAATGGCTGGTTTATGACGAAGACAGTAAGCCTGTAATTGATTCAAACTTCAAGGGCAGTGTTGAGGCTCGTGCTTATGATACAACAGGTACAAAGATGTCTAAAATTGTAAAGAGCGAGGGCATAACAGTTGACTTGATTGCACCAATAACTCCCGTAATTTCTGCAACAGTCAACGGTGAAGAATATTCAGGTGGCTGGACTCATAACGAAGTTGATGTAGCACTTTCATCTGAAGCATTCTCAGGAATTTATGAGTATTATTACCGTAAATCAGATGCCGAATGGATTAAACTCAGCGGAAATACCGTTACTCTCAAAGATGCAGGCGAATTTGACTATGAATTCAAGGCAGTGTCAAAAGCGAATCTTGAAAGTTCAGTTTCAAAACTTTCAACAAAGTTTGAAAACGCAGTTCCTGCACTTTCGGTTGCAGTTGACGGCACAATCGGTCACAGAACTTATGATGATGTAAGCTTTACACTTTCTTCACCTAATACAATTTCAGGTGTTACATATTATTACAATATAGGTGATGGTTGGACAGAAATCGAAAACGATACAGTCACAATTGATTACACTTGTGACAATACATACGTTTTCAAAGCAGTAAACGGTGCAGGAGTTGAAAGTTATCAAAGTCCGTCGTACCGTGTAAATGTTGATAAGAATTATCTTCTCGTTGAAAAGAAGCCTATACTCAATGTAACTGTCAGCGGTACAACAGGTGAGTGGACTTCAAAATCAGTAGTATTCACTCTTTCAGCAACTGAGTGTGAGGGCGAAGTAACCTATTACTATGATAACGGTAACGGCTGGACTGCAATGAACAGTAATATTTTTGCTGTTACAAGCCTTGGTACAGAAACTTACAAGTTCAAAGCAGTTGATGAAACAAACAGAGAAAGTACAGAAAGTGCTGAATACAATGTTATGATTGATACTGTTGCACCAACTGTTTCAGTTGCTCTTGATGATGTAAACTTTACAAACTCAACACGTACAGCAACCGTAACTGTTGCTGCAGGTATTTCAGGAATTAAAGCAATCACAGTAAACGGTGCAGATATAACAGATGCAAAGAACTTCACAGTAACTGAAAACGGTAAATATACTGTAACAGTAGTTTCAAATAACGGATTGAGCGCAACAACAGTTCTTACAGTAGCAAGCTTTGACTATGAAGCACCTGACGTTACAGATATTTCAATGGAACATAAGAATACAGGCGGATTTGCAAGATTCTTGAATACAATCACATTCGGTCTGTTCTTCAATGAAGAAATTGAGATAACAGTAGTTGCAGAAGACATGGGTGCATCAGGACTTGACAGAATTGAATACAGATTGCTTGATGCAAACGGAACTGCAATAACAGAATGGCTCACTTATGACGAAACAAATAAGCCAACAGTTGATGTTGAGTTTAAGGGTTATGTAGAAGCAAGAGCAGTAGACAAAGCAGGCAACACTTCACCGATACTTACATCAAACGGATTTGTGGTAGATACAGAAAATCCTGCAAATATTAAGGTAACTGCAACAGTAGACGGTGCAGAGTATAACGGAACATTTACGTCAAAAGACGTAGTTCTTACACCAAGTGCCGAAGCATTCTCAGATATTTATGAATATCAGTATAATATTGATAACGGTGAATGGAATGTAATGACAACAGAAAGCATTATAGTACTTGACGGGGTGCATACCTATAACTTCAAGGCAATCTCAAACGCAGACCTTGAAAGTGATACAGTAAGCATCACAACAAAGGTAGAAAAAGGCACACCTGAACTTACCGTAAATGTGGCAGGCACAACAGATGCCTGGACATCATCAGATGTAGTATTTGTGCTTTCAAGTACAAACGGCAATTCGGGAACAACATACTACTATAACAACGGCAACGGCTGGAAGACAATGGAAAGCAATGTTCTCACAGTAAGTGAAAACACAAATGCAACATACACCTTCAAAGCAGTCAACGGTGCAGGTAGTGAAAGCCTTGTTTCAGGTGAATATACAGTTATGGTTGATAAGACCGTTCCCGAAATCACGGCAGAAGCAAATACAACAGATTTCACAAATGAAGATGTAACAATCAAAATTGATGTTGAAAACAACAGTATTTGCGGTGTTGCAGGTGCAACGGTAAACGGCGAAGCACTTAATACTGATGAATATGTTGTTACCGAAAACGGAACTTATCTCTTTACAGTAACACTTAATAACGGTAATAAAGCATCACAAAGTGTTACAGTATCTAATATTGATAAAGAAGCTCCCGCAGTAACTGAAATCAATACAGGTACAGAAAACAGTACTGTAAACGGCACAAAGATTTACGGTGACGAAACAACAGTAACAATCGTTGCAGAAGATACAGGCGTATCGGGAATTGCAAAAATTGAGTACAGAGCAGTAAATACAGAAAATCTTCTCACAAGAATGGGTATTGACGGCTTCTGGAAAGAATATTATGAAAATGATAAGCCTGTGCTTCAGGACAATTTCAACGGCTATGTTGAGGTAAGAGTAACAGACAACGCAGGTAATGTTTCGGAAATTTCAGCAAGCGTAAATGTGATTGTTGATACAGAAGCACCCAAAATCCAGGTAGAAACTGACTACAACGGCGAATGGACAAAAGAAGATGTTGAGTTCACACTCACAGGCAAAGCAGATTCCGATATTGCATACTATATGGTGAAAGCCGATAGCGGCGAATGGGAGGCTCTTGATACCGATACATTTATAGTAAGTGAAGAGGGAACACACACTTACGGATTTAAAGCAGTTTCTAATGCAGGACTTGAAAGCGATGCACAATATTTCGATACAAATATTGAAAAGACTGCTCCCGTAACAGAAATTTCAACCTTTGGCACAATAGGTGAGTGGACAACAGGTGCTGTGTCATTTGTTCTTAAAACAGAAAATGCTCTTTCAGGCGTAACATATTATTACGATAACGGAAATGGCTGGACAGAAATTTCAGGTGATACACTTACAGTAATTGATGACGTGAATGCAGAATACACCTTTAAGACTGTTAATGGCGCAGACATTGAAAGTGTGTGCGCAACAACATATAAGGTAATGAAAGATTCTGCAGCACCAACTGTTAAAGCTGAATACGGTGAGCATACACCTAATGAAGCTCTTACAGTTCCGGTTGAAATTACAACGGGTATCTCCGGAGTAAAAGCAATCACAGTAAACGGTGCAGATATAACAGATGCAAAGAACTTCACAGTAACTGAAAACGGTAAATATACTGTAACAGTAGTTTCAAATAACGGATTGAGCGCAACAACAGTTCTTACAGTAGCAAGCTTTGACTATGAAGCACCTGACGTTACAGATATTTCAATGGAACATAAGAATACAGGCGGATTTGCAAGATTCTTGAATACAATCACATTCGGTCTGTTCTTCAATGAAGAAATTGAGATAACAGTAGTTGCAGAAGACATGGGTGCATCAGGACTTGACAGAATTGAATACAGATTGCTTGATGCAAACGGAACTGCAATAACAGAATGGCTCACTTATGACGAAACAAATAAGCCAACAGTTGATGTTGAGTTTAAGGGTTATGTAGAAGCAAGAGCAGTAGACAAAGCAGGCAACACTTCACCGATACTTACATCAAACGGATTTGTGGTAGATACAGAAAATCCTGCAAATATTAAGGTAACTGCAACAGTAGACGGTGCAGAGTATAACGGAACATTTACGTCAAAAGACGTAGTTCTTACACCAAGTGCCGAAGCATTCTCAGATATTTATGAATATCAGTATAATATTGATAACGGTGAATGGAATGTAATGACAACAGAAAGCATTATAGTACTTGACGGGGTGCATACCTATAACTTCAAGGCAATCTCAAACGCAGACCTTGAAAGTGATACAGTAAGCATCACAACAAAGGTAGAAAAAGGCACACCTGAACTTACCGTAAATGTGGCAGGCACAACAGATGCCTGGACATCATCAGATGTAGTATTTGTGCTTTCAAGTACAAACGGCAATTCGGGAACAACATACTACTATAACAACGGCAACGGCTGGAAGACAATGGAAAGCAATGTTCTCACAGTAAGTGAAAACACAAATGCAACATACACCTTCAAAGCAGTCAACGGTGCAGGTAGTGAAAGCCTTGTTTCAGGTGAATATACAGTTATGATTGATAATGTTGAACCTGAAAAGTTTACATTAAAGGCAGTTTCAAACGGTAAAGTCTTTGACAATGGTGCAATCCTTACAAATGGCGTGACTGTAACACTTTCAGCAGACTCTGAATCAGGTATTGCAAAATATCAGTACAGTCTTAATGGCGGTGAATGGGTTGATATGGATTCGGATACACTCACTGTAACAGAAGAAGGCTTCTATTCATATACATTCCGCGCAGTGTCAAATTCAGGGGCGATAAGCGGTACACAACAAATTGCATTTACTTATGATAAGGATTATAATCTTAATAACCATGTTATGAATGTTGATATTCCTAACACAGAAATAGCAACAACTGTTTCTGTGTCACTTGTTCCCATAGTTATTGCAGCAGCACTTATTCTTGCTAAGAAAAAGAAAAAAGAAGATTAAGTTAATCCTTAAAAGGCTTGCAATCAGAATGACAACACACTCAAAAAATATAAACAATTCTGATTTGAACGAATAAAAAAATAAATCACTCATTATATTTTCCATTCTACGTGGCAGAATATAGTGGGTGATTTTATGTTATCTGTATGGACTGCAAATTCAGAATTTAACAGTTTTCCGAACCTTCAGGGTGATATTAAAACTCAGGTGGCTGTTATCGGCGGAGGAATTACGGGCATTCTTTGTGCTTATATGCTAAAGCAAAAAGGTGTTGACTGTGTTGTGCTTGAGGCTGACAGAGTATGCAAGGGAGTAACACAGAATACAACTGCAAAAATAACATCACAGCACGGGCTTATATACAACAAACTGATTAAAGGCTTCGGCATTGAAAAAGCGCAAATATATCTTACTGCCAATGAAAATGCCGTAAAGCGTTACCGTGAATTGTGCAAAAACATTCCCTGCGATTTTGAAACAAAAGACAATTATGTGTATTCGGTCAATAATTTAAGAAAGATTGAAGATGAAACTCACGCTCTTGTGAGATTGGGATTCAACCCTGACTTTGCAAGTGAAATTCCCGTGCCGATTTCAATCGAAGGTGCCGTCAAGTTTGAAAATCAAGCACAGTTCAATCCATTAAAATTTTTATCTCATATCGCAAAAAATCTGCAGATTTATGAAAATACAAAGGTCATAGAAATCAGAGGTAATGAAGCACTTACATTCAACGGTAAAGTTACGGCGGATTATTTTATTGTTGCAACGCACTTCCCGTTTATGAATAAATACGGCGGATACTTTGCAAAACTTTATCAGGAACGTTCTTATGTCATTGCTCTTGAAAACGGCGCTCAAATTGACGGAATGTACGTTGACGAGGCGAAAAAAGGTATGTCATTCCGCAATTATAAAAACTATCTTTTGATAGGTGGCGGTGACCACAGAACAGGCAAAGATGGCGGGAATTACAGGGAACTGCGTACCTTCGCAAAAATTTATTATCCATCAAATCCTGAAAAATATTCTTGGGCAACACAAGACTGTATGTCACTTGACGGAGTACCCTATATTGGCAGATATTCCCCGAAAATCCCCAATGTTTTAGTTGCAACAGGCTTTAATAAATGGGGTATGACCTCATCAATGGTATCGGCAGAAATCCTTTCTGATATGGTTGTGGACAAGAAAAACGACTATGAAGAATTTTTTTCTCCGTCAAGAAGTGTAGTAACACCTCAGCTTGCTGTAAATATGTTTGAATCTGCTGTGGGACTTCTCACACCGTCAACGAAACGTTGCCCCCATTTAGGTTGTGCATTAAAGTGGAATTCTGCCGAGCATACTTGGGATTGTCCTTGCCATGGCTCACGATTTACTGAAAAAGGCGAGGTAATTGAAAACCCCGCCACAGACGATTTGAAATAGATTATTTTTTCGCAATACTTCGTGGCTATCGGCTCGCGGTATTCTACAAAAAAGCAGAGCATTTTTTTGCTCTGCTTAATCTTTATTTCAACAATGGAATTATACTTTCTGCAATAATCTTATATGCATTGACTTTCAGGTGAAGTCCGTCATAGGTAAGCTCTTTTTTTAGATTTCCTGTATCATCTTTTAATTTATCAGTAATATCAAGCCAGATGCAACCGTATTTTTCACTTAATTTGATAAATTCGTTATTCATCAACTGAATTTTTTTATTACTGCGTTTTTCATATTTGTCACGTATTCCTTCATTTATTGGGTAAACCGCTTGCAGAATGAAGTTTACGTCAGGACATTTTTCTTTACAGCTTTCAATAATCTTACTTACATTCTCAACAGTCATTGAAAGGGGAAGTCCACGGCCAATATCATTTGTACCTATAAGCAAAACAATGTTTTTCGGGTTTATATTCAACACATTTTCATAGAGTCTTTCAAGAAGTCTGTCAGTAGTGTCACCACATATTCCACGGTTATAAACTGCCTGCCCTGTGGCCTTGCTGAACTCATAAAACAACTCATACCAATTAAAAAAATCTGTAATTGAATCTCCAAGCAATACTGTCTGAGATTTCAACGCATATTCTTCATTTAATATGCGGTAATTTTCACACTTTGCCACTTTTTCTCTGTCATATTGAGTGATTTTTGAGTAATCTACAGTTTTTTTGCCGAAAAACATAAAAATTCACCTTACTCAGCTAAAAAATCTCTTTTCATTATGCACTCTTCCATAAAAGAAACGGCTGTTTCCATAACATTCAGATCTTCTTTTGTAATAAGTGCATAGTCAATGTTCTGATAAACCTCGTATGCTTCGGGAGTATTCTTACCCAGGGTTGCAATTTTTGCAAAAGTGTCATTAAGATACTGCTCAGCATCCTTTGCAAGATATACATTATGGAACTTGCTCTCATAAAGCACAGTGCGCGCATTTTCATTGTCCTTAATTCTGTTAGGTCTGCCTACGGGACTATTCTTTATGGTTACCTGCATATCGTTACCGCCGTGCATAACAAGTGTAGGAATAGAATTGCTGTTGATTGTGTCACAAGTACGAAGAACACCTGTCTTGCCGAATTTTATAAGATTAATCAAATCAAAGAAAGGACTCAAAATCGAAAGATTAACTTTAGTCTGTGATTTTGCAATGTCACGAATAAGCTTGTTCATTGAATTAAAAGGTGAGAATGCAACAATACCTTTAATTGAAGTATCTTCAACAATTGCAGATACATTACAAGCGCTGTAGGCACCCCATGAGTGACCGGTAAGTATTATTGGCATATCCTTTAAATCTTCACGTTCTTTAACAAATTTAAGAGCAAACTTCAAGTCGATAATGCCCTGTGCAAAACCATTGATTTTGTTGCCTTCAGATGCACAAGTGCCCGTATTGTCATAAGCCAAAACAAGATAACCCTTCTGTGCGAAAAAGTTAATCTCAGTAGTATATGCAAGATGACCTGCCCCCATACCATGTGAGAAAACAACAAGTGCCTTGTATGTGTCAACCTTTGCGTTGCTGTAAAGAAAACCGTTCAAGGTCTGCCCTTTGTCAGATTTGAAATCTACAGGACGGGCGTTCAGATTGTCAAAATTCTTTGCTTTAAGATACTTTAAATTCTCGTCGCCATCGCATCTTTTTGAAAATCCGGTCATGTCCATTATTTTAAAAGCGATAATAAAAAGTAATATACAAATTACTATAATCGCCAATACAAAATAAAGCATAAAATTCACCTACCCATTTTTCATAAATCTATTTTACCATATCGACAAAAATTTGCAATATTTTTATTGCACGAACAAAGAAATGATAGTATAATTAACACAAGAAAAAAAGAAAGAGGTGTCTTTATGAATCCGCTGCAACTTCTTGTCATAAGAAAACAAAATAAATTGTCGCAGCAACAGTTGGCTGACGCTTTAGGTGTAAGTCGTTCAACATATTGCAGTTATGAAACAGGACGCCGTAAACCCGATATTGATGTGCTCAAGAAACTGAGCAAAATCTTTAAATTAAAAATTGATACAATTGTTGGTAATGATGTCGAGGGTGAAACTGACTTTTTGAATGATGGAGAAGGTTATGAAAATCAGCCTGACACATATTATCTTTCTCAACTTTCAAAAGAAGAAAGAAATTTAATTGTAAAATTTCGTTGTCTTGACAAAGAAGAACGATCAAAAGTTAAAAATTTCGTTGATGAAAAGGCAAATAAAACAGAATAAATGTATGTTTTGAGACTCTGCATTCGTTATTGAAAGCAGAGTTTTTTCTTGTATGGATTGACTATTGATGTTATTTCGTGATAAAATATACTGATAAATTATTGTACATAACAGTTTGTAAAGGGAATAATGAAAATGAAAAATGATAATTATGTTATGACCTCATCACTTGAAGATTATCTTGAAGCAGTTTTCGTGCTTTCAAATCAAAAGGGTAGTGTAAGACTTACCGATATTGCTGAACATCTTGGCGTTTCAAAGCCAAGCGTAAACCGTGCAGTTAATACTCTTACACAAAACGGATTTTTAGAGCATGTAACTTATGGTGATATTGTAATTACACCTGCAGGCGAAAGTTATGCAGCCAATGTTTTGCGCCGTCATAAACTTATTAAACAATTCCTTATTGATAAACTTGGCGTTGACGAAAAAATTGCTGAGCATGATGCTTGCCAGATGGAGCATGTAATGAGTCCTGTTACCATTGAAAAGCTTTATGACTATCTTGAAAGGCAGGAATAAGCTATGATTAAAGTTGCTGTAATCGGTGGCGGTGCGTCAGGGCTAGCCTGTGCAATTCAGATTATGCGAACTGTAAAAAATAAAGAGGATGTAAAGGTTACAATTCTTGAACGCTTACCACGTGTGGGCAAGAAAATTCTTGTTACAGGTAACGGCAGATGTAATCTTACCAATGTAAATGCAAGTGTAAATAATTACAGGGGCGACGCTGAATTTACAAGATTTGCTCTTGATAAATTTTCACCCCAGAATAACATTGAATTTTTTAATTCCTTGGGACTTTATACAAGAACTGAAGATGAGGGTAGAGTGTACCCGCTTTCAAATCAGGCTTCTTCTGTGCTTGATGCCCTTCGTTTTGAGTGTGACAGATTAGGAGTTGAAACGGTGTGCGATTACCGTGCGGTGCATCTTAAAACTGTGGATACAGGCGTCAGAACAAAACTGGTTGTGAATAACCGTGACCGTTTTGATTATGTTGTAGTGGCTTGTGGCGGTATGGCTGCAAAAGTTCACGGAACAGACGGCGATGCTTATGACTTGCTTAAAATGTTCGGTCATAAAATCATTTCTCCGGCACCGGCACTTGTTTCTCTTAATTGTGATAATTTTACAAAAGCGCTTAAGGGTGTACGTTCAATCTGTAAAATGGATTTAATTATCGACGGTGAAAAAGCACTTGAAAATTATGGCGAAGTGCAGTTTACAGATTACGGACTATCAGGAATTCCCATTATGCAGCTTTCACGTTTCGTATCTGTTTCACCGTCAAATGATATCTACATAAGTCTTGACACAGTTCCCGATTTTTCTGCAGAAGAAATTAAAGAGTATCTTTATTCCCGTAGAGAGATTGATACGGGGCTTTGCGAAAATATGCTTGGCGGAATTATGAATAAACAACTCTGCATAGTGTTTATGAAAGAGTGCGGAATTGCACCGAATGGCAGAGTAAATGAACTTAGCAATAACGATATTGAAAAACTTGCAAATATAATTAAGTGTTGGAAAATCAGAATTAAAAATTCACGCAGCTTTGACTATGCTCAGGTTACGGCAGGCGGTGCGGATTGTTCTGAATTCTGTGCAGAAACAATGGAGTCCAATTTTGTTAAGAATGTGTTCTGTTGTGGTGAAGCACTTAACATTGACGGTGATTGTGGTGGCTACAATCTTCAATGGGCTTGGGCTTCAGGCAGACTTGCAGGCGAAACAGTAGGCGAAAGGATTAACAATGCTTAGAGTCAGTGAAATAAAACTTGACCTTGACAGTAATTTTGATGATATCGAAAAAGCTGCGGTCAAAGCGTTAAAAATTGATAAAAACAGAGTATTAAAAACTGAAATATATAAACAGAGCGTTGACTGTCGCAAGGGAGAGGTAAAATTCGTCTATACTGTTGACGTAACTGTTGACGGCGATGAAGAAAAAATTGCAATGAGCCTTGACAGTGCAAAGGTTAAGGTTTGTGAAAAGTATAACTATGTTATGCCACCGTCAAACAGAAAAAACACCTTGTCACCCGTGATTGCAGGCTTTGGTCCTGCAGGTATGTTTGCAGGGCTTATACTTGCCCGTAGTGGTCACTGCCCTATGGTTATTGAACGTGGCAGTGATATTGATAAACGTACTGCCGATGTCAATAATTTCTGGATAAATCGTATTTTAGACGAAGACTCAAATATTCAGTACGGTGAGGGCGGTGCAGGAACATTTTCTGATGGCAAACTGACAACTGGTATTAAAGACAGCCGTTGCAGATTTGTTTTTGAGGAATTTGTAAAGCACGGCGCACCTGAAGACATACTTATAAATGCAAAACCGCATATTGGTACAGACAAACTTAAAAATGTTGTAAAATCAATCCGTGAAGAGATTATTGAACTTGGCGGAACTGTACTTTTTGATACTCAGCTTGTAAACGTCATTGTTGCAAACGGCGTTGTTCACGGCATTACAATCCGTGATAAATACGGTAAAGAAAAAGATGTTGAAACTGATGCGCTTATTCTTTCAATCGGCCATTCTGCAAGCGATACAATCGAAATGCTTTATAATAAAGGCATTAATATGATGCAAAAGCCATTCTCTGTGGGCGCACGAATTGAGCATCCTCAGGAATTTATCAATACAGTTCAATACGGTGAATATAAAAACCATCCTAAACTTCGTGCGGCAGATTATAAATTGGCTTGCCATCCGCCACACGGCAGGGGAGCATATACGTTCTGTATGTGTCCGGGCGGAACAGTAGTTTGTGCATCTTCACAAAAAGGCGGAGTCGTTACAAACGGTATGAGCGAATATGCCCGTGATAAAGAAAATGCGAACTCTGCAATTCTTGTAGGCGTCGAGCCTGCTGATTTTCCAAGTGAGCATGTGTTGTCAGGATTTCAGCTTCAACGTGAAATTGAGCAGAAAGCATTCCGTCTTGGCGGTGAAGATTATACTGCTCCCGCACAACTTGTGGGCGACTTTTTAAAAGGACAGAAATCTACAAAAGCAGGTGCAGTTAAGCCATCATTCCCAACGGGAGTTGCAATGAGTGAAATTAGTTCTGTCCTACCGCAAAAAGTAGTAAATACTATGCGTGATGCACTTGTTCAGATGGACAAAAAACTTAAAGGCTTTGCAATGGATGAGGCAGTGCTTACCGCACCGGAAACAAGAAGCTCATCACCTGTGCGAATTCTCCGTGACGAATTTTATCAGACAAACATACGTGGACTTTACCCGTGCGGTGAAGGTGCAGGCTATGCAGGTGGAATTGTGTCAGCAGCGGTTGACGGCGTTAAATGTGCCGAGGCAGTTCTTTCTGATGAATCGTAATAAAACTGTTATTTGACAACGATACAGTAAGTTTGGTATATTATAATTCAGAGTAAAATACGAAAGGGGACGCTTTATGAATATAGATAATCTTTGTATGAGCTGTATGAATGAATTGTACGGCGAAAAGCAGTGTCCACACTGCGGATATTATGTTGATTCTCCGCAGATTTCACCTTATTTACCGCTTAAAACACCTGTGGGGGACAAATACATTTTAGGTAAGGTTTTGTCCTCAAACAGCGAGGGTGCTACATATATGGCATACGACACCAGCAGAAATACGGCAGTATATGTGCGTGAGTTCTTGCCTGAAAAATTCATTGACCGTTCTTTTGGTGTAACTGAAATTACAATTAAAGAACAGTGGAAAGATTGCTATTATGCATATCTTAAAAAGTTTCTTGACTTGTGGCGTCAGCTTGCACGTGTAAGAGGGCTTTCAGCACTTATTCCTGTTGTAGATATTATTGAAGAAAACAATACTGCTTATGTAGTTACAGAATATGTAGAAAGTATTTCATTACGTGAATTTTTGCTGAGAAGTCAGACAGGGTATCTTAATTGGGAAAAAGCGAAGGTTCTTTTTATGCCGGTTCTTTCAACCCTTTCAACACTTCACAAAATGGGAATTTCACATAATGGTATCAATCCCGATAATCTTCTTATAGGTCGTGACGGTAAACTTCGTCTTTCAGGCTTTTCAATAAGTGAAGCACGAATTGAGGGCAGCGAACTTTCTCCCGAATTATTTGAAGGCTATACACCTATTGAACAGTATGGCTATAACTATGAAAACGGTTGCTGGTCAGATGTTTATTCATTTTGCGCAGTTATTTACAGAGCATTGGTTGGCAGTGTTCCGCAAGATGCGGTTTCACGTTCTGCAAATGATCAACTTATTATTCCTGCAAGATATGCTGAGATTATTCCCGTTTATGTAATCAACGCGCTTATGAACGGATTGCAGGTTGATCCTGCTGACAGAACGCGTGATGTTGAAACACTCCGTGAAGAGCTTTCTGCAACACCTGGTAATGTGGTTTCTTCATTTTCTGGCGTCAACGTTCCGACAGGCGAGAAAAAACAGCAGCCCGAAACAGTTGTTGTTGAATCAGCGGATTCATCAACAGCAAAGACAATTCTTATAGCATTCCTTGTGTGCTTGGGCGTAGGACTTATAATTTTTGGCGGTTGGTTCCTTTATGACAGAGTTTTAAAAGATTATCAGGAAACACCGACTGAAACCACAACCGAAGCACCACAGACTTATGAAGTTCCTAACTTTGTGAACAGTTCATATGATATGGTGGCTCAGAATCCTGTTCAGAATGACCGTTTTACAATTAAGTCTGTAATGGAATACAGCACTGATGTTGAAAAAGGTTATATCATTTCTCAAAGTATTGAAGCAGGCCAAGTTGTCGCTGCAGGAACTGAAATAACATTTGTAGTAAGTAAAGGTCCCGAATATAAAATAATCCCATCGGTTAAAAATCTTTATGTTGACTTTGCAAAAGAACAACTTGAAGATGCAGGCTTTGTGGTGAATATCATTACAAAAGAAAATAACGGTGATTATGAAGAAGGTATCGTTGCAGAGGTTACACCTGAAGAGGGTGCAAGCCGTGTGAAAGGTACTGATGTATATATTCAGGTTTGGGGGGCTCCGCCAAGTACTGAGCCTGAAACAGAAGAATCATCTACTTCTTCCTCAGGCGGATTATTCGGACTTGATTTCTTAGGGTAAAAAAATAGGGTGTCGTCAGACACCCTATTTTTTTGTTATTAGATCTTCACACAGTCCATTGACGGAATTTTGATACCGTTAATGGTTACATCTTTACTTGTGTAATTCACATAAACCTTGATGCTGTTGTCATATTCTGTGCAATAAATACCGTCCTGAACCTTGTAATGTGACGTCATTCGTGAAGCCTGAATATCGCCTAATGCATCATTGGCTTTGACATAATAAGTGACAATTTCATTGATATTACTGTCATAATAATACTTGTCATCAATTTCAGTTCCTTGCTTTGTGCAGTACCAGTCAACGCTTGGTAAACATCCATACTCAACTGCTTTTAAAAATGCAGTTCGTATATCGTATGCAGAGTTAACACCAGTTGTGCTGTATGCGGTAATGCTGTGAAGCATCATTTGCATAAAAGGAATTCCTATATAAGCCGTACTTTCAGCCTTTGCAACAGGTGAAATGCTCAGGTTTGAAACAATATCGGCATTTTTTACTGCATAAATATTACCTGTGTCAACCATAATCTGTTTTGATGTTGCAAGAACGGGTAACTGTGCTGCAATTTCTTTCTTGGAACTTACTCTTGAGTAAAAATCAGATGAATAGTCTGCATAAAGATTTGCACCAATATCGTTAAGTGCATAACCGTCAAAACTTACATCAGCTGAAGCATTAAGAATTTCTTCAATCTTTTCTTCAAGTTCAGACATTTTCAAATAACCCTGAGATGTAGTGGCACTTGGGAATGTTCCGTCAGTAGTTGTTTTGATTTTTGAACCATCTGCTGCTTTTGCACTTGTGCCGCTGTAATCATAATTCAGAATGTCTGTTTCAACGAACAATGAGAATTTCTGGCTATTAAGGTAACTGTATAATGAATTATATTCCTTTTTTGTACCTAAACGGGAATTAAAATCACCGAAATCGCCAGAACTTCCGTTGTTAGCATCATCATAAAGTCCGTTGTATCTGAGATAAATATTGTTTACACCTTTTGCTTTGAGAAGCATCATAAGAGAAAGTGTCTGTTCATAGTCAGAAAGAGTGGTGTATTTACCGTTTGCATTTTTATAACCGCCCTGAACAGAAACAACAAGCGGAATATAATTAGCAGTATCAGAAAGTGTTTTTGTAGAAAGAACAGAGTTTCTTATAAGATTTTCACGGCAAGCGGTAGCCATACCCGAGTATGTAGCCGATTTTCCTGAAAGAAAACGGTAACATAAGGTGATTTCATTCTGGTATTGATAACCGTAAGTTTTCTTTATTCTATTTCCGCTTTCTGATTCAAGAATTTCAGTGGTGTTAAAAGTTGCGTAAACACTGTTAAGTGTAGTATCGCTGTTTCTGTAAGCATTGATTTCTGCAATAGAGTCACCGTTTTCAATTATGCAAAGGAATGCGCCGTTTTCACGTTTCATACCAAAAGCACCAACAAGACAGTTGTTTTCGTAAACGGTAAGGTTAAGAGGCTCAAACTCAGAGTCTTCAACCCCCGTCATTATAAGAGCACCGCTTCCGTCAGGAACGAAAATATAATCGTCAGCACCGCTCTGTTCATATGAGCCAAAGTCTTTCATAAGCTTAACACTTTCAAGATAAATACCTTTTGGAAGTGAAAGGTTGTTCATACTCACATTTACATAGAATGAGCCGTCACGAAGTGTATAAAGAACTGATAAATCAGCACGTATCTGTTCGTCTTTTAAAGATTCGATTTCAGCCTTGCCGGTTTCTTCATCAAGTGAAAGTGAATATTTCACAAGTACTCCGTCGTCACCCACTGTATAAGTGACATTACCGAAAGCCACAGCATTATCTTGTGAATTCAAAATATAAACAGTTTCTTCACCATTAGAAAGTTCGATTTCCAATGCAGAGGATGAAATCTGTTTTGTAGTTGAACTTTGCGGAAGAGTTGTCCATAAATTACCTGAATTTGTGTCGCGAATTGCAACGGTGCAGGTGGTTTTATCAAAAAGCAGTTCTATAAGTCCTGATTTGCAAACAGATTCGTAAGCGTTGTCAGTACTTTTGTGAAGTTCATCACCGCTGTATTCTGCCGATACGGTCTTTATTTCTGCAATTTTCACACTTTTCGTTGTTACACTGTTTCCGCAAGCAGAAAAAAGCAAGGTAATAGCACAAAGTACAGATATTAATTTTAATATTATTGAACAGGAATTTTTCTTCATAAATAAGTACTCCGAATTCACAAAAAAATTATGATAGAATATGTTATTTTACATTCTATCATAATTTGCAGAAAATATCAAATTTTTCATCCCGTCAGTTTTTTTCGCATAGCTGAAAGTATAATTTTCTCTCGTCGTGACACCTGAACTTGCGAAATTCCAAGTATTTGTGCGGTTTTTGATTGAGTAAGTCCATCATAAAAACGAAGGTGAATCAGTGCCTTGTCCTTGTCAGGCAGTTCACTTATGATTTTATCAATTGCGATTCGGTCGTCAATTGGTGAATATTCGTCTTCACCTGCAATGTCTATCTGTTTTTCGCTATCATCTTCAGCCGTTAATGACACAACAGGCTGCGAAACACAGAATAACTGTGCAGTTTCAGCAATACTTAAGTTCATTTTTTCGGCAAGCTCTGAAATTGTAGGCTCAACACCGTTTTCTTTTTGAAACTGTTCCTTTGCAGATAAAAGAACACGTGCTTTCTCTTTTAACGAACGGCTGATTTTCACAGCACCGCCGTCACGAAAAATTCTTCTGATTTCACCAAGAATTGATGGCACCGCATAGGTTGAAAATGCAAATCCAAGACTTTCGTCAAAACGGTCAGCAGCTTTAATAAGACCTATGCACCCCGCAGAGTACAAATCTTCATAATCAACACCCTTGCCTAAAAAACGGGAGGCACAACTGCCTACAAGACCTAAATTATTGAGTATTAATTCATCTCTTGTCATTTTGTGCGCCCGTGAATTCTTTTGCAAAGGGTGACAGTAGTACCTACACCCACTTTTGAGCGTACAATAAGCTTGTCCGTGAAACTTTCCATAACTGAAAAACCAAGTCCTGCACGGTCACCGCCTAAGGTTGTAAAAAGTGGCTCACGGGCTTTTTTTATGTCACTTATTCCGCAACCCTTGTCACGAATTGTAATAACAACTTTTGCATCATCGTGAATTTTAACCCATATGTATATTTTGCCTACTGAATTATTATAGCCGTGAACTATACAGTTGGTTACTGCCTCGCTTACGGCAGTTTTAATGTCATTTATTTCTTCAAGGGTAGGGTCCAGCTGAGCCGCAAATGCTGCAACTGTTGCTCGCGAAAAACTTTCATTTACTGAACGGCTGTCAACTGTCATTCTGAATTCATTAATAATCATTATTTCTTCACTCCTTTTGTAATTGTGGCTATTCGGTCAAGACCTGCAAGACGCATAACCTTGTACGAGTTATTTGAAAGCCCCGTGACTTCAAGTGTACCGCCGAACTCTGATAATAATTTGTATCTGCCCATAACAAGACCGATTCCTGAACTGTCCATAAAAGTCACATCAGTAAAATCAAGAATGGTATTTTTAGGTCTGCAGTTTTCAATTCTGTCATCAGTTTCAAGGCGGATTGGCAATGCTGTGTGATGGTCAATTTCGCCGTTTAAACGGCAATAAAGAGTTTCACCGTCAAAATCAATTTTTACGCTCATATTTATCTCTCCTTTTTGCTTTATTATAAATTGGGTTGTATGAAAAAATTGTCTTAAGTTGACGACTTAAAATTAAAAGAGTATAATTTTAACAATATTAAAAATTCAGGTGATATATATGGAAATCTTATACATTATTTTGCTTGCAGTAGTTTGTCTTATTGCGGTGCTGTATATAAATACGGTAAGAGCAACAAAAAAGGCAAGAAAATTGACAGAGTTCAAGCCATTTTATAACGATGATGAAATTATGAATTATGCACTAAGACTTCAGAAAATGATTAAGTGCAAAACGGTTTCAGTAAAAGACAGTTATGACGACACGGAATTTGCAAAGCTTCGTGACGTTATGACAGAATTGTTCCCCACAGTACACGAAAAGGCCGAAAAAATGACTTTTGGTGATGATTGTTGGATTTATAAAATCAAAGGAACAGATCAAAGCAGAAATATAATGCTTATGTCACATCACGATGTTGTAGAAGTCAGCGGAGAATGGGAACACGAAGGCTTCAGCGGTGAAATTGTTGACGGTAAAATCTGGGGCAGGGGAACAGTTGATACAAAAACACCTCTCTTTGCAGAATTTTCAGCACTTGAAGAACTTTTAAACGATGGATTTATTCCGCCTTGCAATATCTGGATTGGCTCATCTCATAATGAAGAACTCGGCGGTGACGGAATTCCACTTGCAAACGAGTATTTCAAAGCAAATAACATTAAATTTGAAGTAATTCTTGATGAGGGCGGAGCGCTTATTGAACCGCCTCTTGCAGGAATGAAAAGTGATAAGTGCGGAATGGTTGCCGTTCACGAAAAGGGTAGAATTTATCTTGAGTGTACTGCAACTGCTGATAACGGACACGCTTCTCTTACTGCTGGTGTAAAAGCAACACCTGTTGAGCGTATGTCAGCCTTTGTAAACGAAATTACAACAACTGATATTTTCATCCGCCGTATTAATCCGCAGGTTGAAGCAATGTTTAAGCATATGGCACCATACCTTGCTTTCCCTATGAATGTGCTTCTTTCTAACCTTTGGCTTTTCGGTGGTATTATTAAAAAGGTTATGCCTAAAATCAATGCACAGGCGGGGGGACTTATCGGTACAACTTGCACATTTAATAATATTGAAGGCAGTACCGCATCTAAAAAATGTACAGCAAAAGCCTTTATGCGACCTGTTGATGAAAAAGACTTTGAAGAAGATTTGAAGAAATTCAAAGAAATTGCAAAAAAATATGATATTGAAGTGGAAATGACAGAAGACAGCGAATATCATGGCCCTGCCGATATGACTAAACCACAGTTTGAATACACAATGAACTGTATTGGTGAGATATTCCCTCAATATGCAGCTTCTCCGTTTATTCTTCCTGCAGGCACAGATGCAAGAACACTTACTGACGTGTGTGAATGTGTACTTCGTTTTGCACCAATCAAACTTTCTGCTCAGCAGTTAGGCTCAGTTCATGCAGAAAATGAAAATATCGATATTGAATCAGTTGCAAACTGTGTGGCGTTCTATAAACATTTTGTAAAGAATTACAAGTAAATCACAGAAAAATGTTGACAAAATGACACATTTGCGTTATAATTGCTACAAATATTAAGGGTAAGGCGATTATAATGTACTACGAAATATTTAAACATTTGGTTAATATTGAAGAAAATCAGATTGAAACTTATGGTATAGTCCTTTATACTAACGGTACTGAAACGTTACGGATATATGATGTTTCTACTGATTACAATTCGCTTTTGGAATTTGTTAATTCAATAAATGCAAAACACCTTGACCCGTTTGAATTGGGAACAGAGCTTGAAAAATACATAAATGAATATTGATTTTATAGCGGGACTTATGTCTCGCTATTTTTTTGCAAATTTTGTTATTTTATTAACAATTTTTGCTGTATTTCCTTGACATCAACTTTTTATT
>CAYXMF010000011.1:16965-22221 GCA_964465845.1 uncultured Eubacteriales bacterium | reverse complement strand
ATCCGAACCTCACAACAAAGTGAAATTCGGATTTTTCTTAACTTAATGACATTGCAAACTCTGTACGGGGCATTTTTATGTAAAATTATAACGAAAAATCTTCGGGATTATATTTTTCTAATTCTATCGGTCTTTTTGGTTGCCTTTTAAGAACATCATAATCGAATTTCTTACAAGCAAAATCCTTTTCAACAACTCCCTTTTTCTTGCAAAGCACACTTTCACCGTCGGGTGAAAGTTTTCCGTATGTGCAGTATGAGCAGGAAGGGGAGATTTCTTTTTTATTCAACAACTTTTTCATTTTTATCACCGAAATTATTCTACCATATTTTTTTCTTCCTATCAATATCAAAAATCATAATTATGCACATAACCATAAAAGTGCAAAATGCAGGCAGTGACACAGAAAATGTGTTAACCGTCATATTTTGTGCCGATGCAAAAACATCTACATCAACAGGAAAAACAAGCAATAATAAATATGATATAAACGAAGCAACCGCACCGTTCAGCACTCTGCAAACAAAGAAATGTGAGTATTTCAGCCCACAGTTTTTAAGATTGCTGAGCACCTGACAATGCACACAAATTCCGCCAAAACCAATCATAGCCGTAATAACGGGAATGGGCATTTTTCCTGCAAGCAAAACACAACCCTTAGTGACCTCAAGAAATGCAGAAAAAGCCGTGTATATGCTTTCATTTTCAATACAGGCTTTTAAGCAACTTGTTATCGCACTGAAAATCACAACCCAAGCACAGATTCCTAAAACGGATTGTAAAGCATCCGACACCGCCGATGAAAGCGAAGACAAAGTTGACTGAGTTTCGACTTTTTGTTTTTTTAACTCATTTTTGTCACCTAAAAATCGAGTGAGTACACCTAAAATTAATGATGAAAGGCAAAGAGAAACAAACATAATTACGCCTGCCCTTGTACTGCCAAGCATATTCACTCCAACCGCCGTAATTATAAAAGCAGGACCGCCGTTCATACAGAAAAGACATAATCTTTGGGCTTGGTTTTGTGTGATAGAGCCGCCATCTAAAAGATTATTCACCATTTTTATTCCAACAGGAAATCCACCAATGACCGACATTATAATTACAGGTACAGTGCATGCAGGCTGACGGAACAATACTCTTGATACAGGTGCAAAAAACTTGTATGCAAATGAGAAAATATTAGATTTAATTATATATGTTGAGAGCACCATGAACGGAAAAAGTGACGGTAAAATTACGTGAAAACAAATCTGTAATCCTTCAGTAACACCGTCAGTTACTGCATATGGCATTTTAAACATGAAAAAAAGGCATAATGTAACTCCAGCAATTTGAAAAAAACTCTTTTTGATTTTTACAACAACCATATTCTCACCCATAAATTATATTATTTTTATGACTTAATAATGATTTAATTTCATATAATTCATTATAAGTGAGGTGTATTCCTTTGGCACGAAAGAAAAAAGAGCGTAAAATTTCAGGTCCCGATTTGCATTTGAATGAAGCAAAAATCGAAATGCTTTCTAATCGTGAAATTATTATTGACGGTTGCAAAGGCGTTGTTGAATACGATGAAAATCTTATAAAACTCAATATTGGTGAACTTACGTTGGGTATAGCGGGGGATGAAATGCTCATTGATTCATTTGATAGCGGTGTAGCAGTCATTCGTGGTAAATTTGCAGAAATCAGTTTTGTTTCATAGGTGAAAATATGTTAATCATTCAGTTAATAAGATACTTGTTCGGCTACATAAATTTCAGAGCATTCGGCGGATTTGCCGACAGATTTATTAATCTTTGCACAAAAGAGGGGATTCCGCTTTGGAATGTGCGTAATATCAACGGAAACATTACTGCAAGCACAACTGTTGACGGCTATCTTGCAATCCGTTCTCCCGCACGCAAATCCGGTATGCGAGTAATTTCAACTGATAAAATCGGCTTAAAGTATTTTTTGAGAAAGCACAAAACCCGTGTAGGAATTCTTGCGGGTGCAGTTGTGTCTGCTGCAATAATCTTTACACTTTCTCAATTTGTCTGGAGTGTGTCTGTTGTAGGTAACACAACTCTTGATGATGATTTTTTATTGTCTGTATTTGAAGAAAATGGCGTCAAGGTGGGTGTACCTATTTCGTCAATTGACAATGATGAGGCAGTACAAAATGTAATGAGTGAAATCGAAAAACTTTCCTGGGCAAGTGTGAATATGAAAGGCTCTGTTGTTGTAATTGAGGTAAGAGAAAAAACTGATGCGCCTGAAATCTATGATGCCTCAAAGCCTACTAATGTTGTGGCAAGTGAAGACGGTGTAATTTTAAGTATAGACGTGCTTTACGGTAACGAAGAAGTGAAACCGGGCTCAGCGGTTTTGAAAGGCGATTTGCTTATCAGCGGAATTATCACTCATGCTGACGGTACTGAAAACGCAATTCACGCTGATGGCTATGTTAAAGCGCTTGTAAAAAAACAAAAGAATTTCACTTGCAACGATTTTTCACTATATACTGTGGAAACCGAAAAAACAAGAAATATGATATTCTTTTTTGGCCTTAAAATTCCGTTGGGGACAAAAGTTAGTACCGACTTTTTTACAGAACATAATTCTTTTATTGAAAACGAAGAAAATCTTCTTCCGTTGGGAATAATAACACAGTACGGCGCAACGTTCTCAAGTAAAAAAACTGAACCTGACAGTGCATTACAAGAGAAAATTGCATTGTATAGTAACGCACTTTATGCAAAGGAACTTCTTGAATACAGCGAAATCAGAAATTCAACAGTTTTAAGAACAGATAGCGAAAACGGTGTTCAATACGGATTTTCTGCACAATGTGAGCAGGAAATTGGTACTTTAATGGAAATTTATGTTGAAAAAACTGATGACATCCAATAAAAAGTGTGTTAAAATATATTGAATATATCTATTTTTATATTAAGCAGGTGAATAGGTTGTTTGAACAGATAATAAGCGTTGACAGAATGGAACAGACAGTCAGTTTGTTCGGAAGCTTTGATGAAAACATCAAACTTATTGAGTCACAGTACAATGTGAAGGTGATAAGCCGAGGCTCTGAAATCAAAGTGAATGGCGATGCTGAAAATGTTTCAAAAGCAGTAAGAGCGATTAACGGCTTGCTCACACTTATAAATCGTGGTGAGGCTTTATCTGAACAAAATGTACGCTATGTGCTTTCCCTCGTAAATGAGGGTAATGAGGACAAGCTTTGTGAAATGACAGGTGACTGTGTATGTATTACCGCAAAGGGCAAACCTATAAAGCCGAAAACACTTGGTCAGAAAAAATACCTTGAATGTATAAAGAATAATACAATTACTCTTGGTGCAGGCCCTGCAGGTACAGGTAAAACTTACCTTGCCGTTGCAATGGCGGTAAACGCTTTCAGAGCAAAAGAGATTAACCGAATTATCTTAACCCGTCCTGCCGTTGAAGCAGGTGAAAAATTAGGCTTTCTCCCCGGTGATTTGCAACAAAAGGTTGACCCGTATTTAAGACCGTTGTATGATGCACTTTTTGATATGCTGGGTGCTGAAAGCTTTCAGCGTTATCAGGAACGTGGCAGTATTGAGGTAGCTCCCTTGGCTTATATGCGTGGTCGTACTCTTGATGACAGCTTTATCATTCTTGACGAAGCGCAGAACACAACACGTGAGCAGATGAAAATGTTTTTAACCCGATTAGGCTTTAATTCAAAGATTGTTGTAACGGGTGATATAACACAGATTGACTTGCCCGACGGCAAAAAGTCAGGACTTGTTGAAGCAATGAAAATTCTTAAAGGAATTGACGATATTGCAATAAATGTATTTACAGAAAAAGATGTGGTAAGACACCGTCTTGTTCAGGATATTATCAAAGCATACGAAAGACACGAAATGAGGCAAAAGAAATGAACGAGAAATTACGAGTAATTATTGATAATAAACAGAATGCGATGAAAATTCCGACAGGCGTGCGAATGTTGGTGCGCCGTTGTTGTAAAGCAGTTCTTGCAAACGAAGGTTTTACTGATGTAGCAGAAATCAGCGTAACTTTTGTTGATGATGAGATGATTCACGAGTTGAATTTAAAGCACAGAGGAATTGATAAGAGCACTGACGTTCTTTCATTCCCTATGGGCGAAAACGGTGAGTTTGATGTAAATCTTGACACAGGCGCTAAAATTCTTGGTGATATTATAATTTCTATTGAACACGCTTATGATCAGGCAGAAAAATACGGCCATACATTACAGCGTGAAATCGGATTTTTAACAGTACATTCACTTCTTCATCTTTTGGGTTATGATCATGAAGACGGCGGTCTTGAAATGGTTCAAATGCGTGAAAAAGAAGAAGCAGTACTTACAAGAATCGGATTAAAGAGAAATGGAAGCTACTATTTCGATAAGGAATGATTACAGATGAAAGAACTTGTTAAAAGCTTCGGTTATGCTTTTCAAGGGTTGTTCACGGCGGTAAAAAAAGAACGGAATATGCGAATACATATAGTATGTATGATTTATATGTACTTTTTCCTGTTTGCCTTTGACTTTTTTGAAATTACAAGAACTGAACTTGCAATCATATTTGTTGCTAACGGACTTGTAATCGGTGCTGAACTTATCAACACAGCGATTGAGTCAGCGGTTGATTTGCATGGCAAAGAACATACGGAATTAGGAAAAATAGCAAAGGATTGTGCTGCAGGTGCAGTGCTTGTGTTTACAATATTTGCAGTGCTTTGCGGTATTGCAATAATGTATCAGCCTGAAGCATTTCAAAAACTTTTCACATATTTTGCTGAAAATCCCGTAGCAATAATTTTATTCTTAATATCAGTAGCAATTTTCAGTGTTTTTATATTTAAAGGTTTTCCAAAAAAGAAAGGGTAAGTAATGAATACACCAAAAACAGCTTTTATTGCAATTGTAGGTAAAGCCAACGTAGGCAAATCTTCAATTCTTAATAAACTTTTAGGAACAAAAATCGCAATAGTTTCATCAAAACCACAAACTACACGTACTCGCATTATGGGTGTGCTTACAACTGATGATAATATTCAGCTTGTGTTTACCGATACACCAGGTTTCCATAAACCACGCACAAAACTTGGCGAAAAAATGGTTAAAGCCGTAAGCGATAGTATTGACGGCGTTGATGCTTGCCTTTTGGCTGTTGAGCCTGATGGCGAATTGAAAGAAGCGGAACTTGAACTTATCGAAAAAATCAAAAAAGGCAAAAATCC
>CAYXMF010000011.1:0-16865 GCA_964465845.1 uncultured Eubacteriales bacterium | reverse complement strand
GAGATTATCCGTGAAAAAATGTTAAGATTGCTCGATAAAGAAATTCCACACGGAACTGCCGTAAGCATTGAAAAAATGCGTGAGCGTAGTGACGGAATTATGGATGTTGAAGCAACAATTTTCTGTGAACGTGATAGCCATAAAGGAATCATCATCGGCAAAGGCGGAGCAATGCTTAAAAAGATTTCTACCTATGCACGACAGGATATGGAAAACTTCTTCGGCTGTAAAATCAACCTTCAGTGCTGGGTAAAGGTCAAAGAAGGCTGGCGCAACCGCGAAGGACTTATTCATAATTTCGGATTAGATTAAATTACCAAATCTTTTTATTTTTACCATTCATATTCCATACCGACAAAGCCAAATTAATATTGGCAGGTGATTTGTATGGATAGTATGTCAATCTGGAGCAGATTTACAGAAAGTGGTAAAATTGAGGATTATTTGATGTATAAAAAATCACTCAATAACAAAAAGAAACCTCTATATGACGGAGAACTGTACTATGAGGACGAATACGGACGGTCTGATACTCAAAGAACAGAATATTGGTGAAAAAGACAAGCTCGTTACGGTGCTCACACGCCATAACGGGCTTGTACGAGCATTTGTGCGAGGGGCAAAATCTTTTAAAAACCGTAAAAACAGCGCAACGGGAATGTTCTGTTATTCCAAACTGTCCTTGTATAAAAATAAAGAAAGTTACATAATTGATGAAGCTGAGCCTGTTGAACTTTTTTTTGAATTGCGTGATGACCTTGCAAAACTTACTCTTGCACAGTATTTTGCAGAACTTGTTATAACCTTGGTGCAGGAAGAAGAGCCTGCAGAGGAATATTTAAGACTTATTCTCAATTCTTTGCACTTCCTTGCGAAAAGCAAAATGCCAATTGAACAGATAAAGGCGATTACAGAACTAAGACTTATGTGTATTGCAGGCTTTATGCCAAATCTTGTGGCTTGTGACAGATGTGGCGAATACGAAACTGATACTATGTATTTTGATGTTGAAGACGGGTTGTTGTATTGTGAAAATTGTGTGTCCAACGATATGCTTTTTCCCCTTGAAATCGGTCTTATAAAAGGACTTCGCCATATTGCATTTTCCGATTTTGAAAAAATCTATTCTTTTAAAATGGAAGATTATGCACTTGAAGATTTAACATATATAACTGAAAAATATCTTTTATCTAAACTACAAAGAAACTTTAAAACATTAGATTTTTATAAGAGTATACAGGTTTGAGTAAAATTGCCACAGCACTATTTTTCGTTCGGGGCGGTACACAAAAGTACAGCACCACTCACTTCAAAACAGCACTGTGAACAATTTTCTTTCAAACCTATTTTGTGACGAAAGGAGTAGTCATAAAAAATGAATATGAACAAACATTGTATTTCACTTGAACTTGATAAAATTCTTAAAATGCTGTCAGACACAGCTTCAAGTGCTGATGCTAAAGAAAAAGCACTTGAAATCAAACCTTTGACAGATTATTTTGAGGTGCTCAGTCTGCTGGATAAAACCGAAGCGGCTTATGTTCTTATTGCCAAATTCGGTGCACCGTCATTTCACGGACTTCAGAATGTAAGCAACGCTTTAAGCCGTGCAAATGCAGGCGGCTCACTTTCAGCAGGGGAACTTCTGAAAATTGCAACAACACTTAAAATAATTCGCGGAATTACAGTCTGGCACGAAAAATGTGCAGGAATGGAAACTGCACTTGACGATTTGTTCAACTCTCTTTATCCTAACAAATATCTTGAAGAGAAAATAACAAATGCAATTCTTTCCGAAACTGAAATCAGCGACAATGCTTCGCCCGAACTTAAAGAAATAAGACGTAAAAAGCGTCATTATGAAAATAAAATCCGTGAACAATTAGATAGCATGATTCATTCTTCACACTATTCTAAAATTCTTCGTGACGGAATTATTACTCAGCGTAACGGTAGATTTGTTGTACCCGTAAAAGCGGAAAACAGAAGCGAAGTTGCGGGTATGGTGCACGATACTTCGGGTAGCGGTGCAACCGTATTTATTGAGCCTGCCGCAGTAGTTGAGGCAAACAACGAAATCAAAGTTCTTGAAAGTCGTGAACAAGATGAAATCGAAAGAATCCTTGCAGAACTTTCTCAGATGGCAGGGGAATTTTACGATACAATTAAAATCAGCTTTGATTCAGCCGTAATGCTTGATTTGCATTTTGCAAAAGCACATCTTGCGTATAAAATGAAAGCAAGCCGACCAATTCTCAATAACGATGGCGAGATTCTGCTCAAAAAAGCAAGACATCCGTTGATTGATCCTAAAACGGTTGTTCCTGTTGATATTTCACTTGGTATTGATTTTGACTCTCTTGTGATAACGGGTGCCAATACAGGCGGTAAAACAGTATCAATTAAAACAATCGGTCTTTTAACACTTATGGCAGAGTGCGGACTTATGTTGCCTGTAACCGATAACAGCAGAATTTCAGTATTTCATAATGTGCTTGCTGATATAGGTGACGAGCAAAGTATCGAGCAGTCACTTTCTACATTCTCATCTCATATGACAACAATTGTTGAGATTTTGAAAACCGCAAACGATAAAAGTCTTGTGCTTATTGATGAGCTGGGCGCAGGTACTGACCCTGTTGAGGGTGCGGCACTTGCAGTTTCGATTCTTGAAAACTTGAGAAAACAAGGTGCAAAAATTGCATCAACAACTCATTACTCAGAACTTAAAGAGTATGCTCTTAAAACTGAACGAGTAGAAAATGGTTGTTGTGAATTTGATGTGGCATCTTTAAAACCCACATACAGACTTCTTATTGGTATGCCCGGCCGTTCAAATGCCTTGGCAATTGCAGGCAGACTTGGAATAAGTGAAGAAATAACAGATTTTGCAAAAGTGCTTATTTCAGAAGAAAATACACGCTTTGAAGATGCAGTTGATACCCTTGAAACGGCACGAAAAGCCCTTGAAGATGACCGTCAAAAACTTGAAGCAGAAAAGACAGAAATTCTTCGTCAAAAAGAAAACTCCGAAAAAACTCTCTTGAAAGCAAAAGAGCAAAGTGAAAAAGAAATTGAAAAAGCAAAGCGTGACGCTGAAAGAATAGTTGAAAACGCACGTCGTGCAGGTAATTCACTTCTTTTGGAAATTGAACAACTGAAAAAAGAACTTGCAAAAGAGAAAAATCATCAGGAAATTGCCCGTAAAGCAAAAGCGGCTATGGGACGTCAGCTTGATAAAATTGATGAAATCTCACAAGGGTTATTTGACAATGATGACGGTAATTATGTTCTTCCAAGACCACTGAAAGTTGGCGATAGAGTTTTTGTTAAAACTCTCGGCGGTGAGGCTGAGGTTATATCTGTTGATGAAAAGAAAAATACCGTTCAGGTCCAGTCAGGTATGATTAAAATGAAAGCAGATGTTTCTGACATTCGTTTGATTGGTGCCAAAAAGCAACCCAAAAAGCAAATGGGAGGAATGCGAACTGTTCATACAGGCTCAGGAAATGCAACGGCATCATCAAATTCAAGCATTGACTTGCGTGGTACAACTGTTGAAGAAGCAATGCTTGACCTTGATAAATTTATTGATGGAGTTCTTCGTACAGGTCTTAATGAAATTACAATTATTCATGGCAAAGGTACAGGTGCGTTGCGCAAAGGTATTCACGTGTATCTTCGTAAGCATCCTAATATACGTACTTTCCGTGTAGGTACCTTCGGAGAGGGTGAGGAAGGAGTTACCATTGCGGAATTAAAATAAAAGATATTGCAAAACCCAAAAAATTATGGTAATATAAAGAAAATAATCAAACAGTCCGAAAGGGGATTTACATAATGAGTAAGAAAATCATAGCAGTAGCAGTTTTAATGCTTGCAATCGTTGTTGTATTTGCAGCTTGTAAAAAAGATGATTATGAGGTAAGCTTTACCGTTCCTGTTGAAAATGGTGAAGTTATTGAAGTATATAAGGACGATGAAGGTAACGAATTCGTAACTAATGTTGACGGTGACAAAATTCCGGTTACAACTGATGAAGACGGATTTTATGACGATATCACATCTCTTGTTACACAGACAACAACTACTACCAAAAAGGCAGAAAGCAAAGACGATAAGACAACTACAACAACTACGACAACTACAACAACCACCACTACAACTACAACAGCTTCAAGTGAGTCTGAAACTGCAGAACCCAGCGAAACTACAACAAAAAATGAAATCGTTATCGATAGTAATAGTGGAAAACAAGATAGCATCAGTTGGCAAGAAATTAAAGATGCTGCAAAAAAAGCAAATAACTCTTGACAAATAAAAATAATTCTTGTATAATAACGCTCTGTAAAGTTTAAACGCTTTACAGAGCGATTATTTTTTTAGAAAGGCAGGTGTCAGTTGTGGCAAATAATATTGAAATTTCAATGCTTCTCGATTTGTATGGCGAGGCTTTAACAGTTAAACAGCGTGATTATCTCAATTTTTACTATAACGACGACCTTTCTCTTTCTGAAATCGCTGAAAATGAAGGCATTACCCGTCAGGGTGTGCGCGACGCAATTAAAAGAGCTGAGGCAGTTCTTTATGATATGGAGTCCAAACTTAAATTTTCACAAAAGCTTGAGAAAATGCAAACGGGACTTGATGATATCGTAAAATGTGCTGAAGATATTAATGAATACAATCTTTCTCACGGTCTTTCCCGTGAAATTAACGATATTACAGTTAAGATAAAGTCAATAGCACTTTCCTTAGCAGAATAGGAGAAATCATGGCATTTGAAGGTTTGTCTGACAGACTTGAATCTGCTTTTCAAAGACTGAAAAGTAAGGGAAGTCTTAATGAAAGCGATGTTAAAGAAGCAATGCGTGAAGTGCGTCTTGCACTTTTAGAAGCTGACGTAAACTATAAGGTTGCCAAGGATTTCACCGCCAAGGTAACTGAACGTGCCATCGGTGCACAGGTTATGGAAAGTCTTACACCTGCGCAGATGGTTATTAAGATTGTTAATGAAGAACTTACCGAACTTATGGGCGGTACACAAACAAGACTTGCTTATGCAAGCCATCCGCCAACAATTGTTATGATGTGCGGACTTCAGGGTTCAGGTAAAACAACGCATTGTGCAAAGATTGCACTTAAACTTAAAAATGAAAATCACAGACCTTTACTTGTAGCTTGTGACATTTACCGTCCTGCTGCTATCAAACAGTTGCAGGTTGTCGGTGAACAGGTTGGCGTTCCTGTTTTTGAAATGGGACAGACTAATCCTGTAACAATTGCAAAAGAGGCAATTAAACTTGCAAAAGACAAAGGTTATGATTATGTTTTTATCGATACTGCAGGTCGTCTGCATATTGATACTGAACTTATGAACGAGCTTAAGAACATCAAGAATGAAGTTCATCCTCATGAAATCTTGCTCGTAGTTGATGCTATGCTCGGTCAGGATGCTGTCACAGTTGCAAGCACATTCAACGACGAATTAGGTCTTGATGGTCTTGTCCTTACTAAGATGGACGGTGACACCCGTGGCGGTGCGGCTCTTTCAGCAAGAGCAGTTACAGGTAAGCCAATTAAATTCGTTGGTATGGGCGAAAAACTTGACGAGCTTGACTATTTCTACCCAGATAGAATGGCATCCCGTATTCTTGGAATGGGCGACGTGCTTTCACTTATCGAAAAAGCAGAAATTGCTCTTGATGAGAAGAAAGCGGCAAAACTTGAAGAAAAACTTCGTAAAAATAAGTTTGACCTTGAAGATTTGCTTGACCAGATGGAACAAGTTCAGAAAATGGGCAGTATGAAAGATATTCTTTCAATGCTTCCCGGCATCAATAAAAAAGTTAAGGATGTTGACGTTGATGACCGTCAGTTAGACAGAATGAGAGCAATTATTCAGTCAATGACAGTTAAAGAACGCAGAAATCCTGATATTATAAACCCATCACGTAAGCGCAGAATTGCGGCAGGTTGCGGAATGCAGGTTGAAGATGTCAACAGACTTCTCAATCAGTACCGTCAGATGCAGAAGATGTTCAAGCAAATGAACTCAGGCAGTATGAAGCGTAAAATGAAGCGTATGGGACTCACCGGTGGCGGTAACGGCATGGGTGGAATGGGCGGTGGCTTCGGCGGCTTCCCGATGTAATAAGGCAAAAACACTGATTATAACACAACAGTGTTTAATATAAAATTTTTATATATTTTGGAGGAAAACAAAATGGCAGTTAAGATGAGACTTCGCAGAATGGGTGCTAAAAGAGCTCCTTTCTACAGAGTAGTAGTTGCAGATTCTCGTTACCCACGTGACGGCAGATTTATT
The DNA here is from genome assembly GCA_964465845.1 of uncultured Eubacteriales bacterium. Taxonomy (GTDB): domain Bacteria; phylum Bacillota; class Clostridia; order Oscillospirales; family Acutalibacteraceae; genus Fimenecus. The sequence continues at coordinate 10,537 of CAYXMF010000011.1, read as the reverse complement.
GAGGAAATTGGTTACTACAACCCAATGAAAGATCCTGCTGAAATCAAGATTGACGTAGAAAAAGCAGAGCAGTGGCTCAAAAACGGTGCTCAGCCTACTGACACAGTTAAGGTTATTCTTAAAAAGAGCGGCGTTATTAAATAAGAAAGGTTTTTGAAAATGCAGGAACTTCTTATTACAATCGTAAAAGGACTTGTTGAAAATCCTGACGCTGTTTCTGTTACTGTTGACGAAGTTGACGAGCGTGGTATCGTTGTATATCATCTTCACGTTGCTGAAGAGGATATGGGCAGAGTTATCGGTAAACAGGGCAGAATTGCAAAGGCTATCAGAACAGTTGTTAAAGCTGGCGCAACACGTACAGGTGAGAAAGTTCAGGTCGATATCGACTAATCTATTGCAATTTAGGCAGACAGTTTTGCATTGTCTGCCTTTTTGCAACTTTGAATTGCCTCCCTTGTTAAAGGGAGGGGGACCGCGTTAGCGGTGGAGGGATTACAACCAATGATAAAAAAATATCTTGAATTAGGACAAATCGTATCAACTCACGGTATTAAAGGCGAAGTTCGCTTTAACCCTTGGTGTGATACGCCTGAGTTTGTGAAAAAGTTTAAAACTTTATATTTTGATAAAAACGGCGAAAAGAGTGTAAATGTTGTTTCAGCTCGTCCTCACGGAAATGTTGCAATTCTTTTGTTAGACGGTGTTGATGATATTGATAAAGCCCGAGCACTTAAAAATACTGTTCTTTATATGAAACGCAGTGACGCTAAACTTCCAAAAGGTACTTGGTTCATTCAGGAGCTTTTTGATTGTACCGTTATTGATGATAATACAGGTGAAGAATTAGGCATAATCTGTGACGTAAGCGAAACAGGTGCCAACGATGTATGGCATATAAAAACACCAAAAGGTGAGGTGCTTATTCCTGCAATTAAAGAGGTAATAATAAACGTTGATGTTGAAGCAGGAATTGTAAAAATCAATCCTATAAAAGGACTTTTTGACGATGAAGATTAACATAATGACACTTTTCCCTGAAATGTGTGAAGCAGTGCTTTCTGAAAGTATTATCGGTCGTGCAAGGGAAAAGGGATTAGTAGAAATAAATTGCATAAATATAAGAGATTACACCAAAGATAAGCACCGTCGTGTAGATGATGCACCTTATGGTGGTGGTATGGGTATGCTTATGCAGACTCAACCGATAGCTGATTGCTATAAATCAATATGCGAGCAAAGTGAAAATAAAAACCATCTTATATATGTGTCACCTTGCGGTGAAGTGCTGACACAAAACAAGGTTAAAGAATTGGCAACAATGCCTGAAATTACCATACTTTGCGGTCATTATGAGGGCATTGACCAACGTATTATTGACTCTCTTGTGGATGAGCAGATTTCAATAGGTGATTATGTGCTTACCGGCGGTGAATTGCCTGCACTTGTACTTGCCGATTCAATCTCAAGAATGCTTGAAGGCGTGTTGCCTAATGATGAGGCAAAAGAACTTGAAAGTCATTACAAGGGACTTTTAGAGTATCCGCAATATACAAGACCTTATGAGTGGAACGATATGAAAGTGCCGGATGTTTTAATGTCAGGTCATCATGAAAATATTGATAAGTGGCGTCGTGAACAATCATTACTGATGACACAAAAATACCGTCCTGATATGTTGGAACATGCAGAATTAACTGAAATTGATAAGAAATTTTTGGAAAAACAAAAAAATAGTTAATTCGGTGTTGATTTGCATAAATTATTGTTATAGAATAGATGTATAAAGAGTTTAAAGGATGCGGATGCTATGAAAAAGACAGTAAGTAAATCAATGATATTCAAGTTAATAATAATTGTTTTGTCTGTGCTTCTTGTTGCATCAGCGGTGACAGCGGTTGCTCTTGGTGTAAAATACTATAAGAGTAATGAAGAAATTGCTCGTATGAATGAAGAACTCAGTAAAGAAAAGTCGTTGCTTGATGAACAGATTTCTGCAAATGAGTCACTTAAAGAACAAAACAGCAGTGAAGTTGAATCTTATGAAAACAAGTTGAATCAACAAAGTAGTGAGCATCAGAGTGCCGTTGATGAACTTAATAAGAAAATTAAAGACTTGAACAAACAGCTTGCAGCAAAAAAGGCTACAAGTACTACCAAAGCCTCATCATCAGGCGGAGTGCCGGTAATGACAACGCCAACACCAACACCGTCAACAGGAAAAACGGTATATCTTACATTTGATGACGGACCGTCGTCTTATACACCGCAGGTGCTTGATGTTCTTGATAAATACGGTGTTAAGGCGACTTTTTTTGTGAAAAATGGCGGCAGTTATAATTATGTGATGAAAGAGATTGTTGACCGTGGTCATCAGATAGCACTGCACACCTATTCACATGATTATGCAAAAATTTATTCTTCTGATGAAGCGTACTTTAACGATTTGCAGAAAATTTCCAACTTAGTTTATGAACAAACGGGGGTAACTGCAAATGTTTTGCGTTTTCCGGGCGGAAGCAGTAATACAGTAAGTAAAAAGTATTCAAAAGGAATTATGAGCAGACTTACAGATTCCGTTGTTGAAAAAGGATATGTGTATTTTGACTGGAATTGTACTAACGGAGATGCTGACGGTGCCAATACTGTTCAGAAACAGTTGAATTATTGCAGTCAGTACCCGAAATCTGCTTCAAGAATTGTGGTACTTATGCACGATACCAAAAAGGTAACACTAGAGTCATTGCCTAAAATTATTGAATATTATCAGAGTTGCGGAATGCAGTTCGGAGTTTTAACTCCTGCAGTGCCTCCCATTCATCATAATGTTCTTAATTAGTTCACATAAAATATTGATATTATACAAAAAATATTGTTATACATTGTCAATTTACACAAACTTGATTGTTTAAATTTTCTCGTTTTTGTTTTTCTGACTGAAATATTCTTTTTCAGTCAAAAGTCAAGTTTTTTTCGTTGACGAGGTCAAGTTTTGTGGTATAATATAGTAGTAACAAAGGTGTTTTTATCTGTTGTTTTTTAAAATTTATCATTTGGGAGAATGAATTATGTATACTAAAGATGTTGAAGTTAAAAATCAGGTTGGTTTGCACGCTCGTCCTGCAACTTTCTTTATTCAGAAAGCTAATGAGTTCAAATCATCAATCTGGGTTGAAAAAGAAGACAGAAGAGTAAATGCAAAGAGCCTTCTCGGTGTTCTTTCACTCGGTATTATGGGCGGTACAACAATCCGTATTCTCGCAGGCGGTCCTGACGAAGAAACAGCTGTTGACGAACTCGTTAAACTTGTTGAATCAGGTTTTGCTGAATAATTAATTTCACAACTCAGGCACATCGTAATTGTTACGGTGTGCTTTATTTTTTTGCATATTTGTGTTATGATAATAAAAATGCTTTGAAGGGAGTGAATTCTGTGAACGAAAAATTGCATATTTTACGTGAAAAAGCAATGAAATTGCCGTTAACCCCCGGCGTTTATATAATGAAAAATAAACAGGGCAAAATTATTTATATAGGTAAAGCAAAAAAACTGAAAAATCGTGTAAGTCAGTATTTCGGATCACAGAATAAACATACCGTAAAAGTGCTTAAAATGGTTGAAAATGTTGACGACTTTGACTATATTCTCACGGATTCTGAGTTTGAAGCACTTGTTCTTGAAGCAAGCCTTATCAAACAAAATCAGCCTAAATATAACATCCTCTTAAAAGACGATAAAGGTTATAGTTATATAAGGGTGACCAATGAGCCTTATCGCAAGATTTCTGCAGTATTGCAAAAAGATGATGAAAATGCAGAATATATCGGACCTTTTACAAGTTCATATTCAGTAAAGCAGTCTGTTGATGAGGCAAATAAGATTTTCAGACTTCCACAGTGCAACAAGTCTTTTCCTCGTGATTTCAAAAAAGGCAGACCGTGTCTGAATTTTCATATAAATCGTTGTATGGGCGTGTGTACGGGTAAAATTTCAAAAGAAGAATATGATGAAGCAGTAAATGATGCACTTCAATTTCTTAATGGTGATATTACAAAAATCATTAAGGATTTAAAAGAAAAAATGAACGCTTGTGCTGAAAATCTCGATTTTGAAAATGCAGGAAAATACCGTGACAGAATTCGTGCAATTGAAAATATGCAGACAAAACAAAAAGTAGTTACCGAAACAGGTGATTCTAAAGATGTATTTGCACTTGCATCTAATGAAAAAGACATCTGTATAGCAGTTTTGCGATACGATAAAGGCAGACTTTGTGACAGCGAGCAGTTCTTCTTTGACTCTGAAAAAATGGTCGAGAATATTCGTTGTAATTTCCTTATTCAGTATTATGGTATGAATCGTGCAGTTCCGCACAAAGTGCTTGTTGACGAATTGTTTGAAGACATAGAACTTGTGGAACAGCATCTCACTAATGTTCGCGGTAAAAAATGTACTGTTACAGTTCCTCAAAGAGGCGAGGGGCTGAAACTCGTTAATATGTGCCGTGAAAATGCTTATGAAAAACTTGCACAGAAAAAAGGCAAAACAGCAGGTGAAATTAAATCTCTTGAAGAACTTAAAACTCTTTTGGGACTTTCAAAAACTCCTGAATATATTGAATCCTATGATATTTCTCATACGGGTGGCGAAGATAACGTTGCAGGTATGGTTGTGTTTAAAAACGGCAAACCACTAAAACGTGCCTATCGTACTTTCAATATCAAGTCTTTTGTGGGACAAGATGACTATGGCTCAATGCGTGAAGTTCTTGAACGCCGTTTCAATGAATATCTTGCTCATAAAGACGAAAATGCCGAAGAAGGCTTCGGTAAGATGCCCGATTTGATTCTTCTTGACGGCGGTAAAGGCCAAGTAAATGCAGTTAAAGAAGTTCTTGATAGAATGGGTATTGAAGTTCCGCTTTTCGGTATGGTTAAAGATTCGAAACATAAAACCAGAGCAATCACGGGTGACGGCGGAGAAATCGCAATAAATTCAACCCGTAGTGTGTTTACACTTGTGTCCGAAATTCAGGAAGAAGTCCACAGATTTTCAGTAGGATTTCATCATAAAAAGCATACAAAACGCGGTCTTGAATTATCACTTACCAAAATCGACGGCATAGGTGACCGGAAAGCACAGGAACTCCTCAAAATTTTTAAAACAATTAAAAATATCAAAGAAGCAACAGTCCTTGACCTTATGCAAGTTAAAGGCATAAATAAGGAACTGGCAGAAAAAATTTATGATTACTATAACGGAGAAAACAATGATTGATACAATAATTTTTGATTTGGACGGAACACTCTTAAACACTCTTGAAGATTTAAAAGACAGCGTGAATTACGCACTTGAAAAACAGAAATTTCCACTAAGAAACTTAACTGAAATCCGTTCATTTGTAGGCAACGGGATACGTCTATTAATGGAACGTTCAGTACCGCAGAATACTAATGAAGAAACCTTTGAAATCTGTTTTAAGGATTTTTGCGATTATTACAAAATCCATATGGAAGACAAAACTGCACCTTATGAGGGCGTTAACGAAATGCTCAAAAACGTAAAAAATGCAGGCTTTAAAACTGCAATCGTTACAAATAAAGCGGATTTTGCTGCACAGGATTTGTGTAAGAGAATGTTTGGTGATACAATTGACTTGATCGTTGGTAGTGTTGACGGCAGACCGAATAAGCCTGCACCTGACGGAGTTTATTATGCACTTGAAGTTCTTAACAGCGAACTTGAAAATACAATTTTTGTAGGTGATGCTGATACTGATATTATCACTGCAAAAAATGCAGGACTTCCATCAATCGGTGTGCTTTGGGGATTCCGTGACCGTGAGATTATCGAAAAAGAAGGGGCAGAATACATAGTAGAAACCGTTAATGACCTTGAAAAATTGCTTATATCTTTGAAAAATGATTGATTTTGACGGTTTTTTAATAAAAAATTTGACAAATACACAGAAAAATGCGATAATAGCAACATCTATTGGCAGGTTGGAGCAGATTTATGAGAGTAATTACAGGTGAAGCAAGGGGCAGAAGACTTGTCACTTTAGAGGGCGAGGATGTTCGTCCTACTACTGACAGAGTAAAAGAAGGTATGTTCAATATCATTCAGTTTGACCTTGAGGGCGCAAGCGTTCTTGATTTGTTTGCAGGTTCAGGTCAGTTAGGTATTGAAGCGTTAAGCCGAGGTGCTAAACATTGCACATTTGTGGATTCAGCAAACCGCTCAATTGAAGTTGTAAAGCAGAATTTAAAAACTGTAGGCTTTGAAAAAAGAGCAAGTGTATTTTGCGGCGACTCTAAAATGTATATTTCATTAAGTCGTGATAAATTTGATATTGCACTTTTGGACCCGCCATACAATAAAAAAATAATTGACGATGTTTTACCGTCAGTTGCTGAAAAAATGACAGATTACGGTGTTATCATCTGCGAAAGCGCACTTGATGAAATCTTGCCTCAGTCAGCAGGGGAGTTTGGGATTCACCGTGAATACAGATACGGTAAAATTAAACTTACCGCATACAGAAAGAATAAGTGAGAAATATGAAAACCGTTATTTGTCCGGGTAGCTTTGATCCCGTAACAAACGGACACCTTGATATTATCAGCCGAAGTTCAGCACTTTTTGATAAGGTTATTGTTGTTGTAATGAAAAACCCGTCAAAAACAAACTTTTGCTTTACTCCTGAAGAGCGCGCGGACCTTATCCGCCGTTGTATTAAGGATTTCCCGAATGTTGAGGTTGATACTTACGAGGGCTTGCTTGCGGAATACGCAAGAGAAAAAGGTGCCGTAGCAGTCGTTAAAGGGCTTCGTGCTGTGTCTGACTTTGAATATGAATTCCAGCAGGCACAAATGAATAAAAAACTTAATGAAAATCTTGAAACAGTGTTTATCAATACAAGAGTTGAAAACCTGTATTTAAGTTCAAGCGCAGTTAAGCAAATTTGCGAATTAGGTGGGGACATCAGCGATTTTGTACCTGAAATAATTCGTGATGATATAGTGAAAAGAATTAAAAGAGGTGTAAGTAAATGACAATAGAAAACTTACTTGAAGAAATTGAAACTATACTTGAAGAGGGTAAAACAGTACCATTCACTTCAAACCTTCTTGTTGATGCACAGGCAATCAAAACAGCTATTGAGGACATAAGACTCAATATGCCTGATGAGCTTATGCAGGCAAGAAAGATTGCTTCTGAAAGAAAAGAAATTCTTGCAGGCGCACAAGACAGTGCTGACAAAATCATTGAAAAAGCACACCTTCGCGCAAAAGAAATCATTTCTGAAGACGAAATTACTCGCGGTGCAGAGGCTCAGGCTGCAGAAATTCTTGCGCTCGCAAGAAATAATGCTAACGAAATCGTTGAGCAGGCAAGAGCATCAGCAGCAGAACTTACAGAGCAGGCAAGAAACTGGTCAAAAGAAATGCGTACAAGCGCAAGCGAATATGTTGAGAGCATCGTAGCAGTTGCTGACGAAACTCTTACAAACTCAGTTAATGAAATCCGCCGTGCTCGTCAGCATCTTCGTGCAGCATCTCAATCAAAGCGTATTGACGAATAAATAGGGTTTGTTTTTCCTGTAACTGCCTCGAAAATCCTCGAAATATCAACGTATTCCTTGCGGTTTTCTCATTGTTACAGAAAAACATCTTCATATTTATCAATGTTTTACACTAATATACATTTGTAATTTATTAACACCTCGCCGCATATTTATTTATATAAATTGTGTTCGAGGTGTTTATCTATGTTTGTATATTCAATTAAGTCCAAGCATATAAAGGTAGCTTTACTTGTGATTTTTGTAATAATGACCGTTATATCGCTTGTAATTCTTTCGCAGGACAGTCAGCAGACAGGGAAAAGCGGTATGAGTATAAAAGCATCAACCCATGAAGAAAGAATGGCTTTTCTTTCTCAGTATGGGTGGGAAATCAACGAAGAACCCGTTGAGGTGCAAGAGGTAATAATTCCACAGGAATTTGATGATACTTATACTGCCTACAACGAAATTCAGAAGGCTCAGGGTTTTGATTTGACTGTTTATGCAGGTATGCGTGTAAAACGCTGGACTTATATAGTTGAAAACTATTCAGGTTATGAGAATAAAGAATGTATTCACGCTAATATTCTTGTCTATGACGGACTTGTAATCGGCGGAGATATCTGTTCAGTTGAACTTGATGGCTTTATGCACAGTTTCCAAATGCCAAGGGATGATTCATAAATGGAAAGAATTGATAAAATTTTAGCATCACAAGGTACACTTTCACGACGTGACGTTAAGGAAATGATTAAAAAAGGAAGAGTAACACTTAACGGTAATGTCATAAAAGACAGTGCCGTTAAGATTGATATAAACACTGACACCATAAAGGCGGACGGTGAAATTGTTGTACTTAAAAAGCACATTTATATTATGATGAATAAACCACAAGGCGTTGTGTCTGCAAGTGACAGTGATACTGACAAAACTGTGGTTGATTTAGTCCCCGATGTACTTTTCAGAAAAGGACTTTTTCCTGCAGGTAGGCTTGATAAAGATACAACGGGCTTTGTTCTTATAACTGATGACGGGGATTTTGCCCACAAAATTCTTTCACCCAAAAATCATATTTTTAAAACATATATAGCCCGACTTGAACATGAGCTTTCAGCAGATGACATAAAAATGCTTGAAAGCGGTATAACACTTGCCGATGGGACAACCCTTAAAGAAGCGAAAGTGGAAATTGTTGAGCAAGGTGAAAATCCTGTTGTAAAAATTATGATTTGTGAGGGAAAGTATCATCAGGTTAAAAGAATGTTTGCTGCAGCAGGTAATAAAGTAGTTGCGCTTCATCGTTCAAAAATGGGTGAACTTGAACTTGACGGTGGTTTAAAACCCGGTGAATGTCGGGAAATTACCGCTGAAGAACTTGAAAAAATACAAAAATCATAAATTGTTTGGGCAATTTGAACAATAAAATTTTGATAAAAAAACCCCTTAAAATGCGTGGTTTGACCAAAAAATTCGTCAATTTTTGTGAAAAATGTTTGAAAAAAATCAAAAAATATAAAAAATTCACTTGCCAAAACACATTTTATTGTGTAAAATACATAGTGTTCTAATTGTGAAATTGCATAAGGTGATTTTTCACCGTGCGTTTGGAGGTATAAAATATGTCCAACAGATTATTTCAGGGAATAGTTCATCAGATGGATGATGTTATTGACAGAGCATTTGGCGTTATTGATGAAACAGGTACAGTTATTTCCTGCAGTGAACTTGGCAGAATAGGTGAGATTCAGACACACGCCGTGTCAGAGGTTTTCTCTGCTGCTGACGTTACTGTAACAGATGGTTATACTTATAAAGTATTTGGTGCACATATGCATCCTGAATATGCAGTTTTTGTTGAGGGTGACGATGAAGTTGCTAACAGATATGTTTCTGTAATTGCAGTTTCTCTTTCAACAATCAAGCAATACTATGATGAAAAATATGACAGAGGTAATTTTATTAAGAATATAATTCTTGATAATATTCTTCCCGGTGATATTTATATCAAGGCTCGTGAACTTCACTTTAATAATGATGTTACAAGAGTTGTTCTTCTTATCAGAATTACTGAAAAGAATGACGTTTCAGTATTTGATGTTATTCAGGACTTGTTCCCAGACAAAACAAAAGATTTTGTTGTAAATATTAACGAAACTGATATTGTTCTTGTTAAAGAAGTTAAGAACAATGTTGATACAAAAGACCTTGAAAAGCTTGCACGTTCTATTGCAGACTCTTTGGGTACAGAGTATTATACTCATGTTCTTGTAGGTATCGGTACTGCAGTTGACAGTATTAAAGATTTGGCACGCTCATTCCGTGAGGCTCAGGTTTCACTTGAAGTTGGTAAAGTATTTGATACTGAAAAAACAATCGTAACTTACGATAATCTTGGTATTGCAAGACTTATCTATCAGCTTCCTACAACACTTTGCGAAATGTTCCTTCGCGAAATTTTCAAGCGTGGCTCAATTGACAGTCTTGATCAGGAAACACTTTTCACAATTCAGAAGTTCTTTGAGAATAACTTGAATGTTTCTGAAACATCAAGAAAGTTGTTCGTTCACAGAAATACACTTGTGTATCGTCTTGAAAAAATCAAGAAGCTTACAGGTCTTGATTTAAGAGAATTTGATGATGCAATCGTATTTAAAGTAGCATTGATGGTTAAGAAATATCTTGATGCTAATCCTATAAAGTACTAATTAAACATAATGTAAGGCGGGAGCTTGCTCCCGCCGTTATTTTTTTGTTCTAATTGTTTATATTGAATATATTAAATTATACTTTTTGTGCAAAGTGCTGATAAATATTAACTTTTATTAAAAAACGCGACAAACACAATATTTTGTGGTATAATGTGTCTAACAATGATTAAAATCAATAATTGTGGTTACAAACAGTTAAAAATCAAAGTTTAAATACATAAAGGATAAGGTGCATATTGTGATTGAATTCAAAAATGTTTC
>CAYXMF010000010.1:0-25409 GCA_964465845.1 uncultured Eubacteriales bacterium | reverse complement strand
CACGTTCGTCTTCTTCGTCCTTTTTACGCTTAAAGATAATAAGAATAATGAAGAACAAACTTAATACCATTAATGAGCCGATTACAATAGGATTTTCGAAAAATTCAACGAATGTATCAGGAATTGGAAGAGTTGGTACATCCTTTTTAGGACCGCCAATAGTGATTATAACACCGTCATTATCTTCGTCACCATCAGGTGTTCCGTCATAATCATCAATGTGTCCGTCACCGTCATCATCAGGATCAGGAGTTATATCTTGACTTGGAATATCGGGATCACCGTCAGGATCTTCAAAAGAAGGGTTATCGGGATTGCCTGGATCAGTTTCATCAGGATCTTTGTCGGGAACGTCGTTTCCATCATTATCAGCAATGTTGAAATCAAGATAAATCTTGTCAGCGTCCTGTGGTATCAAAATAACCTGTGTTCCGTCTGAAGCGGTTGTAAGCGTTGGCTCAGTTACATCTGCTCTTTCAATAACGAAAGTTGTATGTGCAAGTACTTCGCCATCCTTTGAAATTTTAACAACGTGCTTACCATCAGATATATCTTTAACATAATATCTGCCGTCACTGTCTGTTTTTGCTGTTGCACTTCCAAAATCAAAACTTAATTCAGCACCTTTTACCTCTTTTTTACCAAGATAAACCGTACCTTCCATATCAACCTTGCCACACTTATCGTTAGGGTCATTAGAGCATTTTTCAAAAACAATGTTTACATACACATCATTAACAATATCAGCAATTTTTAAATTACCGCTGACAAACTGATCTGTGACGTCCATTCCATTTACTGAAATACTTCCAAGATGATAGCCGTTCCGGAATACAATACCAAGGTCGATTTCACCAAATCTGTTAATATTAAATTGCGTATTGTCAGGGCAAAGCTTACCATTTACAAGTACATAACCACCATCATTATAATTGATAGTTACCGAATGCTCATATGGTACAGAAGTTGAAAGTTGCATACCGCTTGCAAATGCAGGTACCGCCATAACAACCACCATTGCTATTGCCATAATGATACTAATTGCCTTTTTCAATGAAATCCACCTCCTCGATTTTTAATAATCTTTACAGAGGGGATCAGGTTGTTTCGGGAGCTTCATAAGCTACAGAGTAAGTGATAGTACCTGTATATGTTGCAACAGGAGCAGCATCAAAACCTGCAACTGTGATTGTTGCGTCTGTGCCACCAACATCAGATGCCTTTGCACCGTCATTAACTTCACCGAATGTAGTTTCGCCTTCACCGGTAAGTACATATGTTAATGTTGCTGTTGTATCAGCATTTGTCATAACACCATTGTTTGTATCATCAGTATCAAGGTCATAGTTGACTGCAACCGTAATGCTTGCACCAACAAGAAGCTGTGAAGTAACTGTATAACCTACATCATAAGCAGTTGTTGTGTCACCCCATACAACAGGAATTGTTGCAGGAATTGTAACTGTATATGATGTATCAGTAGTTTCGTCATAAGTTGTTTTAACATCAACAACGTTATCACCAACAACAGCAGTCTGAGTTGCGAATGCAGGAACGCAGATTGCCATCATCATAACGAGTGCCAATGCAATAGAAATAATTTTTTTCATAGTTGATTACTCCCTTTCGAGTACTAAATCAATTAAACGATTTCTGCTGTAAATGTAAGTGTATCTGTGTAGTTGTCAATTGCAACTGACTTCCAATCATCAAGAGCAACTTTAACTGTTACGATTGCAGTATCATCATAAACCGCTGAAGGTGCTGTGAATGTTGTGTTTTCAAGTGTATAAGCAAGTGTACCACCTGCTGTGCTTGTCATTTTATATGTTGCATCAGCATCAGCTACTGTAACTTCAACAGCTTTACCTGTATTAAGCTGACTTGCAACTGCATATTCAATATCTTTTGACTCTGTTTCCCAAGCAAGTGTCTGGGTTGCAGGAATTGTAACTGTGTACCATGAAGGGTCAGTATCACCAATACCATCGCCATCAGTATCTTTTAATGTATCTGTATTAATGATTGTGTCATTACCTGCATTTGAACCGCCTGTAACTGCAGCAAAAGCAGGAACGCAAATTGCCATCATCATAACAAGAGCCAACGCAATCGAAATAATTTTTTTCATGCTATTTTTCTCCTTATTTTGTTTTTATATAAGCTCTGCTTCAAAAGTTAATGTGCCAGTATATTTATCAATAGAAGTTTTATTCCAGTTTGCTGTAGGAATTAACACTACTACGCTTGACTTTTCCGCATTTGCTTCAAGAATTACGGATTGAGTTGTTGTGTATTCTGTAGTGCCTGCTTTTAATGAATATTCAAGAGATGCAGTATTCTCCGCATTCTTCATTTTACCATCTGCATCAGCCTCAACAGTAACTTTAACAAACTTACCTGTTGCCAACTGACTGTAAACGGAATATTCAACTTCTTTCTCTGTTTGTCCCCAAGTAATTGTAGCTGTTGCGGGAATTGTAACCGTATAAGAAGCACCAACTGTTGAGCCATCAACTCTTACAGGGGTACTGCCCATTGGTGTAGATGCATCCAAAGTAGCTGCAAATACAGGAACACAAACCGTAAACATTAACACAAAAGCAAGAGCTAATGAAAGTACTTTTTTCATATTAAGCCCTCATCAATAAATCAATTAAGCGTCAACAAGTTCTGCTTCAAATGTGATTGTACCCTCGTATGCTGCGATTGAAGCTGCTGTCCATTCACCTGCATCAATTGTAAGGTTGAAAGTATGAGCCTCAGCATTTACAACTGCAGCAGCAGCAATACCTGTTGTAGCATCAGCAACTGCAAACTCGATTGTTTCTGTTGCATCGCCTGTATTTGTCAAATCTTTATCTTTTGCAAGAGTAACTTTTACTCTTTTTGCAGTCTGAACCTGACTTGTAATTTTGTATTCGCCTGCTTTTGTTGTATCGCCCCAAGTCAAATCAACTGAAGCAGGAATCTCAACTGAATATGTGCCGTCGCCCATATCAGTAACACCGTCAACCTGAACAGTAGCACTACCTGTATTTGCAGATGCATCAAGAGTTGCTGCAAATGCAGGAACACAAATTGACATCATCATTACAAGAGCCATTGCCATTGCTAAAATCTTTTTCATCGTCTTTTATCTCCTTTAACCGTTAAGTTAAATTATGCGTCAACAACTGTTGATGTAAATGTGAGTGTATCGCTGTATGTGTCGATAGCAGCAGCATTCCAGTCTGTTGTTGCAACATTGATGCTGTAGTTAAATGTAGCATCAGTTACAACAGGAGCTGTTGTTGTACCGTCAACTGTACCGCCAAGAGTGTAAGCAAGTGTTGCGTTACCAGCGTTAACCATATTAAGTCCGTCACCTGTATCAGCAACTGTTACGTTAACAAGTTTACCTGTTTTAAGCTGTGATGTAACTTTGTATTCAAAATTAGTTGTTGCTGTTCCCCATACAATGTTCATTGTTGCCGGGTAAGTAACTGTATAAGTACCATCACCTGTGATAGCTGATGTATCTGTGATAACTGTTGCTGTGCCTGACTGTGTTGTAGCATTGAGTTCATCAGCAAAAGCAGGAATACAAATTGCCATCATCATAACAAGTGCCATTACTAAAGAAATAATTTTTTTCATAATTTATATCTCCTTTAATGATTTATTAAATTTATATTCTTTCGATTTCTGCTGTGTATGTGATAATATCGCTGTATTCTTCAACAACTGCTGAATTCCAATCGTCTGCAGTAATGTTAACGCTAACTGCCTTTGTTGCTGCAGGATAGATTGTAGGAGCATCTGCTGTGAATGCTACGCCCTCGCCTGCAAGTGTATAAGCGATTTCATAAACACCGTCAGTTGTCTTCATAACTGATGCACCTGCAACTGTAACCTGAACTCTGCCGTCTCTCTTAAGGTGAGCCTCAACGCTGTATGAAACATCTGTTTCTTCTGTGCCCCAAGGAATAGTTGTGTCAGCAGGAATTGTCACTGTGTATTCTTCTGCATCTGTATCACCAACGCCGTCGCCGTCAGTATCCTTTAATGTTGATGTGTTGATAATAACATCTGCTTCATCAGGATTTGCATTGAGCTCAACTGCAAATGCAGGAACGCAAATTGCCAACATCATAACAAGTGCCATAACTAACGAAATAACTTTTTTCATATTTTGTATCTCCTTTATATGAAAATTAAAATACTTGATTAAACTGCATCAGTGTATTCAGCAGTGAATGTTAATATATCACTGTGCTTACCGCTTGCAGCGTGAAGCCACTCACTATCTTCAACCTCAACCGAAAGGATGAAGCTTTCGCCGTAATCACCGGGGAAGAAAGAGATGTCTTCACTTAATAAACTGTATGCAATGATTTTTGTGGCATCGGTTTCGTTTACCAGATTGAAATCATTTTGTGAAGAAATTGAAACTACAACTTTTTTATCGGGATCAATAAGCATTTTTGTAGCTGTAACTTCACCTATTTCCATAGAAGTTGTCTGCCATGGAATTTCAATGTCTGCAGGGTATGATAATTCGTATTCCGCTCTTTCAGCCTTAGTGGAAATTTCCATTGACTGAGAAGCTGCCAACACCGGTGTGATGCAAAGAATAAGCATCACAAGCGCCAAGCCTACAGAAAAGAGTCTTTTCATTATAACCATCTCCTCCCCTTATTAATTACTCGTTACGTCAACTGTGTAAGTCAGCTGCGTACTGTATTCGCCAACCGCAACTGCATCCCAACCCGTAACCGTAATACTTGGCTCGTCAGCTGGTTTTGTACCTGCGGCAACTGTGCCTGTAAATGTTGTAATTTTAAAGTTTGTTTCTGTATAAGTAAGTGTTTGGTCTGTGTTTTCAGCAACAAGTGTATTTGTGCCATCACCTGCAACACCTACTGAAAGTTCATTACTGCCAAGATTTGCTTCGACTGAATATGAAACATCCTGCACAGAATCATCATCCCAATCAACCTGAACAATTGCAGGGATTTCAACGGTATAAGTCATTGGATCTGCGCCGTTTGTAGATTCAAATACAACATCAACCGTAACTACATCAAGAAAATTTGCCGAATCAGCAAGAACTTCTGAAATATCTGTTCCGTCAGCTGTCTTTTCTGCTACAACAGCGGGGTCAACTACATAGAACTCAATTTTACCTGAATAAACCGCGCCTGTAGGAACGTTTGCAGCCTCAGTAGCATCAACACTGATTTCGTAAGCATATTTCTCAATGCTTGATGAATCACCATTTGTATATGAGCCAACCAAAGCTGTAACTACGCCGTCTGCATTCTGATAATCTGCAAGACCTGCTGCATTGACACCATTATACATATAATCCTCAAAAGCATCGTAAGCAGTGCCCGATGTCTGAGTCCACTTAAGTGTGGATTGTGCATAAAGATCAACATTCTTATTAAGTCTTGTTGCAATGTAACTTAAATCGATGTAAGCAGTATAACTTGTACCGTCAGTTTCATTGGTAATATTAATCGTATTAAGTTCTGAATCTGAAGAATCTACTGATGCAACATCTGCAACAGGAAGCAAGTCTGCCAACGCATGATATGCCACATTTATTTCATCAACATGAGCATATCGTGGCAAGAAGCTTTCTGTCTGACCAAGGCAATACTCAATTTCATTGAGCGTTGCCGCGTCAAGAACTGTTCTTGTGTTGATGTCGATTTTGTCTCCAACATCAATAGCACAGGTGTTCATTCTGTTCTCAAATACAAGGATACCACCATCAATAGTTGTACCGTTTGACATTGTGATTGTATGAGAGTTATCGTAAACCGCTTCAGCAGACACATACATATTTGCGTAATTTATATTTGCCGTATCAACAGTTTCGCTGATCATTTTCTTTGCAAAAACGCTCATATTCTCATAATCCGTAAGTGCCTGAAGCAAAACAGGATTCTCATAAGAAACCATATATGCATCAAGCTCTGCTGTACCCGATGTATAAATTTGTATAATTTCGCTCTCAAAGGTATTGATATCGACAAGATAATCTTCAAGAAGAAGTAATCGTTTCGCAGCATTATAAGCGTTTTCAAGCTTTGTCAAGTCATCTTCTGAAAGATTTGCCTTTTCAGCACCGCTTAAACGCATATAACCTTTTTCGTACATTTCAACTATTGCCTCTGCTTCCGCTTTGTCAGCAATACCTAAGGTATCATAATCGATAACACCTGTAGTCGTATTATATGGTACTGTAAGGGCGTTATCAGTATCTGTTATATCAAAGCTTGTTGCCGTTGAATCAAGTGCACCTATATCTGTAAGCAATTCAGTCGCCGTTGCATATTTTGCAATCCAAGGTTCCTGATTGATAACTGTGTTGTAATCCATATACAAGTCATAATACTTGTTATAGAACAATGTGTTGTACGCATAGTCAATTTCTTCAAGGCTTTTCTGATATGAAGAAAGATTTGCATAAGCTTCAAGAACTGCATTACAGTCAGCAATAAACTGATCTTCACCCACATACGGATCAATTTCAGCAATCATTTTTTCAACTGTGACAGAGTCATTAGTCTTAACGCCGAAATATTCGTCCATATTTTTAACTTCTGTAATTGTAGTACTATTATCAGAAATCAATTCATTCTCTACAGCGGATGCATCCGTTGCGTTGCTTGGATCGTATGTAAATCCCATTGCATCAACAACAACAGACGTATCAATATTTTCCCCTGTGTAATCCCAGAACGAAATCTTTGCTTGTTTAAGCTTGTAAGTAGTCGAACCTGAAAGCACTTGGTCAAGTGTTTCAGCACCTGTAGTAACCGTAACACCTAATGTGGTTTGTTTTATCGGTTTGCGGAAATATGAGAACGGAATAGCAATAAATCCTTTATAACCCTGAAGGTTATTTAAACTTGAAGGAGCGATTGAACAAAGACCAAGTCCGCTTTCATCATCCGACTCCATCCACACCTTACTTGCATCAAGAGCTGTTTTCTCAAGAAGAACTTCTTCCCACTCACCGTTTGAATCTAACTGATAAACAGCAGGATTTTCACTTGCAA
This sequence comes from uncultured Eubacteriales bacterium, assembly GCA_964465845.1. Classification (GTDB taxonomy): domain Bacteria; phylum Bacillota; class Clostridia; order Oscillospirales; family Acutalibacteraceae; genus Fimenecus. The sequence goes on along the minus strand of CAYXMF010000010.1, from coordinate 18,354 downwards.
GACCACCGCAGAAATAGAAGATAACATCATTGCCGGTTGTTGAATCTTCTGCAATAAATTTAATATTCATACTAAGGTCAGTAACTTTAGTATAGTCAATATACATTACAAAACAGTTTGGCATTTCGCCTGCATCCGCTACTGTTGCAGAAAGAGCAGAAAGGTCGATACCAGAAAGTCCGCTCCAAGAATCAGCTTCATCTCCCATATATGTTGTAGAAAGAGTGGCAAATTTCTGTTCAGAAACCGCACCTTCCGAATCAAAATAAACACCAATATCTCCGTTAAGGTTAATTTGTGCGCCTAATGAACCATCAAAACCATTATTATTGATTATAGCATCCATTCTATTGAAATAATTTTTATTTTCAAACACCTGGTCGTTAGCTGGGTTATATGAGTTTACAGACCAACCTATTGCCCCGTTACCTTTACCAGTTGCAGATAACTGGCGAACATGTTCTGATGTTGTGTATGTTACAAAATTCTTTGTATTATTTACGTCCTGATTCTTTGTATCTTTGCTTGCTCTTAATGGGTAGTCATCATAATATAATTCTGACAACTGACCATAAGTATAATTAGTTTCAAAGTCATTGAACGGAATATAAGGATATGCACCGATTGAGTAACCTGTCTTAACCTCTTCGCCCATCATGATGCTATACAGAGTAGTGAATTTATCTTCTGCTTCTACACCAAGAATTTCGAAATGGCTCAAGTTGAAAGATTTATAAAGAGCCATCAATTCTGCAAGTTGTGTTTTTAGCTCTTCATCGTTATAATCTGCGAACTCAGGGTTGGGTAAAAGTTCAACGCCCGATTCAAAGGCAACAACTGCATTATAGTTTCTTTCATCCTCACCAAGTTTTACATAAGTATCAATAAATGTAACTGCATTCTTGTATCTATCATAAGCCTCTGTCTGACCTATGGTGTTAGATTTAAGATATTCTATGGCTTGTTCAACAGTTGAACAACCTGGGAAACAGTTAATATATGTTAAAATAATTTCGTCAATCTGTTTAATTGTATTAACATCATCAAGTGATGGAATTTCACCAACATACTCTAAAATGTAATTTGCAATCGCTTCGGGAACCTTCACTGTTCTATCATAGTAGTTTGCAACTTTGTAGCCTAAATCACCTGCAAATCCAGTTTCTTCAGGGAACTTAACTGCAGAAGTGCTTGCTACAGAACCATCATCATTAAATGTCGCACCCTCAGCATGCTGACAGAACATAACCTGGTCAATATATAAAGATTTACTTCTTGAAGAAGCTTCTGCAATTTCAATACCCGCTGAAATAAGGTCCGAAATCGCTTTTGGAGCATTTTCTCTGTCAACTGTATATGTTTTTGTTCCGTCCGAATTGTCAGTTATTGTTGCTGTTGCATCTTTGTGTAAACCGTAACCAAGCTGGCGATAAGAATTACCGTCAAAAGTACCTTTTGACATCACTGTAAACCAGCTATGAATAATCACAGCATCTGTAACAGTTGTTCCGGCAGGGTTAATTACAAGCTTGTAAACTGCCTTGTATGTATCTTCCCAATCACCACTACCCCAGAAATTAGTTTCTTTTTGAGCCAACTTATAGTTATCGTCGGTAGTCGCCTCTAATAAAGAACCGTCTGCTTGTGTTACATACCAGCCTGATGCGTTTGACTGTAAAAATACTGCAGAATTTGCATAATCATCAATACCACTATAGCCAGAATTTGACCAACCTGCTGTGTAAGTGTTATCAACGGTAATAAACTGGTCTTCTTGAAGCAAGAAATAATCTATCGGAATACGAATAAAACCCTGATATCCAGAAAGTTCAGTAAAATAGCCATCCGTCATTGATGTGCTTTCCCATAAGCCATCTTTATTTTGAATAAAAATACCATCTGTTATTATGCCTTCATTCTTTCCGGCAACAGCTTTTGTTGAGAAAAGTGAACCATATTGTGAGCTTTCAGCATCCTGTGTACCATCTCTCCAATATGTGTTGATTTTCTCGTTAGCTGAAAGTGAAAAAGCAACCTTTGTAATATCAACTCGAGAGAAATCTACATAGAACCAAACTTCTTCTGCATTTGAAAAGTTATAGTGTGAACGGCTCCAGCCTGTCTGAACACTGTATGGGAAGCTTGGAGAATCACTAATCCAAAAACGATAACCAGCAGTTTTATCATAGCCTATTCCTGCCATAGGTGTATCTACACTAACACCTGAACCTGAATATACTTTATAGTCGACGCTGTCATTACCATCGCCCTGTGATGTTCCATCTATCTGTGCATTACCCACGCCATCAAAAAGAAGCATTTCACGGGCTACCCATGTTTCATTAGGTGAAAAGTCAACTGTAATATCATAATATGGTGTGTCAGATAAAAGAGTATGGATTTTATCTGAGAACCAACCATCACTGTCAATAGCCATAATTGCTACGTCATAAGTTGACTGCACATCATAGTCAGGAAGCGACGCTAACCCACCCGGTCCGTAATAAATATTATTAGGATATTTAGCAGATGTGTCACCGGTTGCTACTGCAGATGCATCAAATGCCTCGGAATAGATTTCCTTTCTACTTCCGTCTTCTGAAAGCTTGGTGAGTGTGAAAACATATTGTGTAATAGTTTTATCAGCGCTGCCGTCATAAGTTTTCTGTGCATTTGCATTCGGGAATGAAATACTTACACTACCGTCTGTATTAAGTGTTGCCATAAAGTTGGTATTGATTGCACCATGTTTGTCACCCGCATCCCCCCAATACGGAGCAGGGTCATAAGCACCTGTTGTAAGAGCACTCACAAACATAAATGGTAATGAAGTGATTACCATAACAAGTGCTAAAACAATAGCTATGCACTTTTTGGAAGATATTTTTTTCTTCATACATCTCTTCCTTTCTTTTCTCATTCTGTATATAAAGGAGTTATTCTACTATTAAATCTGTCTTAACAACAAAATTGTTAAGCGGTGTTCTTGCCTGGTCATATGAATAAGGCTGTTGATGAACAATTGCCTTGTATTCGCCTGCCTCTAAAGAACGGGAAATATTGAATCTTGAAACTGAATAACCCGGCTGAACAAGTCCTGACTGATAAAGCTGTTCGTCAGCTGTGTCAATTACGCCATTTTCGTTTGTATCAAGATAAATTGTAAACACAATAAAGCAAATATCTTTATTCTTTTCTGAGTTTGAGAGAATGAAATTCTGCTCAACCTGACCTGCTTTGAAGTTAATCTGAGCAATACCGTTCATTGTAACGCTCTTTGAACTCATATCTTCAACTTTTTCGGGTAAGTCAAGTTCGCCCAAGCCTTGTTGCTGATTAACATCAAGAACGTTTGGTGTTGTTGTAGTTTCGTCAGAATCTCCACTCGAACTGATTACATATGAAAGACCTGCAACCAAACCCACAAGTGCGAGAATGCCAACAAGAATCAAAGCAATTATCGCAAGAAGATTGTCCTTTTTAACGGCAATAAATGAGCCGGACTCGAGTTCAATGTAACCTACTGTCTTATATCTTGCAGATGTTGTCGGCTTATAAACTACCTCGTCAATTTCATTTGATGTGATAGTTCCAATCTGGTCTTTACCGTGAGCAATTTGTCCCACAACCCGAATGCCGCCGTCGGGATAAAGAGCTTTCATTTCTTTGACGGTATAACAACCGATTTCAAAACCTGTATCTTTATTGTAATATGACTCTGTGTACTCGTTACCAAGTCTGATATTAAATACTGCCAAAACAGTACCCTCCCAAAAATGAAGATAATTATAGATAATAATCCTATTATAGATATTACATTGTACCCCTAATAAATTTAATTGTCAAGCAATTTTAAACAAAATACGAACAGAAAAGAACACACAAAAACCACGCAAATTCAACGGTTTGCGTGGTTTTTATGTGTTTTTAGACACATCGGAACAATGTGTTAATTTTATTTATATTTTTGTGGAACTATTCATCTCCCTCTAACGAGAGTGACGAACAGATGTCACTTTAGGTTAGTCTTTTTTGGCCAATTCTGCAAGTGATGTTGTAAGACCTGCAAGTCCTTGAATTTCTGACGGAATAATAATCTTTGTTGCCTTACCGTCAGCAGCCTTTTCGAATGATTCAAGAGCCTTAATGCTGATAAATTCCTTACTTGGATTTACCTTATTAATCATTTCGATACCTGCAGCTGTTGCTTCCTGAATCTTAAGAATTGCAGCTGCTTCACCTTCTGCTTCACGGATTTTTGACTCTTTAACAGCGTCCGCACGAAGAATTGCAGATTCCTTTTCACCTTCTGCAACAAGGATAGCCGCTTTCTTTTCACCTTCAGCCTGAAGAATCTTCTCACGGCGTTCACGTTCAGCCTTCATCTGTTTTTCCATTGAATCCTGAATTTCTTTTGGAGGCATAATGTTCTTAAGCTCAACACGGTTAATCTTGATACCCCAAGCGTCTGTTGCTTCGTCAAGAACTGTTGTAATCTGTGAGTTGATTGTATCTCTTGAAGTAAGAGTAGCGTCAAGCTCCATATCACCGATAATATTACGAAGTGTTGTTGCTGTAAGGTTTTCAATAGCCATCATTGGTCTTTCAACGCCGTATGTGTAAAGTTTCGGGTCAATTATGCGATAGAACACAACTGTATCGATTGACATTGTAACATTATCTTTTGTGATAACCGGCTGTGGAGGGAAATCCACAACTGCTTCTTTAAGACTTACTCTTTTTGCGATTCTGTCAATAACCGGGACCTTTACATGAAGACCTGTTTCCCATGTTGTATGATATGCACCGAGTCTTTCAACAACATAAGCGTTTGCCTGAGGTACGATTCGTACGTTTGATACGATAACCGCTACAACTATAGCGATTAAAACTGTTGCAATAATTAAAATTTCCATAATTTTTCTCCTTTAAATTATTTACTTATTATAAGGGTTGTGCCGTTGACACCCTTAATAATTACCGTTTCGTCTTTACCGATTTTTTCACCATTTTCGCTTATGGCTTTCCAATAAATGTCGCCTACAAGCACCTTACCGTTGTTAGAATCGGTTTCTTCTGTTGTTTTTACAGCTTTGCCTATAAGCTTACTTTCCGCACTTATTTCGTCATTGTCTTTCTTTATGTATTTCTTATAAATTTTGCGCGAAATCAACATAAAGATTGCACTGAGCACTACAAAGACCGCAATCTGTACCGGAATACTGTCAACTGCCAACGACAAAAGACAAGTAAGTATGGCTGATGGCACAAACCATATTGAAACAAGCGATGCTGTTGCCATTTCGATTATAAGTGCAAGCACACCGATAGCCGTCCACAGTACCCACATATTTTCTATCAGATATTCCACACTCTTTCACTCCTTTACCTTACAACATATTTGTAAAGAGCATCCATAACTGCATCTTCAAAGCTACCTGATGCACCCCAGTCAAGTTTTAAAAGGCCTTGACCTCCGCCACCACCTACAGCGTGAATATGCGTACCGTTGCGAAGGTTATCAATCACTACTGTCAATGTAAGGCGGTTACCTGCACGGTAATAATGCTTTTCATATACCGCAGTTACCACCATTGTACCATTACCCATATCATTGACATATTCATCAATTTTTTCGCCTGTAATTGAGCCGCTGATAATGGCATTGTCTATTAATCTTATTGCCTCTTGTGGCGAAACTGATACATAAAAATCCGTCACTCAAACTCCCCTCCTCAAAGTAGTTGCACGAATGCCTTTTGTGCAAGTTCTTTCATTTGTGTTGCAAGAATTGCAAGGACCATAGCCCTGATGGCTGTTCTCAGTTTTTTCTGAGAAACACCATCGCTGATTTTTGCATTTTCAAGACGTGCATTTATTACACGATCAAGATATTCTGTGTCTGCAATGGCATTCTGTTGACACGTATAAATTATACTGCACAGAATATTGAATAATTCTCTGTCAGGTAAAATATCGTCTGAGTGATCCTCCACCGACCCATTAATATAACTCATCAGAAAGGCTATTTGTTCGAGTTGCATTGAACCACGCATCATATTTATAAGTATAATACGCATCACCTGCTCCTCGCCATAGCGCTTTCCTTCGGGATTCTTCACCCAGCCACGCTTTACCCAATTTTGAATTGTTGAGGCTTCAAGCCCCGTAAGTTCTCTAACCTGTGCCAAGGTTAATCCTTTTGTAACTGTTAACAGCGGAGCGATGACAGAATAACAATTCTCTGCCGCAACGCTGTTAAAGTTCAGCACTGTTCCTGGTATTAATTCCAACATACTCCACCTCCCTTATGTTGTGATATGATTATATCACAGGTTCACGTGAACCGCAAGCGAGTTTTTGCGACTTTTTTATGCAAATTTATGCCATTTTTAATCTTTCGCTAATCATTTTCTTTTATTTTCATATATTTTCTTTGTTTTTCATATAATTTTCTCGTTTTTCGCAAGAAAAAAGGGCAGTTTTTGCACAAACTACCCTTTTCTATTCATATTATCATTTCATTTATTCTTTTCTTTGCCTTTTTCAATGTACGTGCCAGATAATAAATACAAAGCATAAGCGACACGCCCTCTGCAATCGGGAACGCAAACCAAACAAGTTCAAGTTTACCAAACTGTGCAAGAATCCATGCGCAAGGCACAAGAACAACAAGCTGACGGCAAACTGAAATAATAAGACTGTAGGTTGGGTTACCGATGGCTTGACAAACTGAGTTTGCTACAATACAGAATCCTGCAAGAATAAAGTGTATTGCTATTATTCTCAAAGCCGGTACACCGATGCTCACCATATCTTCTGACGCGTTGAAGAAAGACAATAATTTGTCGGGGAAAATTTCAAATATAAGTGTTCCCACGGACATTATTGTTACAGCCGTAATAACTGTATATACAATTGTCTTTTTTACTCGGTCAAGTTTTCTGGCACCGTAGTTATAAGCAATTATCGGCACCATACCATTGTTGAGTCCGAAAATCGGCATAAATACGAAACTTTGCAATTTGAAATATGCGCCAAAGACTGCTGTTGCAGTTGTAGTAAATGCAATGATTATTTTATTAATTGAAAATGTCATTACTGAGCCTATTGACTGCATTACAATTGACGGCAAGCCGATTTTATAAATCTCTTTTACAATTTTACTGTCCCATCGCATAAGCTTAAGGCTGATATGAATATCATGATTGCATTTTATATTAAGAATAATTGCAAAAATTGCTGCAAAAATCTGTCCTGTCACAGTAGCAATCGCTGCACCTGCAACTTCAAGACGTGGGAAACCGAATAATCCGAAAATAAGAATCGGGTCAAGAATAATATTGATTACCGCACCTAACAGCTGTGTAAACATTGTGTGTATTGTTCTGCCTGTTGATTGTAACAGTTTTTCAAAGCAGAACTGCCCGAAAATGCCTATTGAACAACCTAAACATATTGTCGCATAGTCAGTACCGTATTTTACAATCTCTTCAACATCTGTCTGAGCCATAAAAAATAGCTTTGAAAGTGTTAATCCTAAAATGCTGAAAACAACAAAACTGCAGAAAGCAAGAAATATGCCTGTATTAGCAACTTTATTTGCAGTATCAAATTTTTTAGCACCCAATGAGCGTGAAAGCAAGGCGTTCATTCCCACTGCCGTACCGCCACAAACAGCAATCATCAATTGTTGCAACGGGAACGCAAGAGAAACTGCATTAAGAGCGTTTTCACCTAATCTGGAAACAAACACGCTGTCAACAATGTTATAACAGGCCTGAACAAGCATAGAAATCATCATCGGTGTTGACATTGTTGCCAGCAATTTGCCTACGGGCATTACACCCATTTTATTCTCTTTATTAACCATATTTTTCTTCCTTAATTTGACAAAAATAAACCGTACATAAGTACGGTCTATTTATTATTGTTCAATTATTTTTTGCTTTTTTTGTCTTCGCCGTAGCCATAACCATAACCGTAGCCATAGCCATAACCGTAGCCCTTCTTACTCTTTCGTGTAGTTCTGATAAACTTGTTAGCAACACCTGTTTCAGTACCGTTGTAAATACAACCGACAACTTCTTTACCTGTTCCGCCCATATCTTCTATAGCTTTCTTGATACGGCGGATTGGTGCATGGTCATTACGAACAACAAGCATACAAGCATCTGCATACTGTGTAACAATTGCAGCGTCAGCTACAAGACCTGCCGGCGGGGTATCAATAATAACATAATCAAATTCATTCTTAACCGCCTCAATAATTTCAGCTGTTTCGTCAGAAGCAAGAATTTCTGCTGAATCAGTAACCGGCTGACTTGAAATAAGAAGGAACAAATTGAATTTTTCAAAATACTTGATTGATTCGCTGAGTGACTTTTCGCCACGAACTACGCCTGCAAGACCTGTTTCGTTAGCAGCAGAAACGCCTAACGACTTGTAAACAGATGGTTTACGAAGGTCGGCATCAATAAGCAATACTGATTTGCCGTTCTGTGCAAGAGAAAGTGCTGTATTAGTTGAAATTGTTGTTTTACCTTCATTTTCAGAAGCACTTGTAACTGTAAACACTTTATAATTCTGACGTTTTGCAACATTTTCAATTTTTGTACGGATAAGCTTAAATGCTTCAATAAACATAAAGCCTGTTTTTCGGTCTGTAATAAGAATATTCTGTTTTTCAGCATTCTTACCAGATTTCTTAACACTGATGATTGAACCGAGGATTTTGCTGCCCAATTTCTTTGTAATATCATCTGAAACTTTAACTGTATCTTTAATGAAGATAACAAGACAAATTGCAAGAACCACAACACCTGCACCTAATACAAAACCCAACAATGTGTAAAGAAGTGTTGTGTTATTTGCATTAGCTTTTTCCGGTTTTACAGGTGGATCAATAATAATTGCGCGGGTGCTCTGATATGCTTTATCAGTAATCTGACTATAGTTATTTACATAACTTGTTGCAACTGCATAAGAAACATCCGGATCAGAAGATGTAATAGAAAGAGCAATAATAGCTGTGTCTTCCATGAGTGTTGAGCTTACCATTTTCTTAACATCAGAGCCGGTAAGAGCTTTTCCGTTCACTGTGTAACCGCTTCCCTGTGCAACAAGCTCCATAAGACTGTTTGTTTCAGTCATAATGTACTGGTAGTTTTTTGCAAGGCTGATACCTGCGCTGATATCAGATGAAGAAGTTCCGGCAGCAATTGTGCCCTCTCCTTTGTTATCAATAACAAAACGCATTGTGCAGGTATATGACGGCACATAATTCAGCTTTGCAACGCCAAAGCCAACGCCTGCGCAAAGTACGGCAGCAAGTAAAATTGCCCACCACTTCTGCATAACGCGAATAGCATATTGAGTTATAGTCTGAAGGTCAATACCCTCATCAACATTGTTCATTTTAGAATTGTATTCCATAATAATACTCCTATCACATTATTCCCATAGTGTATTTAATCCAACTTATTATAGCAAAGCGAATTGTTTTATGCAATCTTTTTTTATAAAATATTTAACTTTCTTCAATTTTTCCGTCGGATACAACTATTTCACGGTCACAACTTTCAAGAACCGACTCACGGTGAGTAATAAACAGCACTGTAATGTCTTCTCTCTTTTTAAGGTTGTAAAGCAATCTTTCTTCACTTTTACTGTCAAGTGCGCTTGTTGATTCATCCATAAGAAGAATTTTGCCTTCGCCTAAAAGCGCCCTTGCAACTGCCAGTCTCTGCGCCTGACCCTCTGAAATTCCACCACCGTCTTCACTGAGCACGAAATCGAGTCCGCCGTCAAGGTCATATACAAACTCTGCACAGGCATCCGAAATTGCATTTTTGATTTCTTCTTCAGTCGCATCAGGTCGAAGCAAAGTAATGTTTTCTTTTACTGAACCACTAAAAAGCATATTCCCCTGAGGCACAACTGAGAACAGATGCCTTAACTTTCTGCAAAAATAATTTCCTTTTTCTGTTTCAACAAAGATGCTTCCGCTATCGGGAGAATAAAGTCCTGTAATCAATTTGAAAACTGTAGATTTTCCTGCACCGGAGGGACCTTTAATACCAATAAACTCTCCCTTTTTTATTGCGAAAGTTGCATCAGAAATAACCTTTTCATCACCGTAACCGAAAGAAACTTTTTCTGCTTTGATTTCCTTGAAATCATTGTATGTAATACTCAAATCACATTCGGCATCATCTTTTTCAATTTCAGAAATTTCCATTAACCGCTGTGCAGATGCAATCATTGAATAGAAAGAAGGAATTACGCTCGTCACACCAACCACCGGTGACTGCAACTGATTTACCAACTGCACTATTGCAATAACCGTACCGAAAGTCATTGTACCTTTAAGAATACCGTATGCGCCATATGACACCGCTGCTAAAAATCCTGCCGCAAAAGCCAATGAAAAACTGATTGTTGCCAAAACCGAAAAGCTTTTTTTCTTAACTTTTTCACGATAAAACTTTTTTTGCTGTTTGTATGAACGATTTATGATTTTCTCTTCTATGCCAAAAACCTTAACTGCAAACAGATTTTCAAGCATTTCCTGCATAAAAGAACGAACCCGTGCATCTCTTTTTTGCACTTTCATATGTAAATTCTTAAGTTTTTTACGGAACACCGCCGCAACCAACACCACGACTATACCGCAAACAATAAACACTATAGCAAATCTTTTATCAAGGGCAAGCAACGCAACCGCAGCACTTGAAATTCTTACAATATAGCCTACAAGTGTCGGGAAAATATGAACATAATTGTCGCTCACAAAAGATACGTCAGCCGTAAGTCTTGTCATAAGGTCTCCGCTATGTCGTTCACTTGCAACTGCATATTCTCCATAAATAATGCTTTTAAAAACGCTTGTCTTTAATTTAATTTCTGCTTTTCCCTGGCTTACGGCTTCAATAAACGACGCCGCAACCCTTGCTAATATCTGTGACAAAATCAGAACCAGCAAAATGAGTGCATTTTTAAAAAGTGCATCAGAATCTTTTTCCTGCGCATTGTCTATTACTACCTTTGACAACAATGCAAACATAGCAACGCACACAGCAGACCAAGCGTTCAGCACAACAAGTGCCACGCTTTCTGCCTTGCGTTTTCCGCAGTTATTATAAATCCACTTTAAAACTGCTGTATCTTTCATCGGTTCTCCTGATTAATCGTCAAGCAAATTATGCTCTTTCATTTTTTTAATAAGATTTTCAACATCTGTTTTTACTCTTTCAACCGGCACGTCGTAATCGTCAGCAATTTTCTTTGCTATATCATCAACAGATTTTGTGCCGTCGAGCATATTGAAAACGTCTGCGCCAACTTCATTAAAGGTCATAACACCGTTAAAGCTCATTTTCTGAGCGCCTGTTGCAATAACAATTTTTGCACCTGCTACATCCTTTAAAATGTAACCGTCTTTTATTTTCATTCGTTAATCAACCTTTCAATTTCATTGTAGGCAACCGTTGCCGCTTCATCATCCATATTACAGCCCAATGAGAATACTGGAATTTCACGTAAAAGTCTGTCTGCCAAATCAAGCATAGATTCTGCAAGAGTTCTGTCTGTGGGCTTAATTGTCTGTTCAAGTAACAGTCCTACCGCTTGGATTGCCGGAATTCTTTTTACTTCGTTCTTTTCACTTCTGTGAAGAAACGTAATTGCCCTCACAGGAATTTTTACATCTAAATTTTCATCTGTTTTTCCCGAAAAAGGGGTTCCGCAAGCATACCATGTACCATTTTCTAAAATCAAAGCCGGTTTGTCATCGTTGATAATCCTTGTTCCGCTCAGATTTTTAAGCCATAAATGAGTATGAGTTGACTTTCCCGTTCCGCTTCTTGCAGAAAAAAGATATGCATAGCCGTCTTTTTCAACACAAGAAGAGTGAAGCATTAACCCGTTATGCCTTAAAAGTTCATTGTAAAACGCTTCACAAGTCCACATATACTCATGTTCATCCATTGAAAGATACGGAATTTCATCCTTTTTCTTTTTAATGAACTCTTCCTTAATATCCAGTCGTATCTGTGTTTCACCACTGTCAAAATCCGCCTTGTACGGCAAGGAACGTTCGCGTAAAAGTTCGCCTCGCACATAATATTCAGTTTTAAGTCCTGCAATTATGTATTTTTTCATTTTAAAAATCCTAACGTTACCTGCTTATATAATTCATTGGATTAACATTTTTACCGTTCACTTTTACTTCAAAATGAAGATGTGCGCCGGTAACATATCCTGTTGCACCAATCTGACCTACAGCCTGACCTCTTACAACTTTTTGTCCCGAATAAACTCTTAATGAGCCTGCTTTCATATGGCAATACATTGTTGTAAGTCCGTTGCCGTGATTTATTATTACGGTGTAGCCGCCAGAGCCATACCAGCCTGCAAAGGTTACAGTTCCTGCCTCTGCCGCGACAACCGTACAACCCGTGCTTCCGCCTGGACGGACGATATCAACGCCTGCGTGCCAACCATCACCGAAATTACGGTAGCCATAGCCGGAAGAAATTGAATAAGCGCCTACCGCAGGCCACAAGAGTCTGCCGCCTCCCGATACTACTGCACCTGACGAATAAGAATTCTTCTTTGTACCTACCTGTACTTTTTTGTCAACTGCCTCACGGATTGTTGTTCGTGAAACCTCTTTGGTTGAAACTTTTACGCCGTCAATATATGTAACAAGCTCGGTAACTTCTTCAATTCCGTTTACACCTGCTGTGATTGTCTTTGTATCGCCTACATAAAGTTTATCAGTCTTAACTTCAACTGTCTCATAAGGAATTTCAACTGTTCTTGTTTCAGTTTTTGTAATCTGAACACGAATGTAATTTACCTCATTTGACAAAAGTATCTGCTGACCTATATAAATATTCTCTTTAAGCTCAGGGTTAAGATTGAAAATCTGTGATGAAGTCATATCAAACCTCTGAGCAATTTGTGAAACGGTGTCTCCCGCCTGAACAGTATAATACTTTGCCTCACTCTTCTTGGAGTTAAGCTTTTCGCTGAGATATGACGCATCTTTCACAGTGCTTTCGTTATCAGGGTAAAGCCCCTGAACATATTCGATATTTTCAACAAAGCTTACAACTGCATTTTCTTCATCTGTTTCGTACTCGGCAAGAATACTGTCAAAAACACTTAATGCGTCAGTTTCATTTTTAACTGCACATACAAAACTGTCATCAATATATATTCCGCAAGCGTTAGTTATTTTACTGTCAGAATTCTCAATAAGCTTGTCACAGATTTCAGAAGCATCGTTAATCTGGCTGAGTTTTACCGCTTTGATCTTATAATCAGCATCCCCGATAAGTTCAGTTTCTTCGCCATCATCCGTTACAACTGACGATGCGGCAGAGATATCAAGTCTGTCATAGGCCAGCTCCCGTGCCTCTTTATAGACTGCTTCGCTCTGAACATAACCGATTGTTTTATCGTTGTAATTTACTTCAAGTGCAAAAGTTGTATCTGCCCACGCATTCACAACATTTACAAGAAGGAAAAGCGACGCAATCGGCAACACAAAATTCAGAACATACACAAATGCTTTTTTATAGCGAGAATACGCTTTTTTCACATAACTCAAAAGTCGGCGGAAAAGGGTACTTTTGCCCTCTGCCTTTGCCTCTGCAATTTTATCAGACACATTTTGTGCATCAGCAATCAGTTTACTGAACTCTGTAACACTCTCATGGAATGTTTTAAGCGCAAATTTATCAATAAGAATAATCACTGTGAAAAAAAGCATACCAACAGTTTTCACAGGTTTTAAAATCAACGCCCAAAGCCACTTGAAAAACCTTTTTCCGTAGCGCATTGTCTGAATGCCGATATAATATATTTGGTTGTAAATGTTTTCAAACATAACAATTCCTCATTTAATCTGACGAGCATCAGCCGTTTTTAGACACAAAATACCAATATATATTTGAATTGTACCACAGAATGATAAAAAACGCAAGTTGCAGAAATTCCCTTGAAAATCATTATGATAAATGCGGATTTTTTGTAAAATATTCGTTTACTTTTTCTTCTTGTTGTTGTATAATGACTATAATTGTATAAATGTGCACAAAAATTAAGGGGCGAAAGTAAAATGAAAAAAGGTACAAAAAGATTTTTAGGTTTTGCAATTCCGACAACTACTCTTGCATTGATTGCAAGAAAAAAGTATGTTGACATCCGTTACGGTGCAAAAAATGCAAAAGACACTCTTAAATTCAGTGAGTCAGTAGAACCCGAATCTCCGGAAATCCATCTTACCGCACACAGAGGTCTTTCTTCTGTTTGTCCTGAGAACACCATCGAGGCTTTTAAAGAAGCTGCAAAATACAACTACTATGCGCTTGAATGTGACGTTCACTGCACAACTGACGGCAAATGGGTAATCATTCACGATTATATGCTTCAGTCAATGTGTGATGAAAAAGGTGACGTCAAGACAATGTCATACGATGAAAAACTTTCAAAAATCAGATACACAAATGGTGCTAACATTAAGGATTACCCTGAAGCTCGTCCTTGCCTTGTTGAAGAATTCATTGAAATCTGCAAAGAAGCAAATATCAGACCTATGATTGAGGTTAAAGATAAGAGAATTGATAAGGTTGAAAGCCTTTACAAAATCATTTGCGACTACGGAATAGAAGACGATGTAATTCTTATTTCATTCCACGAACCTGTGCTTCGTGAATTCAGAAAACTTTCACCCGATATGGACTTATGGCTTCTCGTTCATAACATTACTGACGAAAAGCTTCTTGAATGTGTTGAAAACGGCAACGGCGTTGCATTTGAAGCAAAACGTGGTAAGCCTGAAATGATTCAGAAAATTCACGATAACAATCTTACAGCAGCTTGCTGGACAGTTGACACTAAAGAATTGCTCAACGAAATGATTAAAAACGGCGTAAAATATATAACAACAAACGCTATTCTTCCCGAATAAGAGGTTAATTAAATGACAGACTGCAAAAAAATTGCTGAACTTATTTTTTCAGATGTGGACAAGTCCACGGAATATTACGAAGAACTCTACCCTACAAGAGAACTTCCCGAGGGCGCAAGAGTAACAAGATTTGCCCCAAGCCCCACAGGTTACCTTCACTTTGGCGGACTTTATGCAGGCTTTGCATCAAAACTTACCGCACAGAGTACAGACGGTGTGTTTATGCTTCGCATTGAAGACACTGACAAAAAGCGTGAGGTAGAAGACGGCGTTACAGGTATTGTGACAGGTCTTAAAGCTTTCGGCGTTTCACCCGACGAAGGTGTTATGGGCTTCGACATCGAATACGGAAAATACGGTCCCTACACACAAAGCCACCGACGTGCAATTTACCGTGCTTACGCTAAAAAATTAATGGAAGAGGGCAAGGCTTACCCCTGTTTCTGCACTCCTGAAGATTTAGACGAAATCCGTGCAAAACAAGAAAATGAAGACATTAAAGGTTATTACGGATCATATGCAAAGTGCAGGGATTTAACTGATGATGAAATTATTGAGAAAATCAACAGCGGTGTTCCTTACACAGTTCGACTTCGTTCAACGGGCGATATTTCAAGAAAAATCAAGTTCGATGATATGATTAAGGGCAAAATTGAAATGAGTGAAAATGTGAATGATGTTGTCATTTTAAAGGCAGACGGAATTCCCACCTATCATTTTGCTCACGCAGTTGACGACCACTTAATGCATACTACTCACGTTGTTCGCGGTGACGAATGGATTGCATCTGTTCCACTTCATATTGAGCTTTTCAGAACTTGCGGTTTCAAGCCCGTTAAATACGCTCACATTGCCCCGATTATGAAAGAAGAGAACGGTGGCAAGCGTAAACTTTCAAAGAGAAAAGACCCTGAGGCTAATGTTTCATACTACATTGAAAAGGGTTATCCGGAGGCTTCTGTTAAGGAATATATGCTTACAATCCTTAACTCAAATTTTGAGGAATGGAGAAAGGCTAACAAGACAGAAGACATCAGTAAATTCCCGTTCAATCTTAAAAAGATGAGCGTTTCAGGTGCACTTTTTGATATGGTAAAATTCAACGATGTATCAAAAAATGTGATTTCCGTAATGACGGCTCAACAGGTTTATAAACTTGTTACAGATTGGGCTATGGACTACAATGAAGTGCTTTATGCTCTTTTTGTTGATGACAAAGAAAAAGCAACTGCAATTCTTAACATTGACAGAGATAATCCAAAGCCAAGAAAAGATATTGCCTGTTGGGAAGAAGTTGAAAATTATGTTTCATACTTCTATAACGAGCTTTACGATGCTGATTATACACTCCCCGACCATATCAAAAAAGAAGATGCAGTTGAAATTCTTACAAAGTATAAAGAAATCTATTCTGCAGATGACAGCAAGGAAGATTGGTTTAACAAGATCAAAGAACTTTGCTCTGACTGTGGATTTACTCCTAATGTTAAAGAGTATAAACAAAACCCCGACGCATTCAAAGGCCACGTGGGCGATGTTTCAACAGTTATTCGTGTTGCAATGACTTCTCGCACAAACACTCCTGATTTGTATTACATTATGCAGATTTTAGGTGTTCAAGAAGTAATTAACCGAATTGACAAAACAATTAATTCATACAAAGAGGCATAAATATGGACGAAATTATCACAACAACTTCAAACTTTATACACGACTTCATTGACGAAGACCTTGAAAACGGCGTGTATAACAAAGTGCAGACTCGTTTTCCGCCTGAGCCTAACGGTTATCTTCACATAGGTCACGCTAAAGCTATCTGCATTAATTTCAGTACATCAAACAAATATGGCGGCGAATGTAATCTTCGTCTTGATGATACAAACCCTCAGAAAGAGGACACAGAATATGTTGATGCAATCAAAGAAGACATTGAATGGCTTGGTTTCAAGTGGAACAAATGCCTTTTTGCATCAAGTTATTTTGATTTCATTTACGAATGTGCAGTAAAACTCATCGAAAAAGGTCTTGCATACGTTGATGACCTTACCGCTGACGAAATCAGAGAGTACCGAGGCACTCTTACAGAACCTGGCAAAAACAGCCCTTACCGTGAAAGATCCATTGAAGAAAACCTTGACTTGTTCAAGAGAATGACTGACGGTGAATTCGAGAACGGCGCAAGAGTTCTTCGTGCAAAAATCGATATGGCAGCGGCTAACATCAATATGCGTGACCCTGTAATTTACAGAATCGCTCACGTTCCACATCATCAGACAGGTGACAAGTGGTGTGTTTACCCGATGTATGACTTTGCTCATCCGTTGTCAGATGCTAAAGAAGGTGTTACACATTCTCTTTGCTCACTTGAGTTTGAAAATCACAGACCACTTTACGACTGGTTCTTAAAGGCACTTGACATTCCTACTCCGCCAAGACAAATTGAATTTGCCCGTCTTAACCTTAATTACTGCCTTACAAGTAAAAGAAAGTGCTTGGCACTTGTTAACGAAGGTATTGTTGATGGTTGGAATGATCCAAGAATGGCAACTCTCAGCGGTATGAGAAGACGTGGTTATCCTGCAGCGGCAATCCGTAATTTCTGTGAAAAAATAGGTGTTTCAAAGGCTTATTCAGTCGTTGATTACGGCCTTTTGGAATCTTGTGTACGTGACGAGCTTAACGCTAACGCACCAAGAGCAATGGCAGTTCTTCGTCCGTTAAAGGTCGTTATTGATAACTACCCTGAGGGACAGACAGAAACTCTGGAGGTAGAAATTCATCCTGAGCATCCTGAAATGGGTACTCGTAAAGTAACATTCGGTAAGACTTTATATGTTGAGCAGGAAGACTTTATGGTTGAGCCTGTAAAAAAATATTTCAGACTTTTCCCGGGCAACGAAGTTCGTCTTAAGAGTGCATATTTTGTTAAGTGTGTAGGCTATGATACAGACGAAAATGGTAACGTAACTTGCGTTCACTGCACTTATGACCCTGAAAGCCGTGGCGGTAACTCACCTGACGGCAGAAAGGTTAAGGGCACTCTTCACTGGGTAAGCGAGGCTGACTCTTTCAAAGCAGAAGTAAGACTTTATGACAGACTTTTCAACAAAGAAAATCCGTCAGACGAAACTGCAGGTGCATTTACTGAAAATCTTAATCCTGACTCTCTTGTAATTCTTAACGATTGCTTGATTGAGGGCGGACTTAAAGACAGTCTTAAAGCCGGAGACACATTCCAGTTTATGCGTCAGGGCTATTTCTGCGTAGATATTACATCAACTGAAGATAAGGTTGTATTCAACAGAACTGTACAGCTTAATTCTTCTTGGGGGAAATAATATGAGTAAAACAAAAAAGATTAAACAGAAAACAAC
>CAYXMF010000009.1:0-26128 GCA_964465845.1 uncultured Eubacteriales bacterium | reverse complement strand
GGCATTCCTTTCAGTAGCCCTGTGATGTGTGACGGACTACAAGGCGGTTATCCGTTCACATTTACTGCTAAATGACACTCCGTACCGAGCCGCAGTTCTCTCGGGGGAATGCTCGCCGCTAATTAAGCAGCAAGAAGTACTTTTTCGTTTTTGTCGTTTATTTTTGATAAACCGTCCGTTTTATAGTGGTCAGACTCCACTACTCGCTTATCGCAGTTCAAAATCCCCGTCGAAATCCTTTCATCCCCATATATTTCGCTTTGCTCTAATTAAGAGTGAAGGATGAATGATGAAAATCGAAAAAATTAAGGGGATGCTGACGCATCCGATTTATAGATTATCTCATTTGTTCTTTTATTGAACGCTCAATTGTTCTTTGAGCTTCTTTTTTAGCAGCAACTTCACGCTTGTCGTAAAGCTTTTTACCTTTACACAAGCCTACTTGCACCTTTGCTCTGCCTTTTTTGAAGTAAATTGACAAAGGAATAAGAGTAAGTCCCTCTTGCTTTGTAGTACCAAGCAGTCGCATAATCTCTTTTTTGTGCATTAAGAGTTTGCGGACTCTCATCGGGTCACGGTTGAAAATGTTGCCGTGGTCATAAGGACTTATGTGTATGCCGTTGACAAAAATCTCACCCTCGACGATACTACACCAAGCATCTTTAAGGTTGCATTTACCCTGACGCAGAGATTTTACCTCAGTACCAACAAGCTCAATACCTGCCTCGAAACTCTCTATGACGAAATAATCGTGGAGAGCTTTTTTATTTTGTGCAATTGTAGTATTTTCTTTTTTCTCTGCCACGATTATTCCTCCTTTTGAGTTTTTGTGAAAATTATGGGCGATTTGTGAATCGCCCCTACATAATCATTATAGCAAACTTCTGCCTTGAAGTGCTCTGGAAAGTGTTACCTCGTCTGCATATTCAAGGTCGCTACCAACAGGGATACCGTATGCAAGTCGGCTGACTTTTATTCCCATAGGCTTTAAAAGTCTTGCAATATACATTGCAGTTGCTTCACCCTCAGCGGTAGGGTTTGTGGCCATAATAACCTCGTTTACAGAGTCGTCAGCCATTCGTTGAATTAACTCTTTGATACGAATGTTATCAGGACCTACGCCATTCATTGGTGAAATTACTCCGTGCAGCACGTGGTATGTACCCTTATACTCGTGAGTGCGCTCAAAGGCGGTAACGTCACGGGGGTTTTCAACCACGCAGATTACAGAGGAGTCGCGGTTTGCGTTACTGCAGATACCGCATTTTTCACCCTCGGTAAGATTGCAACAGATATTGCAGGTGTGTATATTAGTATGGGCATTATTTATGGCGTCAACCAGACTTTTTGTGCCTTCGTCGTCAAGACCAAGAATATAATACGCCATTCTCTCCGCCGATTTCACACCGACAGAGGGCATTTTGCGAAATTCTTCAATCAATTTTTCAAGTGACACAATAGCCATAATGCTTATACTCCAGAATTAGAATCCAAGACCCGGAATGTTCATTCCGCCTGTGATTTTGCCCATTTCTCTTTCCATTGTTTCGTCAGCTTTTCTCATAGCCTCATTAACAGCGGCAACAAGCAAATCTTCAAGCATTTCTACATCTTCAGGGTCAACAACGTCGGGTTGAATTTTAACTGAAACAACCTGATGTGAGCCGTTAACTGTTACGTCAATTGCTCCGCCACCGGCACTTGCTGAATACTCAGCTTCTTCACATTCTTTTTGTACGCGAGCCATATCGTCTTGCATCTGCTGAAGGCGTTTCATCATATTTGCCTGACCGCCCTGGTTTGGAATTCTTGCTTTCATTTGTTATTCCTCCTCAATTGTTACGCCCAGACTTTTTGCTTTTGACAAAAGGTCGGAAAGCGGACTTTTCTGTTTTTCTTCCTGCTTGTTGTTGTAAACAGCAAGAGTATATGTTTTGCCGGTTACTTTAGCAACGGCTTCTCTTATAACTTTTGAATAGTCACCTGTTTTGAGATAAAGCTCCAATACGGGTGAACCTTTAATAAGGAGATATTTATTCTGATGAATAAATGCTGTTGAGCCTGTAAGCATTGCAATAAGGCTTGGATCCTTTGCAAAAAGTTTCTCAAGAACCTCAGGCCAGATGTCAAAAGGTACTGTTCCTGTGTTCTGCGGAACAATTGTTTCTTCCTTTTGCACAGGAGGTGGCTCAGGCAATGGAATTTCTTCTTTTTCGGGTTCAACCTTTACTTCTTCTTTTTTCTGAACGGGTTCAGGCTTAACTTCGGGTTTCGGTTCTGCCTTTACGGGTGCAGGAACAGTTGTTTTAACTGCAATGTTGCCAGAAGCAACTGCCATTTCAAGCTCATTAAGTCTGCGAAGAATTGCGTTCATATCGTTATCAAGCGAAGGCGTGCAAAGTCTTATAATACAAAGTTCGGCACTTGTTCTTCTGTTTGCGCCCTGTTTCATAGTAGATGCAGATGCTGTAAGCACGTCGATACAGGACATAATTGTTGCAAGTGTTGTTTTTGCACTCTGCTCTTTGATAATCTCAATTTCGCCCTGAGAACAGATAATCATATTCTGGAAATCCTTAACGGCTTTTGAAACCATAAGATTTCTGAAATGACTTGTAAGCTCGGTAATAAGACGTTCCATATCACAAGAGTCATTATAAAGCTTGTCAATAACTTCAAGTGCTTTTGCTGAATCCTTCTCAAGAATACAGTCGCAAAGTTCAAATATATATTCACGGCCCGCAAGACCTGCACTGCTTGCGACTGCAGCAGAGTCAATTACGCCTTCATACGATGAGCAACGGTCGAGAAGAGAGAGTGCATCACGCATAGCGCCGTCTGCAATACGGGCAATAAGCATAGCGCCGTCATCAGAAAGCTGAAGATTTTCTTTAACTGCAACTTCTTTAAGACGAACTGCCATATCTTCAGGTGGAATTCGTTTGAAATCAAAACGCTGGCAACGGGAGAGAATAGTTGAGGGCAATTTATGAACTTCAGTAGTTGCAAGAATGAAGATTACGTGAGCAGGTGGCTCTTCGAGAGTTTTAAGAAGAGCATTGAATGCACCAATTGAAAGCATATGAACTTCGTCAATAATATAAACTCTGTATTTTGCATTTGCAGGAGTAAAGTTTGCTTCTTCACGCAAATCACGAATGTTATCAACACCATTGTTTGATGCAGCGTCGATTTCGATGATATCGAGAATTGCACCCGAATCAATACCCTTACAGATTTCACATTCATTACAGGGATTGCCGTTATGAGAATTAAGACAGTTCACTGCTTTCGCAAGAATTTTTGCGCATGAGGTTTTGCCCGTTCCACGAGAACCCGTGAAAAGGTAAGCATGACTTGTTTTGCCTGATTTTACGGCATTTTCAAGTGTAGTTGTAATGTGCTGTTGACCAACAACGTCGGTAAATGTTGACGGTCTGTATTTTCTGTAAAACGCACGATACATTTTTCCGAAACCCTCCTGTCTTGTATTTAGAGAAACCCTGTAACCGCTGAGAATTTAAATCAGGGTTACTTTAAAAAAAGCCTTAACTCAGTCATGTGTCGTGCAGGCAGACTGTGGCGCCCGGTGCAAACCGCTTAATGCTGCTCGGTTCCCCGCCTGACATGGTTCACAGCGCCCCGCCGCACAGGACCCACACGGCACACGACTGAATTAAGGCATCTTTATCTAGTCAAATAATTATACTATATATATAACATAATTTCAAGAGGAAAATCTACACTATTTTTGTTGTAGTTGAAGTTCTTTTGTGTTAAAATGTATTTGTATAATTGTATTTGGAGGATTAAAGGATGTTTAACATAATTCCTCAGCCCGTCAGCGTGCTTTTTAACAGTGACAAAAAAGGCTTTACACTTCATGCGGGAACAACTATTTCACCGTTTCCTTGTGCAGATGATCTGATTTCTTTTGCAAGAAAAGTCTTTAATAAAAAAGTCATTATTCACGAAGACACAGGTGAAGAAAAATCAATTATTTTAAAACTCGATGACTCCATTGAACAAGATGAGGGTTATACCATTCTGTGCGAAAACAGACGTGTATATATAAATGCAAAAACAGAAACAGGACTTTTTTATGGAATTCAGACGTTAAAACAAATGCTTTTGCAGACAAACGGCAAAATTCCATACACGGAAATTGTGGATTACCCACGCTTTTCATATCGCGGTTTCAATTTGAACTGTAGAAAAAATTTTTATACAACAGACGAAATTAAAAGAATTGCAGATTTAATGGCTTTGCATAAACTGAATGTTCTTCGTTTTCAGGATTTTGACAACCATTACACACAAGAAGAAACGGCAGAAATTGTCGCATACTGTCAGACACAAAAAATCAGAGTGATAACTGAGTGTGAAACCGATGAAAGCAACCTTATAAATTCAAGCGAAAGCCCATATCGTCTGGATTTTCCTTACGGATTTAATACACTGAAAAAAGTTTGTGAGGATGACGGTGCTTTAACGGATGATGTTGAAACATATGGAATTGAAGCACAGATGTGGACAGAAAATGTTTCAAATATGAAACGATTTGATTTTCTTGTATTCCCACGATTAGCGGCTATGGCTGAAAATGCGTGGGCTGAAGAGGGGTATCCGTCATTTACAACATTTTTGCACAAGTCAAATGATTACTATAATCTTCTTGACGTGTATAAAGTCAATGGTGCACCTGTTAAAAAAGCGTGTCCGTCATTAGTTTATAAGCATGCGTCATTACTGTGGTTCCGTTGCAAAAGACTTATAAAACATTAAAAATCTTAAAAATTAACTACAATGGGGATTTAAGTTAATTTTTATCTATTTATAAATGAGGTGTTATACAATGAAAAAATATGTATTAGCTTTAGACCAGGGAACAACAAGCTCACGTGCTATTCTTTTTGACAAAAAAGGAAATATTTGTTATAAGGCACAGCATGAGTTCAATCAGATTTACCCTCATACAGGTTGGGTTGAACATAATCCTATGGAAATACTTTTCTCACAACTTCAGTCCGTTATGGAAGTAATGGCGGCAAGCAAAGCGACTGCGGCAGATATTGCATCAATCGGTATTACAAATCAGCGCGAAACAACAATTGTCTGGGACAAGTCAACAGGCAAGCCTGTTTATAACGCGATTGTATGGCAGTGCAGAAGAACTGCTGATATGTGTGAAAAAATCAAAGCAGACAAAGAACTTACACAATACATAAAAGACCATACAGGTCTTGTTGTTGATGCTTATTTCTCAGCAACAAAAATCAAGTGGATTCTTGATAATGTTGAGGGTGCAAGAGAACTTGCTGAAACAGGACAGCTTCTTTTCGGTACAGTTGAAACATGGCTTATATGGAATCTTACAGGCGGAGCAGTACATATTACTGACTATTCAAACGCATCACGTACAATGCTTTTTGATGTTGATAAACTTTGCTGGGATGAATATCTTTGTGCAAAACTTGGTATTCCTATGGCAATGCTTCCAAAATGTGAGCCTTCAAGCAAAATTTACGGAACAGTCGCCAAGAGTGTTATGGGTATTGAAGAGTTGGCAGGCGTGCCAATTTCAGGCGCTATCGGTGACCAGCCTGCTGCACTTTTCGGTCAGGGTTGCTTCCAGAAAGGTCAGGCAAAGAACACATACGGCACAGGCTGTTTCTTGCTTATGAATACAGGCAACAAGCGAGTTGAATCAAAGAATAATCTTGTTACGGGCGTTGCATGGGGCATCGGTGACGAAGTTACATACGCAATTGAGGGTTCTGCTTTTAATGCAGGCTCAGTTATAAAATGGCTTCGTGACGATTTACAGCTTATCCCATCTGCTCGCCGTTGCGACGAATTGGCAGAGAGTGTTCCCAACTCAAACGGTGTTTACTTTGTGCCTGCATTTACGGGTCTTGGAGCACCTTATTGGGATATGTATGCAAGAGGTACAATTGTAGGTCTTACAAGAGGTGCTAATGCAGCGCATATCTGCCGTAGCGTGCTTGAAGCAATCGCATATCAGATGACAGATTTGCTTGAGGCAATGAAACAGGATTCTGACATTCAACTTTCAGAGCTTCGAGTTGACGGCGGTGCATCTGTAAGTGATATTATGATGCAGATTCAGTCAGATATGATAAGAACAAACGTTAACCGTCCGAAGATGGTTGAAACAACTGCAATCGGTGCAGCTTATCTTGCAGGTCTTTCAGTAGGTTTCTGGAAAAATCAGGCAGAAATTGAGAAAATCCGTGAAGTTGACAAGGTGTTTGAGCCAAAAATGGATTTGGAAAAACGTGAAAAACGTTACCGTGGTTGGCTTCGTGCAGTTGAACGCTCAAGAGATTGGGTTGAGCATTAATGGCAAAAATTTTAATGTTCCGTACACCGCAAAAGTTGCTTAATCATTTTTATGAGCACGGTAAAGCAACGGGGTGTGATTCTGCAGAGGAGTATCTGATAAAAGCCAATGCAGTAATTCAAAATCCGCAGTCTGAAACCAAACATGAAACAGATGAGGATGATAATGATAAAATATACTATCTCTCTCAAACGGGAGAGATAGTGTTCGTGGCAATGGATGGGTTTATTCGCACATATTATATTGCTGATGACGAATATTTTGAAAGGCAATAAAAACTAGAGGCAAATACTATGGACTACGCAAAAGAGAGTTTAAAATTTCATTACGAATGGCAGGGAAAAATCGAGATTACCGCAAGGGCAAAGGCAAACGATAAAGAGTCTTTGTCATTGGCTTATACACCCGGTGTTGCTCAGCCTTGCCTGGAAATACAAAAAGACATTAATAAATCTTACGAACTTACTCGCCGTTGGAATACCGTAGCGGTTATCACTGACGGTACAGCAGTTCTTGGTCTTGGTGATATTGGTCCTGAGGCAGGTATGCCCGTTATGGAGGGCAAGTGTGTTCTTTTTAAGGAATTCGGCGGAGTTGACGCTATTCCTCTTTGCGTTCGCTCAAAAGATGTTGACGAAATCGTGAACTGCATTTCACTTCTTGCAGGTAGTTTTGGCGGAATAAATCTTGAAGATATTTCTGCGCCACGTTGCTTTGAAATTGAAAGAAAATTAAAAGAAAAACTTGATATTCCTGTTTTTCACGATGATCAGCATGGCACAGCCGTTGTTGTGGGTGCTGCCGTTAAAAATGCACTTCGTGTTGTGAATAAGAAAATCGAAGATTGCACAGTTGTTTTCAGCGGTGCGGGTGCAGCAGGAATTGCCATAGCAAAGCTTATTGTCAAGATGGGCGCAGGCAACGTTATAATGTGTGACAAAATGGGAATTCTTTGTGTAGGTGAAAGCTGGATGAATCCTGCACAGGCACAAATGGCTGAAATCACAAATAAAAATCATATTAAAGGTACATTGGCAGATGCTTTAAAGGGTGCAGATATTTTCATAGGTGTTTCCGCACCAAACATTGTCAGCGAAGATATGATAAAAACAATGGCTGATAATCCAATTGTATTCCCAATGGCAAATCCCGTACCCGAAATTATGCCCGATAAAGCAAAAAGTGCAGGGGCAAAGGTTGTGGGTACAGGAAGAAGCGATTATCCTAATCAGATTAACAACGTGCTTGCGTTCCCGGGAATTTTCCGCGGAGCTCTTGATTGCCGTGCAAGTGATATTAATGAAGAAATGAAGCTTGCGGCAGCAGAGGCAATTGCATCGCTTGTGTCAGACGATGAATTAAGCGAGGATTATATTTTGCCAAAGGCTTTTGACGAAAGAGTAGGAACAACTGTTGCAAAAGCGGTTGCAGATGCAGCGCAAAAAAGCGGAGTTGCAAGAATATGAAAAAGACATATGAAAATTCCGCAGAATATCGTGAAGTCCCACGAATGACTCGTTCGGAATATGTTGCCGAATATCACGATATAACAACATATTTTGATAAAGAAAAGAAGAACTTAAAAAAGCTTTTGCCGTTTTGCATTGTTCTTACAATTATAAACATTATAGTTGAGATTGGACTGTTGATTGAAGTTGTTCCAATGGTGCTTGATAATAACTTTATCAGTTATCGCGACAGGGAAAGAGCTATTATTTTGTTGGCATTACCTTGTATTCTCTCGTTTCCATTAGCAAGTGTTATGACTCGTATGAAGCAGATAAAAAAGAAAGAAAACGAAAGACTTAAAGACCTTGAAGATAGAAAAGCGCTTTGCATTTCAGTAGGAACTTATGACGCTGAAGAATAGGTGGTGTTCTTGTGAGTGAAAACAAAAAAGACATTTCTATGGATTACAACTCAATATTTGACCAGAACACTGTGACTGAACTTGAAGATGTTATTGAAGGAAAAGAATATCAACAGGCAATATTCGGGCAAGATGTGAGTGGTGCTATCAACGATGTTCTTTACACACGAACACAATATATAAAAGATTATTCGGATATTGTGGATGCCTATAAAAAGGAACGGAACGAGCAGATTAAATCAACAGTGATTATTTTAGGCGTTGCGGCGGTTTTGAGTGCGGTTGCATATATTCGTTATTGGGTTTCGGGTACAAGTGTTATAACGGGACTTATAAAGTTTGCAGGAATATTAATATCTATAGTGGTTACAATTGTTCCTCCATTTCTTATATTAGGTTATATAAGAAGAATTTTTAAAAGTAGAGAACTAATGAAAAAAGCTATTCAAAAGCTCGATAATTTAAAAAATGAACATATGAACTCCGGTACTTATGATGCGAGTCGATAAAGGGGATTGGTTTTATGGATGAAAAAGACATAAACAATCAAAAAGAAGATATTTCAGCAAGCTATAACGATATTTTTCAATATAATGTTGTTGACGTTGAGCCTGAAATAATGAACAGAGATTATCTTAATCAGCTTTATGATGACGATATGGATTCTCTCAGCAAAGTAGTTCTTTTAACCCGCACACAACATTTAAGACGAGTTGAAGAAACAAAACAAAGTTTTGAGAAAGAGATAAAATGGTCGAAAAAACTGTTGACGGTTTCTGTGATTATACTTGCTGTTTTTATAGGTGCAGCAATCAGCTTTTACAGTCAGGGTTTGCGGTACCAGGAATTATTTACGGAAAATGTTATGGATGTGGGAATCAGCGGTGGCTATTCTGTTTCCGAATTGAAAGCCATGTGGCAAGTATTTGGCTTGTCAGGTATGGCCGGTAGTTTGTTCTTGTTAGTCGGGGGGATTCAGTTCTATTTGCTGGGCGTTGGCAATATAAGGCGAATAAAGAAATTGAAGCAGAGCAGAGAGAAAGCGTTGCAAAATCTTGAAGACATTAAAAAAGAAAATATGCTTATGGGCACGTATGACGCATCAAAATAGCTTAATAAAACCCAAAACCCCATCGCGATTTTGCGATGGGGTTCCTTTTTCACTCGCCTTAAAGACGAGATATAACCATATTGAATTGAATGAATAATACCAAAAAAATCACCAAAAGTCAAGAGTTTGCAAGTTATAAGTCATTTTGGCGAATTATGTTTATTTACTCTGCATTCTGCGCCAATGGAACAAATACTGTTGAGCAATTCCCTCAGTTCCTTTTGTGCATTCGGGAAGTCCGTCAGGGTACATTTCAGCCATAATGCGTTTAACCCATACGTCAATGGGAAAAGCGTCGATTTTATGAAATCCGTAAAGCAAGGTGCATTCCGCAACTTTTGCGCCTACACCTTTGATTTTTTGTAATTCTTCACGTCCGAACTCAATAGGTTCACTTTCGATTTTACTAAAATCTATTTCGTTGTTTGCGACCTTTTGTGCCGCATCAATAATGTATTTTGCTCTGAATCCTGCACGGAGAGGTGCTAAATCTTCAACTGTGAGAGCTGCGAGTTTTTCTGCTGACGGAAATGACTTGTAATCGCTTTCGCCGTCGCCGAACTCCTCACAAAGTCGCTCAATAATGCCTTTTATTCGTGGAATATTGTTATTCTGTGAAATAATAAATGAGCAAAGTGCTTCCCAAGGCTCCTGACGAAGAATTCTTATTCCGTTGTATTCACTTACAGCAGTTTTAAGATAATTGTCATCATATTTTGACACGATTTCATTATAATCACAATCAAGGTCAAAATAGTTTTTCCAAATGCTCTCAAAATCGTCTTCTGTGCAGTCGTGGAAAATAAGCTCTGTTTCTGTTTGTTCAATTGTAAGGGCTTTGTCGAATGCAACGCCGTGCCATTTTGTACCGTCAGTCTGCCAACGGAACGCCTGACCGCAGTCAAGACAAAGGTCAAGGTTAAATGTATTCGGAAGTGGAATTTTAAAACAATTTTTCATAAATAAAATCCTTTACAAAATAGACAAAATTTTATGAAAATTCTATCTAAAAGCACTAATGTGAAATTGCACAAAAATTTTAGATGTTTTTTAAGAGGGCATAGTTCCAAAATGTATAAAATGTAAAGCAATTACAACAAACTGTATTTGATATAATTTTAACAAACTTTTTTAAATTTTGTCGAAAAATGGAAAAAATGGCGTAAAACTATGGAAAATCGGGCGAGTTATAAACATTTTCAACAGAGTTTTCAACAAATTTGTTGAAAAGGTCTTTATACTCTTTGTATAAATTTTGTTGTAATAATTTTTGGTAAAAATCCCATATTGACAAAAATTTCTGTAAATTTGTGCACAAAAAACAGTATAAAAATTACTAAAAAACCAAAGATATTTTCGAGTAATTATAAAATTGAATTGTGAGGACAAATTTATGGTCAAGGGAGTAAACCGACAAGTACTTGAAATTCATGAAACGGGATGCGAATATTTTGAGAAAGCTTTATTTTTTGTTCGCCCTGAGTTTTCTGCTGAAAGCGAGAGCAAATTAAAAGGGAAAGCACTCAAAAGCATACACAATTCCGCCGGCGTGCCGAAAACCCGTAAGCAAAAATACAAAAGCCGATTTTTCTTCTTTGCAGAAATGGTGGCATCAGCAGGGGTTGGCGCAATAATCACAGCGTTGATTATAAGATAATCAAATCTTTTGGAGCGTTTGTAAGGTTATAACAACTATTTTCGGTAATCAGCGCCATATCTTCAATTCTTACGCCGAATTTTTCAGGAATATAAATTCCGGGCTCAACAGTTACAATGTTACCAACTTGCAGAATGCTATCTGATGCAGGAGAAAGATTGGGGAATTCGTGTATCTCCACACCTACGCCGTGGCCTGTTGAGTGAGTGAAATATTGACCGTAGCCGGCACTATTTATAATTGAACGGGCAAAATCGTCACCATCTTTGCAAGAAACACCTGCTTTGATTTTATTAAGGCAGTTTTGCTGTGCGTTAAGAACCGTGTTATATACGTTTTTCATTTCATCGGTGGCAAAGCCTACTGCAACAGTTCTTGTCATATCACTGTGATAACCGTTTATAACGGTACCAAAATCCATAGTGATAAAATCACCGTTTTCAATTTTCTTGTCACTTGGAACGCCATGGGGCATTGATGAGTTTTTACCGCTTACAGCAATGGTTTCAAATGAAAGTGCCTCGCCGCCATTACGCAACATATAAAAATCAAGCTCAAGAGCGATTTCCTTTTCAGTTACGCCCACTTTGATGAAATTAAGAATGTGCTCAAAAGCATCTTCGGCAATTCGCTGTGCCTTTACAATGCTTTCAACTTCGTTTTCTGTTTTCACTGAACGAAGTGTGTTGATTATTGTATCAAGAGTTGTGTCAGTTGATACGGGAATTTTTTTAAGCACTCCTTTAAGGGAATTATATGTTGACACCGTCATTCTTGTGGATTCAACAAACAATCGGTGACAGTTCATTTCTTTAAGAACTTCAGCAATCTGAGGGTACGCTTTGCCGAGAAGTTTAACTTCACAGTTAGTAATCTGTTTTTCAGCAGCTTCAATGTATCTTCCGTCAGTGATAAATACTGCACGTTCGGGTGATACAAGTAAAAATCCGTCAGAGGAGTCAAAACCTGTAAAATATTTTCGATTTTCAGGTGAGATTATTAAAGCAGAGCAGTTGTCCCCATATTCTGCTAAAAGTTTTTGTAAATCATTCATCATAAACACCGTACCCGTGTAACTTTTCAAATTCTGCAAGAACGGGTTTTTCCTTTCGACGACGATTAGCGTAAAAAATCGGGAATCGGGTTTCACCTTCTAAAGCATCAACAAGCACAGGAATTGCACCGCAAGCATTGGCGGCTTTAATATCAGCAAAAATCTGGTCACCTATCATTGCAAGTTCGTGGATTTCAACGCCCATCATATTTGCACCTTTGATAAGTTTGTCAGCCTTTGGCTTTTTTGCCATACAAAGATAGGGGAGTCCTAAGCGTTTTGAAATGTTTTTCGGACGTCTTGGCAATGCGTTTGAAATAATCATAACTTTAATGCTTGAATTCTGCACTTCTTCAAGCCATTCCTCAAGACCTTCAATGCAGTTTTCTTTGCCGTCATTACATATAGTGTTGTCAATGTCAAGTGCAACGGCTTTTGCCCCCATTTTATGTAAATCCTCAACCGAAATGTCAAGAACACTTTTGAAACGATATTTTGGCATAGGTGAAACCATAGTGTAAACTCCTTATTTCAGATAAGTAAAAAAATAGTGGGCAATCCGTCAATGGATGCCCACTTGCGTTTTGAAACATAACGACGCAAAGCCCAAGTTTATTTGAACTTACGCTTACGTGCAGCCTCAGACTTCTTCTTTCTTTTTACAGAAGGCTTTTCGTAATGCTCTCTTTTACGTACTTCCTGAATGACACCGTCACGAGAAGTCTGTCTCTTAAATCTTCTGAGAGCGCTTTCCAAGGACTCGTTTTCTTTAACTTTTACCTGACTCATTAAAAATCCCTCCCTTTACACTGGGATACAGTTTGTATTATACAACACCATTTGTCAACTGTCAATAATATTTTTTAAATTTTTGAGTGTAGGTTTGAGTGTTGGTTTAAGGACTAAATAATTCTTTTATTTCAGCTTCTGACATTTCGGTATAGTTGGTTGAACAGAAGCAAAAGCTTTCGCAGTGCCTGATTTTAAGTGAAACATTTTGAAGTTTTGCATTTTCTAAAGCATATAGCAATGCTTTCTTGGATTTCATAAACAGAAGATGTCTTTCGCCGGGTTTGTCGAGAATTATTTCAACAAGATGTTTTTTTAAATTTACTTCAGTTTTCTTGTCACGAATCAAAATCATATTTTTATGCGTTTTTCTGGTTTTGATTAGATTATCAAATGTTTCAGCAAAATCATTTGCTGAGGAATAATATAAATTTGATTTTTTGTCACCTTTTTTCCAATGCAGTGGATTTTTTTTGGAAAGCCAAAGGTCGTTCTCGTGAACATCTAATAGAAAACCAATGTCTAAAACAAAGCAAACAGGACCAAACTTGTTTTGACGTGCAAAATAACCGTGCAGGTCGCAAATGTGAAATATTATTTTATTCCACAATCCCACAGCCTTGTCTGTTTCAGCAGAATCTATTCCGGTTGCAGGCAACTTGTTTAACGATAATTTATGTTTCGACAAAAGATTTCCGCAATTAATAATGGAACACGCTGTTTTAACCGAACATGCAAAATAAAGATGGTTGATATTTCTGCTTTTTAAAAAATCATAAAATTCAGTAGGTGAAATCCTGTTCATAAAAATCCTTCATTTCTAAATATCAAATTAATATCGTAAAAACGGTGAGGTTTGTTACAACTTCCCCAAAAAAGCAAAATCGCCGAAGATATAATCTTCGACGAATCTCACTTAACTCCTTTATGATGCGAAAACTGTAGGTTAACATTCTACAGAAAAAATATTTGTTTAGAGTTAAGATTTTGTCTTTTATATAATTTGTTTATATATCATAATCATTATATCTAATTAAATTAGATATGTCAAGTGTAATTTATGAATTGTTCATATATAACACAAGACTGCATATAGTACAATTAGATAAAAGGCGGTGAGCAAATGGAACAAAAAGAATTCAGTTTGAGATTAGCACAGTTACGAGAAAACAAAGGTGTTTCTGCAAGAGAAATGAGTTTATCGATAGGTCAATGTGAAAGTTATATTAATGGTGTGGAAAACGGTGTAAATTTTCCGTCAATGTCTGTATTCTTTTACATTTGCGATTATCTTGATATTACACCGCAAGAATTTTTTGAAACTGAGATGAAAAATCCCGCAAAAACAAAAGAATTGATTAATGCAGTAAAAGGGTTAAGCACAGAACAACTTGACAATTTAATTACACTTGCAAAAGGATTGAAGAAATAAAATAAACATTGTATGGGTCGTCAGTCCCTACATTGAATTCATAATACAAAATGGCGAGAGCACTTGCTCTCGCCATAATTTTTATATCTTCTTTGTAATTTTTCCGTAAATTACGCCAAGCTTTTTACTGTAGAATTTACGCTTTTTCTTCTGTTCTTCGGTCATAACTTCCTGAAGAATAGGCTTTTTAAGACTTTCCATATTACCGTCATCAAGCAGGAATGCCTGAGTCAAGCAAATTCCGCCTTTGCCTTTAAGCTGAGCACGAACATAACAGCCGATTTTGTCAGTATAATCTGCAAGGTTGATTGTAGTTGTCATTTCGCCGTCAGCGTCAATAGAGTCTGTCTTGATAACTTCGCCGTCAGCAATCCAGTCAATCTCTTTACAATTAATACCCGAAAGAGTGATTGTGTCGTTTTCATTGTCAACAGCAATCTTTGTAACTCTTGGACAAGGTCCAACGCCGGCGAAATCTTCACCTAACTCATTCTTTGCATAACGAGCGATTGAGAAGAAAGTACCTGTTTCCATAGCATTGCGAAGTGTGTCAAGCGAGTATTCAGGGAGAATGAAATCCATAAATGCGGTGTCAATCTGGTCAACCTGATGAGCATCGCTGTTAGAAAAGCCGAATACTTTACGTCCGTACGGTGTAAGAAGCTTTAAAAGTTCGTCCCATAAAATTCTGTCGCTACGGTTTGGAATATCGTACATATTAAGAACTTCAATACCCATACATGAAGGGAATTTCATAATAAGGTTTGCAAAGAATGCAATGTTTTTCGGATCCTTAGCACAGTCAGGGTTTTTCTTTGCCTGCAACAAATCTGTTGGGTGGTTGATGTGAGAAATACCGCCGCTCTTTTCAATAAGTGCCATCGGGATTTCATAGTCATATTCAAGACCTTGAACACCTTCGTAGGCATTGTCTGTAAAATAACCGTTTACGTGGTTTTTCATAACAGTGAACATATTGCATTCGATTGCATTCGGCACGTCTTCAAGTCCACGAGTTTTAGTTCTTGTGTTATTCTGAGTTTTATATGTACCTGCCTTGATTGCCTTGTACTGTTCCTCATTAAGATAACTGCGTTTGCCGTGCCATAAATACTGGAAGTTGAAGAAAGGAATATGAGTAGGCTCTTCATTCCAATACTTACCTAAAATACCGTGCTCTGCAAATGCAAGAATGTCAAAGTCATTGTCATAAAAGCCTTTGATCATATCGGTCATTGTGTCGTTTGCATCACTGTATGTTGAGTGAGTGTGCAAGTTTGTTTTGTAATGATTGTCCATATTGCCGAGCAACTCGGTTACACTTTCATATGGATTTGTGATTTTGTACTTTGCCATAATAACACCTCATAAATTAACTATATTTTGCGGATTGCCGTTTAAATATGATTTCACATTCTCTTGAAGAATGTTCATAAGTCTTTCTCTGGTTTCAAAGCCTGCCCACGCAATATGGGGAGTAATGAAACAGTTTTTTGCACTGAGCAGCGGATTATCTGCTTTTGGCGGCTCAACTGTAAGCACGTCAAGACCTGCACCTTTGAGCTTGCCGCTATTTAAAGCATCTGCTAAATCTTTATCGTTTACGACAGGCCCTCGGCTTGTGTTTATGATGATTGCACCGTCTTTACATTTCTTTATAAAATCTTTATTTACAAGTCCCGTAGTTTTTTCAGTAAGCGGACAATGGAATGAGATAATATCGCTTGTTTTCGCAAGAGTTTCCATATCAACCCACTTGAAATTCTTGCGGTGGCTTTGGTCGGTTTCGTGACCTGAAACAGCTATTATATTCATTTTGAAGGCTTCGGCAATGTCTGCCACAGCCTGACCGATTTGTCCAAATCCTACAATTCCAAGAGTTTTGCCACATAATTCTGTCAACGGAGTTTTCCAATAACAAAAGTCGGGGCAACGGGACCAGTCACCGTTTTTGACACTTTCGCTGTGAAGTCCCACGGCGTTTGTGATTTCCAAAATCAAAGAAAAAGTAAGTTGTGCCACTGCGTTTGTTGAGTATGCAGGAATATTTGACACGGGAATTCTGCGTTCCTTTGCATAATCACAGTCAACAATGTTATAACCTGTTGAGAGCAGGGCAATATATTTAAGATCGGGAAGCTTTGAAAGTGTTTCAGCGGTCAGCGGAGTCTTGTTTGTAAGAATAATATCTGCGCCTTTGCATCTTTCAAGTATCTTCTCTTGCGGGGTGCGGTGGTGAATTTCACATTCCCCTAAATTCATAAGCCAATCCCAAGATAAATCTCCGGGATTAAGAGCATAAGAATCAAGTACTACGATTTTCAAAAACAATCACAGCCTTAAATTACAGATTTATGTATATATTTTAGCATACATTATTTAATATAACAACAAAAATATTGACCTTTTGTAATAAATATTATAAAATTAATGTGTATGTTTATGCTCATGGGCTCATTTTGAAAGGGGACAAAAATGGAAAAACGTAATCTTCACAGAAAGGATGCAATGAATCTAAGTGCAATTGGTCTTTTTGCCGTAGCAATAGCGCTTACGGTAATTACACTGATAATGAGCACTCAGGTTGCTGAAGGTGGCTGGGCAGAGTTCCTTAAAGCGTTAGGTAAACTTCAGGATTTTATTCAGTCTCTTGAAAACAACTGGCTTATTGCAATTGCAATTTTGGCTATATATGCACTTAAATCGTTTGTCCCGATACCGTTTCCCTTCATAATGATTATGACAGGCGTTATGTTTGAGCCCGCAACAGCATTGTTTTTGAATATTGTAGGATTTTCAATTACTCTTTCACTTGTTTACTGGTATGGTAGACGTTTTGATGAGGGTATGGCTCTGCGTAGGTTGAAAAAGTATGAAAATGTAAGTGAAATGCTTAAGCACGGAGGCAAAACAAAATTTGGCATACTGTTTCTTATAAGACTTATTCCGTCTGTGCCGATTAATATGGCAAGTCAGTTTTACGGCGGAATTAAATTCCCCTACGGCAAGTTTATGGTTGCTTCAATAGCAGGGTATTTTGTTAAGATTTGGACCTATTCGGTAATCGGCGGTAATATTTCACAGCCGTTTACGTGGTCTTTTATGGGACCTGTTGTAATTCTTTTGGTTGTTTCAGGAGTAGCACTTTTAATTACAAATTTTATTTTGGAAAAAAGAAAAGGAGAAAATAAAAATGACACAGATAAAAACATTGAAGAATGAAATCTTAGCAGGTGCGTATGATGAAAGATTTAAGAGAGTTTACGTAACAGATGAGGCTGTTAAGGCTCAGCACGAAAGATATGTAAGTCTTGCTAATGATTTTGCTGAAATTTTCAGTGAGAACCGTGATGTTCGACTTTTCTCAGCTCCCGGCAGAACAGAGGTTGGAGGTAATCATACTGACCACAACCATGGCAGAGTTCTTGCAGCAAGCATTAACCTTGACGCTATTGCAGTTGCATCAAAAAATGATGAAAATATTGTTCGTGTAAAATCACGCGGCTATAATATGGACGTTTGTGATATTACTGACCTTGAAATCAAAGAAAACGAAAAAGGTCATTCACCGGCACTTGTTCGTGGTATGTGTGCAGGCTTCTTAAAGTATGGCTATAAAATCGGCGGATTTGATGCTGTTACAATGTCAAGTGTGCTTTCAGGCTCAGGACTTTCTTCTTCAGCGGCGTATGAAGTTCTTGTCGGCACAATGCTCAACTACCTTTACAACGACGGCAAGGTTGATGCAATTACAATCGCAAAGATTGCACAGTATGCTGAAAACGTTTATTTCGATAAGCCTTGCGGACTTATGGACCAGATGGCTTGCTCAGTAGGTAGCTTTGTTACTATCGATTTCAACAATCCGTCAGAGCCAATCGTAAATGAAGTCAAGTTCGATTTTGCATCATCAGGTCACTCACTTTGTATTGTTGATACAAAGGGTAGTCATTCAGATTTGACTGATGACTATGCCGCAATCCGCAGCGAAATGGAATCAGTAGCAGGTTGCTTCGGTAAGAACGTGCTTCGTGAGGTTGATGAGGAAGAATTCAAGAAGAATATTCCTGCAGTTCGCAAGCAAGTTGGCGACAGAGCAGTTCTTCGTGCAATGCATTTCTTTGCAGATAATGCACGAGTTTTAAAAGAAGTTGACGCTCTTAAAAACGGTGATTTTGAAGCGTTCAAATCATACATACTTGAAAGCGGCGACTCATCATACAAGTATAATCAGAATGTATTTTCTGTTAAAAAGCCACTTGAACAGCCTGTATCATTAGCACTTGCACTTTCAGAGAGTATTCTTAAAGGCAAGGGCGCTTGGCGCGTTCACGGCGGTGGATTTGCAGGTACAATTCAGGCGTTTGTTCCAAATGAAATTCTTGCAGATTACAAAAATGCTATTGAGAGTGTATTCGGTGACGATTCTTGTTATGTATTGATAATCAGACCTGTCGGTGGAACAGAGATATAAATAAAAATTAAGGTTGATTTAAATGACAACTATTGAACTTTTAGAAAAATTAACTTCCCCCCACGGTGTTGCGGGGGAAGAAATCAGCTCCTTTGAAGCGCTCAAGGGGCTTTTTTCACTGTATGGTGATGTTTCTTCCGATACGGCAGGTAACATAATCGTTCATCGTGGGGGTAAGGGTAAGCATATTTTGCTTGATGCCCATCTT
Source organism: uncultured Eubacteriales bacterium (assembly GCA_964465845.1). Lineage (GTDB taxonomy): Bacteria > Bacillota > Clostridia > Oscillospirales > Acutalibacteraceae > Fimenecus. Next base: position 7,169 of record CAYXMF010000009.1, on the reverse strand, counting down.
GATACAATCGGTTTTGTTGTAACAGGCATTACCGATGACGGATTTGTACGTCTTACTAAAGTCGGCGGAGTTGATATGCGTACTGTTGAGGGAATGGAACTGACACTTCACGGTAAAGAAGATATTTACGGTGTGGTTTGCACAGTGCCACCGCATCTTTCAAACGGTGACAGCAAGGTGTCAACAGACGGCACTTGCGTTGCAGATATCGGAATGACAAAAGAGGATGCCGAAAAAATCATTTCAGAGGGTGACAAGGTAAGCTTCAAATCGTCTTTTGAAAAATTAGGCGAAAACAGAGTTTCTGCTACTTACATTGATGACCGTGGCGGAATTGCAGTGCTTTTAAAGGCGCTTGAATATACAAATACAAAAAACGAGATTACACTTGTTTGTTCTGCACAGGAAGAAACAGGCGGAACGGGTGCTACTTGTGCGTCGTTTAATGTTAATGCAGATTTGTCCCTTTCGGTTGACGTAAGTTTCGCAACAACTCCTGACTCAAGTGCAAAGGAATGCGGAAAAATGAACGGCGGTGCTATGATTGGTTATTCTCCGATTTTAAGCCGTGAATATTCAGATTTACTTGTAGAAATCGCAAAGGAAAATGGTATTCCTTATCAAAAAGAAATTATGAATGGCAGAACGGGTACAAATGCTGACCATATTACCATTTCAAAGGGTGGCGTGCCCTCAGCACTTGTATCACTTCCTCAAAGATATATGCACACACCTGTTGAGGTTGCCGATGTTCGTGATATTGAAAACTGTGCAAAACTTATTGCACTTTTCTTGGAAAGGGTGTGAGATTATGAATTATGATCTTTTGAAAACTTTATGTATGCTGAACGGTACGTCAGGTGATGAGAAAGCAGTTCGTGATTTCATAATTTCACAGTTGCCTGAGGATTGCAAATACACAGTTGACCCTATGGGGAATTTGATTGTAGATAAAAAGGGTGAAATCGAGCCTGAAAATAAGGTCGCACTTTTTGCTCATATGGACGAGGTAGGTTTTATTGTAACCTATATTACTGACGAGGGCTTTGTGAATGTTGCTAATGTAGGCGGAATTGATGATTCTGCACTTTTTGGCAAGAAAATCACAGTCAACGGTTGCGTTGGCGTTGCGGGGGCAAAAGCAATTCATCAATGCTCAGGTGACGAGGCAAAGAAAATCCCCGAAATCAGTGGCATTTCTGTGGATTTTGGTTTTGAAAGCAGAGAAGAGGCTGAAAAGCATATTTCTCTCGGTGACTTTGGTTATTTCAAATCAGATTTCGTGGAATTCGGTAACGGTATGATTAAGTCAAAGGCACTTGATGACAGACTTGGCTGTGCCGTTATGCTTGAACTTTTACAGAAAAAGTCAAAAATTAACTATACTGCAGTTTTCACAGTACAGGAAGAAGTCGGAACTCGCGGTGCGACTGCATCTGCGTACACAGTCAAGCCTGACTACGCTATTGTAATTGAAACCACAACCGCATCAGATATTCCCGATACACCTGAAAATAAAAAAGTTTGTAAGGTTGGTAACGGTGCAGTTGTTTCGTTTATGGACAGAGGCACAATTTACAATAAGGATTTATATAAGAAAGCACGTGAAATTGCCGACAAAAACGGAATTGCAAATCAGACCAAAACTGTTGTAGCAGGCGGAAATGACGCTTCTGCGATTCACAAGTCAGCAGGCGGAATTAAAACTGTTGCGGTGTCACTTCCTTGCAGATACATTCATTCTGCATCTTCTGTGGGAAGTAAAGCAGATATGGAAAGCGTAAAGGCGCTTGTCGAGGTGCTTTTAGAGGAATTCGCAAATGGTTAAATCGGTTAATTTTCTTGATAAGTTAATTTTTAACTATTTGGGAAAAGAAAATTCTGCAGTACTGCTTTCACAAACAGGATTTTTTCTTGACCGTGAATTAAATGACGGCGTTTTGTGGGCACAGTATGATAATGAAAATAAAATTACGGCGATAATTTCAGGGGACAATGAAAAATGTGTTGCATTTGTAAGTGAAAATGCAGATTTTGAAGAGCTTTCATTTGTGATGAACGGAACAGTTTTGTCAACTGATAAATTGCCTTACAAACAAATAGATAAAAAATATCTATTGCACATTTCATTAGATAAAATCGTTGGTGAAAAGGGAATTAAATATACCCAATACGGTAAAATTGAGAAACTTAATGATAAGCTGACACCCGAAAATACAACCGTTAAAAAGTTTTTAAACCTTAACGGATGCTGTGAGGGTATGGTAATTGAAAAAGGTTTACATAACATAAGTGGCGGATTTATCTCATTTAATAAAGATTTGGCATTTATTTCTGATGTTTTTACAAAAGAAAAATACAGAGGACAAGGCTACGGAAAAGCGTTAGTTAAAAAACTACTAAGCGCCTCTCCCAAAAAAGACGTTTACTTAATCTCACGTGACTACAATCTTAAGTTTTATGAAAAATTAGGCTTTAGAATAGCCAAAGAAATATACGAATATACAACAAAATAAAAACACAAAGGAAATTTATAATGTTTTTTGAAATCAGCGACAGAATTAAAAATTTATCAGCGGTAGCACTCAAAAAGGCTGAGCCCGTTTTCAGCGGAATTGATGAGTTGACTGAATACAATCAGCAAAAAGTGCTTTCTGCATTTATCAGAAACCGTGTTGATGAAACAGATTTCAACACCTCAACGGGTTACGGCTACGGTGACAAGGGCAGAGAAAAACTCGATATACTTACAGCAGATATTTTCGGTGCAGAAAGTGCAATAATCCGTTCAGGTGCATTGGCAAGCGGTACTCACACATTGGCTGTTTGTCTTTACGGTATTTTGCGCCCAAATGACGTGATGCTTTGTGTTTCGGGTACTCCGTATGACACACTTCACTCAACAATCGGTCTTGGCGGGAAGAATATGGGTGACGGCACACTCCTCGATTTCGGTGTTCACTATGCACAGGTTGATTTGACTGAAAAGGATGAACTCGACTACGACGGCATTGAAAAAGCCGCAAGTGATAAGGCTGTGAGAATGGTTTATATTCAGCGCTCACGTGGATATTCGCTTCGCCACACAATTTCTGTTGATGAAATTGAAAAGGTGTGTGAAATTGTACACAGAGTAAATAAAAGAGCAATCGTAATGGTTGATAACTGCTACGGTGAATTTACAGAGAAGAAAGAGCCAACCGAGGTTGGTGCTGATTTAATGGCAGGCTCGCTTATTAAAAATGCAGGCGGCGGAATTGCTGCTTGTGGTGGCTATATTGCAGGTCGAAAAGATTTAGTTGAACTTTGCGGTTACAGACTTACAACACCAGGCTTGGGAACAGAAGTAGGCGCAACACTTGGTCAAAACAGAAGTCTGTTTATGGGACTTTTCAATGCACCTCACGTTGTAGGCGAAGCACTTAAAACTGCAGTTTTTGCAGCATCTGTTTATACTGAACTTGGATTTAAGGTTACACCAACCGTACACGAAACAAGACACGATATTATTCAGGCAATCTGTCTTGAAAATGCAGAAAATCTTGTTGCATTCTGCCAAGGACTTCAAAAGGGCGCCCCTGTTGATTCTTATGTAACACCGGAGCCTTGGGATATGCCAGGTTATGATAATCAGGTTATTATGTCGGCAGGTGCATTCACATCAGGCTCATCAATAGAACTTTCTGCTGATGCTCCTCTTCGTGAGCCATTTGCGGTATGGATGCAGGGTGGACTTAACTTCCACAGCGGAAAAATCGGCATAATGTTAGCCACAGAAGAACTTTTGAAAAGAGGTCTAATTAAATGAAATTGATGCACCTTAAAAGCGGTACTGATGTTCGAGGTGTTGCAGTTGCAACAGAAAAATACCCTGAAATTCAGTTGACCGGTGATGTTGTAAAATACATTTCAAAAGCATTTATAAAATTTTTGAGTGAAAAAACGGGCAAGCCATACGGCGAGTTGATGGTATCTGTAGGTCACGACTCAAGAATTTCAGCGGAAAGAATCAGAACCGCTGTTATAGAAGCAGTCAGCGAAATGGGCGTGAATATTCTCAACTGTTCATACTGTTCAACTCCTGCAATGTTTATGACAACTGTTACAAGAAATTGTGACGGTGCAATTCAGATTACAGCAAGCCACCACCCCTTTGACCGTAACGGTCTTAAATTCTTTACCCGTGAGGGCGGACTTTCAGGGGAAGAGTTAAAGTCAATTCTTGCCGTTGCTGAAAACGAGCCTTGCGACAAGGCAGAAAACAGCGGAACAATAACCGAAATCGATTATATTTCCGAATACGCAGAGATTTTGCGTAATATGATTAAAAAAGGCGTAAATGCAGAAGATTATGACAAGCCTTTAAAGAATTTCAAAATTGCAGTAGACGCAGGTAATGGTGTTGGCGGATTTTACGCAACACAGGTTTTGGAACCCCTTGGGGCAGATGTAAGTGCAAGCCAGTTCTTAGAGCCTGACGGAATGTTCCCAAATCACATTCCAAATCCTGAAAATAAGGTTGCTATGGAATTTATTCGCAATGCAACAATCAATAATAACTGTGACTTAGGTGTTATTTTTGATACTGACGTTGACCGTGCATCATGCGTTGACGAAAAAGGCGACGAAATCAACCGCAACTCTATTGTAGCACTTGCATCAGTAATCGCACTTGAGGGTAACGAGGGCGGTAGCATTGTTACAGACTCCGTTACAAGTGACGGTCTTCGCGAATTTATTGAAGATACGCTCGGTGGCAAGCATATCCGTTTCAAGCGTGGCTATAAGAATGTTATTGATGAGGCAATCCGCAGAACAAATCTTGGTGAGAATACTCCTCTTGCAATTGAAACTTCAGGTCACGCTGCATTTAAAGAGAACTATTATCTTGATGACGGTGCATATCTGATTACTAAAATCATTATTAAAGCGGCTGTTCTTCGTAAAGAGGGTAAGAAGATTGGCGACTGCATTAAATCTCTTAAAAAGCCACTTGAAGAAAAAGAGCTGAGATTTAATATAACTGTTGATAATTTCCGCGAAATCGGAGAAAAACTGATTGAAGATATTAAAGAAATCGCAGAACAGGACAGCAAAATGATTTTAGCATCTGATAATTACGAGGGCGTAAGAGTTTCATTTAAAGATGAGAAACGAAATGGTTGGTTTTTGCTCAGATTATCTGTTCACGATCCTGTAATGCCATTTAACACTGAAAGCGACGCAGAGGGCGGTTGTGTCGAAATCTGCAGAAGCTTTTATGAATTGGTTAAAAATGTAAAGCACATTGACTTTACACCGATTAAAGATTTCATAAATTTGCAATAAAATTGTTGACAAAAGCGTCAAAAAATTTTAGTATATATGATGTAAATAAATTTTGCAGGAGGTGTTATGAATGGTATTTGAAAAAGTTCGTGAAATTATTTGTGACCAGCTCGAATTAGATGAAGACGTTGTAACTATGGACGCTATTCTTCTCGAGGACCTTGGCGCTGACAGCATTGATTTGGCTGACCTTGTTATGACCTTTGAAGATGAGTTTGATATGGAAATCTCTGACGAGGCTCTTGAAAATATTAAAACAGTTTCCGATATTGTTAAATTTATCGAAGAACACTAATTGATAATTATTTGATTATATAGCAGGGACTTTAGTCCCTGCAACTTTTTAAGTTAAAAGATAAGGAAGAATAGAAATGGCTGAACAAAAAAAGATGGTTGAGGAAATTACCTCAATGGACGTGGATTTTGCCAAATGGTATACCGACGTTGTTAAAAAAGCAGAATTGGTTGAATATACAAGCGTAAAGGGTTGTATGGTTATTCGACCTTATGGCTATGCAATTTGGGAAAATATACAGAAAACTCTTGACGGAATGTTCAAAGAAACAGGGCACGAAAATGTTTGTATGCCTATGTTTATTCCCGAGAGTCTTCTCAATAAAGAAAAGGACCACGTTGAAGGTTTTGCTCCTGAGGTTGCTTGGATTACTCACGGCGGCAGCGAAAAGCTTGAAGAACGTCTTTGCGTTCGACCTACTTCTGAAACACTTTTCTGCGAGCATTATGCTAATATAATTCAGTCTTACCGCGACTTGCCAAAGCTCTATAATCAGTGGGTTTCAGTTTGTCGTTGGGAAAAGACTACAAGACCATTCCTTCGCACACGTGAATTCTTGTGGCAAGAAGGTCACACAATTCATGCAACTGCTGAAGAAGCTCAGGAAGAAACAATTAAGATGCTTAATGTTTACGCAGACTTCTGTGAAAACTACCTTGCAATGCCTGTTGTAAAGGGAGTTAAAACTGAAAAAGAGCGTTTCGCAGGCGCTGAAGATACATATACTATTGAAGCTCTTATGCACGACGGTAAGGCTTTACAGTCGGGTACAAGTCACTATTTCGGTGATGGCTTTGCAAAGGCTTTCGGAATTCAGTTCCAGGACAGAGACAATAAGTTAAAGCATCCGTTCCAGACTTCATGGGGTGTTACAACACGTCTTATCGGTGCAATTATTATGACTCACGGTGATGATAACGGCCTTGTTTTACCGCCTAAAATCGCACCTGTTCAGATTGTTGTTGTTCCTGTTGCTGCTCACAAGGCAGGCGTTAAGGAAAAAGCAACTGAGGTTTATGAGAATCTTAAGAAGATTTGTCGTGCTAAGATTGATTTGAGTGACAACTCACCCGGCTGGAAATACGCTGAGTACGAAATGAAGGGTGTTCCGCTTCGTCTTGAACTTGGTCCTCGTGATATTGAAAATAATCAGTGCGTAGTCGTACGCCGTGATACAAGAGAAAAATACTTTGTATCTCTTGATGAGCTTGAAACTAAAATTCCTGAATTGCTTGAGGCAGTTCATCAAGGAATTTACAACAAAGCACTTGAACGTCGTAGCAATATGACTTATGTTGCACACGATATGGACGAAATGATTGATTTGGCTGAAAATAAGCCGGGCTTTATCAAGGCTATGTGGTGCGGTGACCGCGAATGTGAAGATGCTCTTAAAGAGCAGGCAGGCGTTACATCACGTTGTATTCCGTTTGTTCAGGAAAAGATTGCTGATAAGTGCGTTTGCTGTGGCAAACCTGCTGATAAAATGCTCTATTGGGGCAAAGCTTATTAATGCAGAATTAAATTATAATATTATAGGGCGGGG